>JBOEHG010000016.1:0-61123 GCA_050633825.1 Cellvibrionaceae bacterium | reverse complement strand
AGTTCATATTGGTGAAGCCATCAATATGACTGATAGAAATACCAAGGAAGTTATGCAAGAAGTTGAAGAGTGGACTAAAAAAATATTAGCTGGGTTTAAATAATTTATTATCTTTCTAAGGAGAAAATATGAAGTTTTTAGCGTTAACTATTTTTTTATTGGCATCATCAAGTGTGTTTGCACAGGTGCAGCTTGTTTCAGGAGATATTGCGATAATAAGAGCGCATAATAAATCCGTAGGTACAGAGGGAAGTTTTGCTTTGATACAGCTAAAGGGTGTAAGCGATGTGTTGGATTGTACGAAAGCAGATTTAGGAAAAGGCGTATTGGCACACTTTGTTATTGATAACGAAGAAAAAAATATATATTCGATGCTCTTGGCCGCTTACATGAGTGGAAAAAATGTGGAAATCAATGTTGATTCTTCACCGTCCAATAAAATCAATGGCCTATGCGTAGTTCGTTATGCATCAATATTATAAAATGATCCTTATTTTAAAGAATTATTATGATTGAAGATATTCAAAATACTGCCAATGATATTGAAGATAATGAGACTTGTTGTAGTGATACAAGTTGTTGTCCAAGTCAGAGCCCGTTTATCCGTACAGCCCCAAAGCTTGGGAGAAATGATCCTTGCCTTTGTGGAAGCGGTCATAAATTTAAAAAGTGCTGCGGAAGAAACTCATAGAGTTTAATTTTTTAAAAATAGAAAAAAATAAATGAGGGCAGATACTTATAGAAAAAATAAGAGTGGTTTATCCCACCCTTATTTTTTAATGAGCAAAGTAATTTTTTTGATTACAGTACTTCTTTTAGGAAATTATTAAAACGCTTCCAGGATTTTTTATCCGCTGCTTCGTGGTAGCGTTTAGAGCCAATAACAGTAAAGGCATGAGGCGCGCCGCTGTAGGTGATCATTTCATTATCAACACCTGTGGTTTCCAGTTCTTTGGTTAGGTTGATAAAGTCATCTAGGCTGATGGCTTTATCGGCGCTGCCATGCATAACCAATAGTGGACCTTTGGTATTTTTGTAATCTTGTCCAGCAGGTGTTTTCAAGCCGCCATGGAAGCTGACAAAGCCTTTCATCTCGGCGCCTGAGCGCGCCATTTCCAATACTGCTGCACCACCAAAGCAATAACCCATGGCAACCGCATTGCTGGCATTACCGCCATTGGCCTTAGCTGTATCAAGCGCACCACTTAGTAATGCACGCATTTTTTTACGGTCTTTATAAAGTTCGCCTGTGTGTTGCTTCTTGTCTTTAACTTCCGTGGGGCGTACGCCTTTACCAAACAAGTCGGCAGCAAATACGGCGTAACCTTGTTCCGCCAGCATATGGGCGCGTTTAACTTCGTAATCGGTCAGCCCGTCCCAGTCGTGAACCAGTAAGACCAGAGGAGCGTCTTTTTTAGGGCTAATGTAATAGCCTTCGTATTTTTCGCCATTAACGGTGTAGTCGATGACTTTGCCCTTTCCGGCGCTGTGTTGATGTGCCAAAACGGTGTTAGAGAAGATACTGCTGATGGACGCTAAAAGTAGAGTGATAATTATCTTGTTGAACATAGAGGCCTCGCAATAGTTTATGGTGGTGTGAGTCAATTTATTACTGCCAGAACATATTATACTACTATGCTTCTATAATGGATCTATTGTTGGTGGTTTATGTTTCGCAATTCTTGTATCTTCCGTTCACTAAAGGTCAGTATTGTTAATAATTTTGATTTCTGGTGGAGCAGTTAATAGCTCTCCTATTTTATCTAGCACACCTTGTTGTGCACGGTGTTTTAGATATTTTTGATAATTTTCTGCTGACTCCCATTCACCAAAAAAGATAAATTCACTAGGGTTTTCATGACTGCGTAATATTTTCATATCGATACACCCAAAAAATTGTCTGGTTTCTGGCAGTAGCTCGTTTAATATTTCAATAAGTTGTGTGCATTTACCTTGCTTAGTTGTGGCAAGTAACATTGAATTGACTGACATATGTTTATTTCCTTAAATAGTATTCGAAGACAATTATATTGAAATTCAATAATCAATAAATATGTCGTTTGGCACTATAAAAGTGAATATATTTCATTAATAAAATAGCAATGTAACTTTATAAAACTTGGTATATAGTGATATTTTTTATGGAGTAAAAAATATCAACTTGCCTTCTCTTAAAACGTTAAGTGTGTTATTTCACATAAATTTAACGGCTCATTATATAGGCTAAATAATCACAGCTTTGTAAAAATATTTCTAATGCCGCTATATTTTTTCACTGCGTACTCCGATTAAGGATTGGTATGATTTCAGAGATGACGTTTCCGACAGAAACGCAAATAAATGGGAAAGAATTAAATTCATATTATCGCGACTCATTTAAAGTGAATGTGAATAAGGTTGACCTTGACGCTAAGCATGTATATCACAGCATCTTTGGTTTTTTACCCAAGCCTGTTCAGTTTGCTCTATCTTTACGTAATATTATCGTTAAGCCTTTTGGCCTAGCGGCAAGTAACACTGAAATGAGTCTCCCTTTAGAGAATATTAAAGCGGGTAAAAAAGCGGGTTTTCTTACTATAGAAACAGTAAGTGATTCAGAAGTTGTCTGTGGAGCTTATGAAGCCAATATGGATATGTGGCTATCGGTATTAAGGTTATCGGAACAAGAGTTTTCCGTGTCTACTTTGGTTAATTTGAAAACCAAAACTGGGAGGGTATATATGGCTTTTATAAAACCATTTCATAAATTAGTGGCCAAATACTGTATTAAGCAAGCGCTCAAAGCCGGTCGTATATAACGACCTGTTTAGTGGTTTGAGCGCTAAAATTCCTATTATTCTTTAACTATTTTATTTTAAACCAGCTTAGCGGCTAGTACATCTGCCATCATGATATCCGGTGCTTGTGATAGCCATTCGTCTGCTTTGCTGAGCAAGGCTTTTGCAATATCACCGTTTAGGTGAGCTCGACGCCCTTCTTCGTCGGCAAAGGTATCGAAGATACCGAAACGTGTGTCACTTAACTTAAATGCAAACCAAGTTGTGGTGCCGCTCTCCTGATTAGCAAGCGCTATTGCACTGTTCAGCAATGCTTCTACATCGGCGGCATGTTCTGGTTTGGCTTCAATATTGGCTAGGATGGCTTTGTTAGCTTCTTTCATTGGATTTTCTCCGTTCGTATTTAAGGAGTGGCTACTTTATGCCTCTGCCTAAATGAACGTGAGTGGCGAACAAGACACTTATAGTACATAATTCGCCATAAGGGCAATTACAGTAAGGCAGATAAACGTTTATGAGTCATACCTTAGTAATCTTGGCGTTACATCAGGCTTTACCATCGGCCTTGATTGGCATTATCGATATGTTGTCTTTAGCTGCGCTGAGCCAGAAAACCTCAGCAGATAACGGGGGAGCAGCATCTGACGCGTGGCAGCCCAAAGTGATAACCGCAAGTGTGGATGGTTTGGATATTGTTGATGGGCAAGGAAGAGCGTTTAAGCCAGATTGTGGGCTTGGTGATATAGCGTCTTGTGATGCTGTATTAATTCCAGGCTTTGTCCCCTGTGGTAATGGTCTTCCCCCTAAACAATTACTTAATAAGTTGGGCCAGAGCTGGTTAAAACGTCAATATAATCAGCAGGCATTATTAGGTGGCTCGTGTAGTGGCGCATTTGTATTGGGTGAAGCCGGTTTACTCGCTCATCGACGCTGTACCACCACTTGGTGGTTACATTACGAATTTATCAAACGCTTCCCGCAAGCGAACATTGTATGGGGTAGCGCTTTAGTTCAAGACGCTACTATTATGACGGCTGGCGGGCCATTATCGTGGGTCGATATTTGTCTGCGAATGATCCGTTCTTTAGCCGGGAGTGAAGTCGCTAACCGAGCAGCAGATTTCGCTGTGGTGGATGCTGTACCCAACTCACAGGATAAATATATTCCTCAAGGGCATTTGATGTCTGCTTCACCATTTTTAATTCAGGCCGAACATAATGTCCGACAAAGTGTGAATGTGCCATTAAGTACTGTGGAGCTGGCTTCCATGCTAGCTATGTCTGAACGAACACTTCATCGTAAGTTGAAACAGCTAACGGGTGAATCACCCAAATCTTTTATAGATCGGGTACGTATGGATATGGCAAAAACTCTGTTACTCACAAGCGATAAGCAAGTTAACAATATTGCTTTAGCATTTGGTTATACTGATTCAGCGGTATTTAGGCGCTTGTTTCGAAAGTATGCTGGTATGAGTCCATCGGATTATCGTCGCTGGCAGGGGCAGCGTCAAAGTGAGCTTGATGACAAATAAGATAAGGCTAATGGAACTGCATAGTAGGTGGTAGAAAATAAATACAATTTATCAATATTTTATTGTTAAATTGTATTTTTGTGTTATATTTTCTTGCTACACAGCTTATCTTTACTTGTTATTCTTGCTCAGGAGTCGTCTGCCTTGTCTAAGCTCAAACCTACTTTCTTTGTGCTCTTCTTCCTTTTTTCGTCACTTTCATTGGCTAATGACACTTACGACTCCATGTTACAGCTAATAGACGATGCTAAAAAACATATAGAAAAAGTGGGTAAAGAAAGAGCATTTAGAGACTTCTCTGACAATAAAGGTGATTTTGTTAGGGGTGACTTGTATGTTTATGTCCACGACTTCTCCGGTAAAGCATTTGCTCATGGTCTTGATAGTCGTATTGTTGGCTTAGAACTATCAGAAAGATCAGCTGGCGCTAAAAAAGTGGTTAGTGCTTTAATGGGCGTCGTCAGCGAAAAAGGCTCAGGCATTTATGAGTACTATTGGAAAAGTCCGACTAAAAAAGAACTGGTTCAGAAGTTGGGTTATGGTTCAAAAATTGACGACCAATATTGGATCGGCTCAGGTATTTATAATAATAAAGCTACCATGGGCGAGTAAGCCATCTAGTGACTAAGCGATAATTAATATGACCTACCTACAACTAGCCTATTTTCATTTGGCAACAGTATTCCCTGCTTTTCTTATAGGTGCTTATTTACTTTTGTCCCATAAAGGAACGGCACAGCATAAGCTATTGGGTAAGGTCTATATGCTGTTTATGTTAATCACAGCGCTGATTACCCTATTTATGACGGCTGAAGTTGGTCCCCGATTTTTAGGGCATTTTGGTTTTATTCACTTATTCAGTGTATTGGTTCTTTATTGTATTCCCGCGGCGTTGTTAGCGGCGCGCAATGGCAATATTAAAAAACATAAAACTAATATGTTAGGTGTGTATATTGGCGGTATTCTGGTGGCAGGTGCCTTTACCTTTATGCCGGGTCGCTTGTTATACAGTTGGTTGATTGCTTAAATTCGTCCGCTACGCTTTAGCTGCAAGTATTCATGTAAGAGTTTCATATGCATATTTTGGTGAGTAGCATCGACAACGATAGCCCCCTGATTTTTTAGCTTGCTTAATAAAATATTACGATTTTGGGCAAATAAATGAGCGCCAGCATAGAGCAGTGCGCTGTCAGTATCGGTGATAGTCATCTCATCGACAGTTGTTAAAATATGTTCTTGTAAGGAGACTACCATCACTAAGTGATGCTTTGTTAACAGTGTGGTTGCAAGTAGAATATCTTCGCTATCTTCTTCATGAAGGTTTGTCATTAATATAATCAATGAACGTTTGCGGTGTTCGTTTAACAGTGCCTCAGCAGCTTGTATATAATCACTATTATCAGTGGACGTGTTTACGTGATATAGCTGATTGAGTAATTGATTAATATTGTCTTTGCCTTTTAGCGGTGGTGACCAGCGGGTGTCACCGCTAAAGGTCATAAATCCTACTGCATCCCCTTTGCTTAAAGCGATATAGCTATTTACTAATAAAGCATTAAGCGCATGATCGAAGTAAGTTAAATTCGTTTCTTGAGTGCGCATGCGACGACTACAATCAAGCATAAAGATAATATTTTGATCTTTCTCTTCTTGATACTCTCTAGAAATAGGTTTTTTTAAACGTGCGGTCGCTTTCCAGTCGATTTGTTTCAGAGTATCCCCAATACGAAATTCTCGTAGTTGTTGAAATTCGGTACCATCACCCAATTTTTGCGATAGATGTGCACCCATATAGCTCATGTTTTTTTCAACGCTTAATAGCGAAGTCGTATTGACAATAGAAAAGTCAGGATAGACTTTAATTTCATTATTCGACGGAATCGATTTAATAAAGGTCCATAAACCTAATGATGATTTAATCAATAACTGGGCTGCACCAAAATAGGCATCGCCACGTTGCCGAGGGATAATGACATAATCAAATAATGCGCCTTTATCATTATCTAAGCGTGCATTAAGAGGGAATGCTGTGCAATCCACTTTTTCAGGGAGCACATCAATAAAATCAATAGTAGTATCAATACCGGAGTGATTTTTTACAATAAAGGTAACGGTGCATTCGCGATTGAGCGCAAGATAGTGGGGTAAGATGCGTTCACCACTTATCTGTGATAAATGTCGACGACGAAAGCAGTCTACTGTTGCGATACAGGCTAATAATATAAACAAGCCCCACCAAAGTGATGGCAGTGTTGATGTAAAGAAATCACTGGTAATATCATTTGCATCAATAATAATTCGCCCGACGGCAATACCAATAGCCGTAACCGCAAATGCGAGTAGCAAATATAAAAGGAGAGGCGAAGGTTTAAAACGGCGCATTAGGTTCTTTAAACTCTAGGTGCTTCTACATCAGTTAATAGTTTATTGAGCACATCATCGCTTGTCATGCCTTCAATTTCTATATCTGGGGTGAGTGCGATACGGTGTCGCACAACCGGCAAGGTAACCGCTTTAATATCATCCGGTAATACGTACTGCCGACCTTCTAAAAAGGCATAGGCTTTCGCGCATTTCACAAGATCAATACAGGCGCGAGAACCTGCACCACGATAAATGGCGGAGTAATCACGAGTTTGTCTAACAATACGTACCGCATAATCAACCACTTGTTCGTCAGTTGTGACTGCTGCGGTTAATTGTTGAAGTTGGATGACATCATCACCGCTGATAAGGGGTTCTTTCAATGCCGATAAATCATTCCCAGTATTGCTTGCGCCGGTAATGGCTTGTGTCAGCCGAGTTTCATCTTCAAGCGAAGGGTATTCAATCATTACTTTCATAAAGAAGCGATCAAGCTGGGCTTCGGGCAAAGGGTAGGTACCTTCCTGTTCTAGCGGGTTTTGTGTTGCCAGTACCATAAAGGGTAGCGGTACAGGAATGGGTTTACCTTCAATGGTGACCTGTTTTTCTTGCATAACTTCAAGCAATGCCGCTTGTGATTTAGCAGGCGCACGGTTAATTTCATCTGCTAGTAGTAAGTTGGTAAATACTGGGCCTTTATGTAAATTAAATTTATGATTATTCATATCATAAATTGCATGACCGGTAATATCGCTGGGCATTAAATCTGGCGTAAATTGGATACGTTTAAATTTGCCACCAAAACAGTTGGCTAAAATAGTGACTAAGAGTGTTTTACCTAAACCGGGTACGCCTTCTAATAAAACATGTCCGTTGGACAGTAGAGACATCAATACTTGATGGACAACATCTTGCTGTCCTATTAAGCGAGAGTTGATGGTCTTGCTGAGTTCTTGTAATTTTTGTGCAGCTTGCTGAAATTGATCTGACGTCTGGTCATTCATAATTGCTTCCTGATAGTGTTAGCCATTTGCATTTGTTGAATAAAAGCGACTTGGTTAGTGTTGATTTGGGTCATGTTAGGTTGATTAAAAAATTCTAGACAATGATAGACGCTCTGCTCGTTAAGTTCGCACCAAGTCGCAATCATATTTGCTTGTGTGTTAATGTCGTATCTTTCAAACTGATGGTCACGTTTGCACAGTGCTTCAAATAATGAATTTTTGACGGCATCCAACAGCAGGTGATGGTTTTTTTCTGCCATATGAAATTCAGAGACGGCCATAACATGGTCAGTAAATGCGCGTTTGTCAGGCGATGGCGGCGCTAATATGCGGCCTGTACGAATAGTTTTGTACCACAGCCAGACAAACAGCAATAAGATGCTGATAACAATAGTTTCAAAGGCGTATTTTTTAAGTAGTTCCCACAAGTTTTCGCGTCGAATATCATAAATAATATGGAAGGGGCTGCTTTTATCTGCCAGTAAAGCTAGCAAATAAGCATTATCATTCTCTGCAATATTTTTTGATGTCCATATCGTACTGTGTGATAGAAAAGTAATAACACCTTCTCCGACATTGGTTTGAGCAAGGTGGATACCGAAGTCATTTTCGGCCGTATAGAGATTGTCGTTGATGTTATCGTAGTTAATAAAACCTAAACCCATTTCATCAGGGAAGGCGACTTGCAAGACATCATCTGTATCAGAGAATGAAATACTTACAATAGATTTTGGTGTGGATGATTCAAAGCTTGCTATTATCTTGTCTAAATCGTTTTGGGATTTTTCTTTCTTGCCACTTTCCTGCTCATTCGCTCCGTCTTCTTTATTTTTGCTTTGCTCCTGCGCTTTTTTATTCTGCTCCCTTAAAATTTCACTTAACTTGGGGGCTTCCTCAGAAGTATTTTCGAATGATTCTTCATCGTCAAAGTTGAATAAATTGCCTTCTTGGTGCCATTCATCCAGATCATTTTCGTAAGCATGTAGATTGAAACGTTGTAGTAATGAATCATTCAAGTCACTATTTTCACGGTTTACGCCAACAATTAAAAATCCGCCCTCGCTGACCCAGTCAATGGCATCATCAATTTTGGCTGTTGTCAGTAAAACGGAATTAACATTCGTAATAAATAAGGTGTTATCCGGGTTAATGCGTGAAAAATCGAGACTAGAGATGTCTGATGATACCTCAACATTATTTGCATCTAAAAAATACTCTGCGGCTAAATAAGGGTTTTGCCTTGCTTTAAGGCTATAGCCAATATTTTCTTCTTCTTCATAACGTTCAAAAAAAGTAAAAAACCCATAAACACAAAGAACGACAATAGCGAATAATAGAATGAAAGCAATTTTATCTCTCATACAGATTCCCCATGGGGTTTATTGCTTTCAATAAAAACAGTGCGCCATTGTTGACAAAGTTGTTCAAAAATATCCGTGCTTATTGTTTTGTGACCATAGGCTAATTGCTGCCAACAGCGGGTTAGTGATGACATCAATTGTGATAATGGCTTGATTTGTAGAGTTTTAGTTGCCGTTAAGCATTCCTGTTCGGTATAGCTAGATGATAGTGGGCATTTATAGTCATGTAGTAAATGAGATAATGAGGCGCGATAAAGTAAGCCCAAAGCATTGCGATATTGTTCTTGCTGCCAATATTGAGTTGCGGTTGCGACAACATCATCAGGCAGACTGGAAGGCGTAATATCCATACCGGCAATATTTGCAGGCAGCGGTAATTCATCGGCAGTATTTGTTAATTGTGTAACAAGCTTCCCGATAGGCCCTCTAAATCGGTAAACAAGAAAAATAATAATACCAATTAATAATATCCAAAAAATAACTTCAATAATAACAGCAACCCCTTTAACGTCATCTGAAAGGGTGTCGGCTTTATTACTGTATCGTTCAAAAAACTCGATAATTTTGATGATCCATTCAGGAAATTCACCCTTATCTTCTTCAACATCTTTTAAACGCCAACCCTTAGTCAGGATTGTTTTATTAAAATCTTCGCCATCCAATATGCTTGTGATGATTTCTTTATGCTCTTTTTGCTGATAGGACAGTTCTTTATCATTTGCATAACAGAAATAGCTACTGGTCAGTAACATAAAAATAAAAGTGAAACGAGTGATAGAGAATAAAAAACGCAACACGATTATTTATTCTCCCATAGCTTATTAGCAAGGTCGTGAAAGCAAATTTCAATGTCCCATGCTTCCAATTCAATACGGCGGCAAATATAAAGCATAAAACCACTGCTGACATAAAATGGCGCAACAACAGCCATAGTCAATACACTAATGCTATTAGTGAGCAGAATGATATATTGACTTTGCTCAAGTGATATTAATTCATCAAAATTTAATATAGGGTAAAAGAAGGTTATTAAAGTGAATAGTGCTAAGGGTAAAAACATTTCAACATGAACAAGGGTTGTTGTTAACCAAAAGGCTTCGCTACCACCCTTACTGCTTAATATTCCCGTACGTTGTGAATAAGCTTTGCCTGTTAATTTTTCTAGTAGTGTCACTGACATTAAAAAAGAGCGTGCAAAACTAAAGCGTCTCAGCGTAATACTATAAATCCAACCAATGCTGAGCCATTCTTTATAATTTTTTAGGGTTTCCCTTATGGTTACCGGCTGACCAAATAAATGTTTACTGAGCATATACAAAATAGGCCGTTCAAATACAGGTTTAAACCACCAGACGATAAGTACTGATAACCATAGTAGGTCATCACTGAGTAAAAATATCGATAATAAAAATACAGGTATGGCAAGTACGAGCCAAATAGAGGCATACTTTAACCAAAAACGTTTGGCAATGGGTATGCCTAGGTCAATAGCTGCCCAAGGGCTGCGCAGTCTGGGGTTAACGATCAGTGTATTAAGCAGCATGAGTATTTCTTTGTCTCACTATATGGCGAGTGCGATTCACAAAACAGTAATACATGACCAAAATCCAAAGTACGGTGCCGACACTAAGCTTAGTGGTGATTGATAGCGTTGATGATGAGGACCAATAGGCTTCAATAAAAGCAGCGATAAAAAGCATAATGGTTGAGCCGTAGATGATTTTTATGGCTTCTTTTGCTGCGATTTGTAAGGCAGTAATTCGGGTATAGCTGCCGGGTGCAATAAGTGCATAACCAATTTTTAACCCTGCGGCACCACTGAAAACAATCGCTGTTAGCTCCAAGGCTCCGTGGCCGATAACAAAAGGATAAAAGGTTTCAGAAAAACCAATATTTGCAATATGCCCGGCTGAGCCGCCAATCGCAAGGCCATTAAAAACTAAAAAGAAAATCGAGCCTAAACCAAAAAAGATACCACTGGCAAAGCAGCGAAAACTGATACCAATATTGTTTTGTATATAAAAGCCAAACATCATTAGATCAGAATCTGCTTGCCTTTCGCGTCCTAATTTATTGTTAACGGGGTCATACATATGTTCAAGGGAACGAACATTGGCTGGGTCCATTAAACTATAAAGCATATCTTCATTAAAAAAAGAAGCTAGCCACATAAGTATTCCCGGGACTAAAAAAAGTGCAGCGGCTAAACCGACAAAACGTAGGTTAGCTTGTAACACTGCTGGGAATCCGGAGTATATAAAATTAAGTAATTGGCCTGTACGATGAAATTTATTGGCATATAAAATATCATAGCCTTGCTTAACCAGTATATTTAACTGGTCAGTTAAAAAGGGTGTGTAGCGTCGACTTTTGCAGATAGCAAGATGCTGACAGAGGCTACGATAGTCACTTGGCAGCTGACTATTAATTGCACTGAGTTCTTCATCAGAAAACTCTTTACGCGCTTTCTTATCGTTTAATAAGGCGATATTTTTCCGGCAAGTATCCCAGAAAGATTTATATTTTCGTTCGAACTCTGCCTGTCTCATTTTTACCTTTCGCCTAATAGCCATTTGCCTACACCTTGAAGGTAGGCTACAGGATCACTACTATTATTGGGTACCAGTTTAACCAAAATTTCAGCTAACTCTGCTTGACGGGAAGCTGATAGTTTACTGCGGTTTTGAGCAAATTGAATAATAGCGGTTTGTTGTGCTGCGCTTAAGTTCACCGGTGGTGCGATGGCCTCAACGGGAATATGGCTCAGTGTTTTACTCTTTTCATCTGCTGTATAGATAACAATAGTGCCTGCAGCAAGGTCACCTAAGCGTTGGAAGCGTTTTGAAAAAACAATACTGAGCATTCCAAAAACATAAAAAAGTGGTAGGAAGTCTGCTACACGCAATAGATTGCGAATAAGTGATGGCTGCAGTTTGACGGTGACAAGCTCCTCGGTGACAACTTTAATGCCTAAACATTTCTTACCGATAGTTTGACCATTTTTATAGACTTCAAACAAAACTGGGTATAACCACTCCAGTAAAAAGAAAGCAATTAACCACAGGCCCTGACCGACTTTGTCAAAGAATGCTGAGATAATCAACAACACAAACAATACGCAGGCGCGTAGCAGAAAGTCGATAGAATAAGCTAATGCTCGAGGGATAAAACCTGCAAGCTCTGCCTGCAGGTCAACACCCTCGGGTATTTCGAGGGAATAGAGCGTATCTACTTTTGGGGGCATAGATGATAATTCCCTTACCTATTTCCTTGTTTAATAGTTAAGCTTGATTATGCAGGGTTTCTTGCTCAAGGCCAAACATATTTCGGTAAAGAATAGCGAATACTAAAGCAATCCATGGTAAAGCCCAAATTAGACCAATACCGAGAGGAATTGCAGCAACAATCATAATAAGCGAAACCAATAACACAAAGCCAAAGAATTTGAACCATTTTTTTGTAATTGTTTTTCGGGATATTTCCAGCGCTTGCCATACCCCTATATCATTTTTTTCTATAATTAATGGTATTGCCATCATATAAGCGACCATTAAATAAATGCCAGGTAAAACCAAGAGTAATAAGCCAACAAATATTAAAATACTCATCAAAATGTAGACGGCAAAAATTTTACCCATCTTGTTAAAGTAGCCGAATATCTCGGTAAAAGATGTGGGTGCATTTACAGAGTGCTTTAAGGCCATCATAAATAAGCCGTAAGCCATGGGCAAAGAAACAAGCGTGATAATAATTTGCTGAAGAAGCCCACCAATTATTGCTCCCTCAGATAGTAATAAACCCAAAAGGAAAGTGACACCCATTAAAACCATAGAGATAGCCACTAATGCGACAATATACAGAAGTATTCCAACTAGGAACTTTGTTTTCAAACCTTTTAATGTTGACCACGCTTCGCTGAGCAGAGCACCTATTTGGAAATCGTATTGACCCAAAACAGCGTTATCGATAGAGCCATATTGATTAGTAGTGATAGGGTCGTGTAGCTCGGCAGAAGGTGCCTTGTAAACATCCGACATGTCAGTCTCCTTACGGTATAATTATTTAAGTACAACGCACAGCATAACCTGCTTATGCGCGAGCTATAATACCGACTAAAATACTGGCCGTCATGTAAATCTTCTTTTTGCCTTCTTATAATGAGAACTGTGAATTCTAATTAAAGATTCCTAAAGATAGAGAAGAACCTTTTTATTTGTGTGAAGCACCGGCTATAGAGTTGGGGCGCTGGTTTGCTGGTGGGAATAAGCGCTTTTGGTAAACGAATACCATAACGAGCCAGTAAGTTTAACTGTTTCAGTGTGAGTTGTTTAAGAAAGGCCTGATACCAGCGCCGAATAATACCCTGTCGACAATAAGAGGCAAATTTCAGTAAGCGCAATACATTTGCCTTATGGCTTAAGCGGCAACGAAAGCCTGTTTGCCAATAGACATGCTTGGTAAGTTGATGTAGTGAAAAAATGGCAGGGTCATTTAGTGTTAGTGCAGTCATCATTGTCTCTATTTATAAAGTTGGAATAAATATCCTTGGCGACAACAGAAAAACCTCTTCTAGCCAATAGGTGTATGTTTATAGTCGTCGGCAGATTTTTGGATAAGATAAGTGTGAGATTTAAGGCTTGTGATCTCTTTCACAAAAAACGTATGATCGGTTTTTTAAGTCAGTCAGCGTTTGGGTTTAATCGCTGTCATAGACAGATTATTATCAAGCAGGAATAGGAAAACACAATGATTACACTGTTCACTACCGGTGGTACTTTTGACAAGGTTTATTTTGATGCCAAAAGTGAGTTCTCAGTGGGTGACCCACAGGTTGAGCCGATATTAAAGGATGCTAATGTCGATATTGATTACACGATAACCCCGTTGTTGCGTAAGGATAGCTTGGATATGACCTCAGAAGATCGGCAATTGATCTGCCAGTCAGTGAGTACTATCGATAGCCAGCAGGTCATTATCACTCATGGTACGGATGGTATGGTCGCTACAGCGCAAGCGCTGGCTGAATATGGTGTCGAAGGTAAAACGATAGTGTTAGTGGGTGCCATGCAACCAGCCAGAATGCGGGTTAGTGATGCACCTTTTAACTTGGGCTTTACCCTAGCTGCTGTGCAGATACTTGAACCGGGTATTTTTATCACAATGAATGGTCGGATTTTTTCCCATGACAATGTGGTAAAAAATTGGGAAAAAGGCCGGTTCGAGGCCGTATCTTAATTGATACTGGCATGGCTTAGTAAAGGCGTAGCGGATAGCCGTGTCGTGTAGATGGATAGCAGCAGTGTATGGCGCAGGCAGGGCTTATAACTTATCGAATATATTCTGTTTGTTTAACGGCCCATATTTTCTTAAAAAACACAGGAGCGTTTTTTTTCAGCAACTATACTTTGTAAATAATACGTTAGCGATAGCGTCTTTTATCCCAGTTGCTGTTAAAGGAGAACCTGTAGTGAGTCAGTCATTTGCCGTTGTTCAAGCTGAAGACTTTATGAAAATTGGTGGCGACAAGCCAAGCCACCTACTGATAGAAGAAGCCCTGATTAGAATGGGTGGTGCTGGCACCGCCGGGGGAAACTTCAAAAAAGAAGTGTTAAAAATGGCCGGATGGACCGGTGGTGCACTGACAACCTATGCTTCACGAGCACAAGTGGCTGCAGAAGCGTTTAATCGAGTGAGAGAGGTTCTGGAAAGTACTGCTGACCCTGAGCAGTTAAAGTCCCAGCTCACCCATTAATATGGTGATAACCCTATAAGTGGGGGTTTAAGCTCTCTTGTTACCAACTCCCACTATTCTCCATTGATGCCCATGGTTCCGCTGGTTCGAGGGCATCGCCTTTCTGTAATAACTCAATCGAAATCCCATCTGGTGAGCGGATAAATGCCATATGGCCATCACGTGGCGGTCGATTAATAGTGACGCCCTTCTCTGCTAATGACTGGCATAATTCATAGATATTATCGACTCGATAGGCCAAGTGGCCAAAATTTCGACCGCCGGTGTAATCTTCAGCGTCCCAGTTATAAGTCAGTTCAACCAAAGGGGCTTTGTCGGCTTTTGCCCGTTCTATATCATCCGGGGCAGCAAGAAACACCAGTGTAAAACGCCCTTTTTCATTATCATAGCGGCGCGTTTCTACGAGACCTAATTGATCACAATAAAAGGTTAGCGAAGCATCCAGATCTTTGACCCGAACCATGGTATGTAGGTATTGCATAATCAGCCCTGTTGTTGACTTGGTTTTTTAGGATAATCAATGTAACTAATACGGCAATCGCTTTTACTTAGCTTATTCCACTGGTGTATGTTGGCATCAATACCCACTATTGCAGATGTTGGTAGATGCAAACCCGGTAGTTCTGTCGCGAAAGCCTTATCGGTAGTGTCAGCAAGCAGCTCACAGGCAGCATCAGAAATAGCGGGATTATGTCCTACGATGGCAACGCTATGATAGTAGTTGGGTAGCTTCAATAGCTTCCCCAGTAGTGTATTGGCTGAGAACGTATACAGTTCGGGATCTTCAAGTAGGGGAATATCGAGAGTCAGGGCAATCGGCTCTGCAATCCCTACAGCTCTTTTGGCGGTACTGCTGATAATGACTTCAATACCTGAATTGCCCGCGGCAAGACGTTGAGCCATCATCGGAGCGTCCCGTTTTCCGCGTTTATTCAATGGTCTGTCATGATCACTGAGCTGGGGGAATTTCCAGCTGGATTTAGCGTGGCGTATAAGCGCTAAGTGTTTCAATGGCCTGCTGTCTTGGAAAAGGCTTGTAGAACCACAACGCCTGCAATAATGAGCGCCATACCAATAATGGCAGGTAAATCTGGCTGTTGTTTAAAGGCAAAGATGCCCACGATGGTGACCAAGACAATCCCAAGGCCTGACCAGATAGCGTAAGTAATGCCGACGGGAATAGTTTTTAATACAACGGATAAGCAATAAAAGGCAATACCATAACCCACCACTACGATAATACTAGGCACTAGCTTGGAAAATTCTTCAGAGGCCTTTAAAGCACTGGTTGCGGCAACTTCGGCAATAATAGCGATAGCGAGATATAAGTAGGCCATGATGTCCCTATTGGTTATCCAGCTCTGCTAAAAAGGAATTTTTAACATCGACATAGTTTTGTGATGAATACAGGAAAAAGCTTTTTTCAGATTCTTTTAAGGGGCGTATTTCTTTATAAGGGCTGCCCATATACATATAGCCACTTTTTAGCACTTTGCCCGGAGGGACCAAGGTGCCTGCACCGATAACCACGTCGTCTTCCACGATAGCGCCATCAAGAATAGTGGAACCGATACCAATCAATATACGATTACCGATGGTGCAACCATGAAGATTAACCGAATGGCCAATGGTAACGTCATCTCCAATAATCAAGGGCCAGCCATCGGGGGTAAATTTACCTGCATGGGTAATATGCAATACCGAACCGTCTTGCACACTGGTGCGAGCACCAATACGGATGCGATGCATGTCTCCTCGAATCACTGCGCAGGGCCAAACTGAGCTATCTTCACCGATTTCGACATCCCCAATGACAACAGCAGAAGGGTCGACAAAAACACGTTTCCCAAGAGATGGGCTGGTGCCTTTGTAGGATCGAATGGCTGGGTATTTTTCAGGCGTTTTGTTGGGCATCTTTCTGGACATCTCGCTGGAATAGTTATTATCTATCAAGGACATAATGGGCCACTCTTGCGTATATACTGTATCATTTAACTCATTGTTAACTTTCTTGCCGATTAGATCAATATGAACAGTCCATTATCCAGCAATCTATCATCAAACAATCCTTTGTTAGAAGAGCACCTATTACCCCCGTTTACCAAAATCAAAACCGAAGATATCAAACCTGCAATCGATGCGAGGATTGAGCAGGTTTGGTCAGTGTTGAACAAGCAACTGGCGGAAATAGAATCCGGGGCTCAACCCAGTTGGGATAATCTGGTTGCTCCTTTTGAGGAGGCATCGGATTTATTAAATCAAAGTTGGTCACCCGTTAGCCATTTGAATGGCGTGCAAAACAGTGATGCACTTAGAGATGTGTATGCCGAATGTGTGCAGCAATTGACTGAGTTTGGAACGGCTATCGATCAGCATGAGCCTCTATACAAAGCGTATGAAGCCTTAGCGGCCAGTGAGCAATTTCAGCGCTTGGCGCAGCCTAAGCAAAAAGTGATCAAAGATACCTTGCGTGATTTTCAATTGGCTGGTGTTGCCTTACCCGCTGACAAAAAACAACGCTATGGCGAAATTAAAAAGCGCCTGTCTACTCTATCGACAGAGTTTTCAAATAATGTCCTTGATGCAACACAGGCATGGTTTTTACATTTTGATAATACTGAGTCTTTAGCTGGTTTACCAGAAAGTGCACTTGCCGGTGCAGAGCAAGCAGCAAAACAAAAAGATAAAACCGGTTATGCAGTAACATTGGATATGCCCTCTTATCTGGCGGTTATGACCTATGCGGATAATCGTGGGTTACGAGAAGAAATGTATACTGCATTTTCAACGCGTGCAGCCACTGGTGAGTGGGACAATACTGAACTTATTGAAGAAACATTGGCGCTGCGTCATGAGTTAGCTTGCTTGCTCGGTTTTAGTAATTATGCTGAGTTATCGTTGGCCACAAAAATGGCAGAATCTCCACAGCAAGTGATTACTTTTCTAGAGGACTTAGCAGAAAAGTCATTGCCTGTTGCTAAAAAAGATTTACAGGCATTAACAGCTTACGCAAAAAGTAAACATGATATAGATGAACTTAAGGCTTGGGACTTAGCGTATTACAGCGAAAAATTGCGCCAACAAGATTACGATATAGCGCAAGAAGCATTGCGACCTTACTTTCCTGCCGAGCGTGTTATGTCAGGTATGTTTAGTGTGGTTAACAAACTTTACGGCATTGATATAAATCCGGTAAAAGAGGTTGAGCTTTATCATAAAGATGTGTCTTTTTTTGAAATAAAAAAAGACAGCAAAACGATTGCCTACTTTTATTTTGATATTTATGCTCGCGATAAAAAACGTGGGGGTGCCTGGATGGCTGATTGTCGTTCACGACGCTTGCGGGATGGCAAAATTCAATTACCCGTTGCCTATTTAACCTGTAATTTTACGCCACCTGTTGGCGATACGCCTTCTTTGCTGACACATCAAGAAGTCACGACATTGTTCCATGAATTCGGTCATGGTTTGCATCATATGTTAACCCAAATGACAGAAGCCGCTATTAGCGGGATTAGTGGCGTTGCTTGGGATGCAGTGGAGTTGCCGAGCCAATTTTTAGAAAACTGGTGTTGGGAAGAAAATGTGATCCCGATGATCTCCGGGCACTATGAAACTGGTGAGCCATTGCCTCACGATATGTTGGAAAAAATGTTAGCGGCGAAAAATTTTCAATCAGGCATGCAAATGGTGAGACAAATAGAATTCTCATTATTTGATATGTTGTTACACGCTCATTATAACCCGGAAAGTCCTCAGCCTGTGCAGCAGGTGCTCGATGCTGTTCGAGAAAAAGTAGCGGTTATTACTCCACCGGCATTTAATAAATTTCAAAATAGCTTTAGTCATATTTTTGCGGGTGGTTATGCTGCAGGTTATTATAGTTATAAATGGGCAGAAGTATTGTCGGCAGATGCTTATTCTTTGTTTGAAGAAAAAGGTATTTTTGATTCTGCAACGGGCGAACATTTTTTAAATACTATATTGGCCAATGGCGGTTCACAGGAACCGATGGATTTATTTAAAGCCTTTCGCGGTCGTGAGCCCAATACAGATGCTTTGTTAAGGCATAGCGGGATCGTTTAATTTTTATGGGTAAAGTTGCGGGCCTATTATTTTGGTGTGGTCTTGTGTTATTGATTGTTTCTTTTTGGAATAGAAATCAATTTCCTGATGATATTCAGCCCGTAGCGTTATTGCATGATGAGCCTCGGCAAAGTCTGATTCAGCAATCCCCTTTTTCTGTTCAATATGAAAATACTCAGTACGATGTTGAGCCGCAATATGATTATGATATTCATGGCCTCGTTGTTTCTTATAAGCATCATAATGGCAATAGTATGTTGCATAAATTATGGAATGATCATTTAAACATGACAGATGTTTGTATCGTTTGGGGTGAGACAGCAATTAATCGCTATCTTAATGAGTTTGATTTTTGGAATGGGCAATTTACGTGCAATTTTAAAACCCGTAACAATGTTGCATGGAGTAGTTTTAATCAAAATCAAATTTCTAACAATCACTTGCTTTCTAACGATGATGTTATTCGCAAAAAAGTACAGCAAGTAAAAATAGGTGATCAGATTAGAATTAAAGGTTATCTGTCCTCCTATGGTGCCAAGGGCGGGGGTAAGCGTGGCACAAGTACGGTTAGGACGGATACAGGCAATGGTGCTTGTGAAACTATTTTTATAAAAGAATTTGATATTGTGAGAGAAGGGAAAAATGGTTGGCGAACAATAATGTACTTTTCTCTGTTTTTGTTGGTGTTTGCATTAGTTATGTATATTGCATCACCCTATAAGGTAAATTAATGACATTTAAGGTAAAGAAACGATTTATTGCTGGTGCAGTTTGCCCTCGTTGTTCAGAAATGGACAAACTGATGACCTATAAAGAAAACGAAAAAGAATTTCGTGAATGTGTCAGCTGTGGTTTTAAAGATGAAATGCGCTTTAAACAGCAAAATAGAGAGCTTGAAACCCGTGTTAATATCACAGACGAAATGAAAACGACTGAAACACAAGTGTTAATATTAGACCCTGACGGTAATAAAAATAAACATTAATGAGGTTCTTGACCAATTTGTAAGTCGACTGCACAATCCTTGGTAAAGCAGGGCCAGCGCTTTAATACTTCCTCCCAATCTTTTAATTTTCGTTGTTCTAAAAATTTTCGAACGCTGCGCTTTTGGAATAGATTTTTATCTGTTGCTTCAGTTTCAATCGATAAAAGAACCAAATGGTCTAAGGCATTGGCGATATCATCTCCGATCAGTGAGTGAGTAATAATATTGGCCATGCTCATATCCATCGGTGCCAATGCTGCACCGCTTAAACTCATGATTTGGTCATTTACTTCTTCCATCAGGCGGTGGGCTAGATAGGCCCTACATAAAAAACTGTGGAGTCCTTGGAGTGACGCTAAAACGTCAGGTGGATTAATAAAATAGGTGCAACTTAGGTTTAAGAAGGGTTGGGCATATTCCCCAATTCCGGCTTCGTTTGCCAAAGTATGCAATGCTTGGATATGTTGGGGAGCACTTTCAATATAATCTTCAACAAAACGCATTAATGCAGCATCAGGTGTTTGCGAACTAATATTAATTGAACCATGGAGGTTGCTCATATTCTCATGAATAAAAGCAGACATTGCACCCGTTTGCGCCTCTTCAGCTTTTGCCGAAAGGATTTGTTGATTCAATGTGTTGACGATGGTATCGATTGTTGCATTCATAAGTGTACATAAGGGCTATTACAAGCGCGACAATTTATTCTAAGCGTAATTATCAAGTACAAGCATAGACCAAAATGGAGAAATATGACGAAAATGCTGCAAAGAAGTAGTTTGATTGATATATGACCAATTTTAGCTAAAGATAAGGCCTTAATACTTTCTCAGCAAGAAAAAACAAGCAAAAAGGCTCTAAAAGATTGACATTTTTTTGTGTCTGTGGCCCCCTATGCACCTGAGGTTGCTACACCCAAGAGCAGTTGTTGGTAAGCCCACCTGGACTTCAGCAGTTTGCAGTACAAATCCTTGTTTGTGATAACAATATGTTGATCTCAAGATCAGCATGATAACTGGTTTGCCATAAGGCAAAACAAACAAGAGGTGTTTCTTCTCACCCGGTTTTAATAATAAGTACTTCGGGCTGATTAGAGTGCAATCCTTTCACAATCGATAAGTCCGACGTATTAACAATAATTATTTACGGAGACATTTGGGCGATGTTAAACATAACAAACAGGCTATCGGCCTGCTTACTTGGTCCTGCGTTCCTGCTTATTAGCAATTTTGCTAATGCAATGGGTGCAGAAGAGACTGGGCGTTCCACAATCAATATGCCAAAGGGTGTTACCCCGATTAGTCTGGATGTCTATGGCCTTCACATGGATATTTTCTGGTGGTGTGTTGCCATTGGTGTGGTCGTTTTCGGGGTCATGTTTTATTCCATGATTGTTCACCGAAAAGCCAATGGTGCCAAGGCGGCTAACTTTCACGATAGCACGGCATTGGAAATAGCCTGGACGGTCATCCCCTTTGTTATTCTTATTATTATGGCTTATCCGGCCACCAAATCACTGATTAAGCTTTACGATACTTCTGAGTCAGAAGTCGATGTCGTCATAACCGGTTATCAGTGGTACTGGGGTTATGAATACCTTGATCAGGGTGTTAGCTTTTTCAGCCGCTTGAGTACACCTCAAGAGCAAATCTATAACGAAGCACCAAAGGGCGCAAACTACTTGCTAGAAGTGGATGAGCCGCTGGTTATACCTACCAATAAAAAAGTCCGATTCCTAGTAACGGCGAATGATGTGATCCATGCTTGGTGGGTGCCTGATTTAGCCGTTAAGCGCGATGCAATTCCGGGCTACATTAATGAATCTTGGACTTATGTTGAGAAGCCTGGCATCTACCGCGGTGTTTGTGCAGAGCTCTGTGGTAAAGATCATGGCTTTATGCCCATTGTAGTTAAAGCAGTGCCTGAAGCTGAATATACCACTTGGCTTGCAGATCGCCGTGAGCAAGCAGAAAAAATTAAAGCACTCGCTAAAAAGACATTCACCCTTGATGAGCTAATGGTTCAGGGTGAGCAAGTCTATGGGAAGGCCTGTTTGGCCTGTCATGGCGCCAAAGGTGAAGGGGGAGTCGGCAAGGCTATTGCCGGCAGCCCCATCGCCAACGGCGATATTACCGCACACATTGACGTTATCGTTAACGGTAGTAGCGTGAATCCAGCGATGGCTGCTTTCAGAGATACTTTATCTGAAGTGGATACAGCCGCAGTAATTACTTACCAACGTAACGCTTTTGGTAACAATACTGGCGATGTGATTCAGCCAATCGACATTCTTAAATTCAAGCAAGGCAACTAATCAATAATCAGTTGCCTTCATAATAGTCTTGTAAAAAGCCTTATATAAAAAGGTAAAGGTAGGAGAAAGAACAATGGCCCATGGTCCTGCTAAAGGTATAACGCGTTGGTTATATACCACCAACCACAAAGATATTGGTTCAATGTATCTTTGGTTCAGTTTCGCAATGTTTTTACTGGGTGGTGTATTTGCTCTGGTGATTCGTGCTGAGCTATTTGAGCCGGGTCTACAAATTGTAGAGCCCGAATTCTTTAACCAAATGACCACAATGCACGGTTTGATTATGGTCTTTGGTGCGGTGATGCCTGCTTTTGTGGGTTTGGCCAACTGGATGATTCCAATGATGGTCGGCGCCCCTGATATGGCGTTACCACGGATGAATAACTGGAGTTTCTGGATACTGCCTTTTGCTTTTGCAATGATGGTATCGACCATGTTTATGGAAGGCGGCGGCCCTAACTTTGGTTGGACCTTCTATGCGCCACTATCAACAACCTATGCGCCGCCAAGTGTGACCTTCTTTATTTTTGCGGTTCACATTATGGGTGCCAGTTCGATTATGGGTTCGATTAACATTATCGCGACCATCCTGAATATGCGCGCACCGGGTATGACCTTGATGAAAATGCCATTATTTGTATGGACATGGTTAATTACCGCTTACTTACTTATTGCTGTTATGCCTGTCTTGGCGGGTGTCGTCACCATGATGTTGATGGATATTCACTTCGGTACTAGCTTCTTTGATGCCGCTGGTGGTGGTGACCCGGTTTTATTCCAGCACGTTTTCTGGTTCTTCGGTCACCCTGAAGTGTATATCATGATCTTACCGGCATTCGGTATCGTCAGCGCTATTATCCCAACGTTTGCGCGTAAGCCATTGTTTGGTTACTCCTCCATGGTGTATGCAACAGCCTCAATTGCTTTCCTTAGTTTTATCGTATGGGCTCACCATATGTTTACTGTAGGGATGCCGTTGGCCGGTGAATTGTTCTTTATGTATGCCACCATGTTGATCGCTGTGCCCACAGGTGTAAAAGTCTTTAACTGGGTGACTACCATGTTCCGTGGTGCGATGACCTTTGAAACGCCTATGTTGTTTTCCATTGCCTTTGTGATCTTGTTTACTATCGGCGGCTTCTCTGGCCTGATGCTGGCCATTGCACCTGCGGACTTCCAATACCACGATACCTATTTTGTGGTTGCGCATTTCCATTATGTATTAGTCCCCGGTGCGATCTTCTCGATTACCGCAGGTGTGTATTACTGGCTACCTAAGTGGTGCGGTAATATGTATAACGAAACCATGGGTAAGGCGCAGTTCTGGATGGCCTTTATTGGTTTAAACCTTACCTTCTTCCCCATGCACTTTGTTGGTTTGGCGGGTATGCAGCGACGTGTGCCTGATTACAACCAGTTCTTTGCTGACTTTAATATGATTTCTAGTTGTGGTGCATTTTTGTTTGGTGCGGCTCAGATTTTCTTACTCTATAACGTTATTTCTACTATTGTTAGTGGTAAGAAAGCGACAGATGAAGTGTGGGAAGATCCGGAAGGTTTAGAGTGGACAGTGCCTTCACCAGCACCGTACCACACCTTTAGTACGCCACCGGAAGTTAAATAAAAGAGAGGTGATACAGGGGCGATGATAAAACGCTTTTGGCAAGATAATTCGACACCGGTTCTCTGCACCAAGCTAGGGATAACCGTTGTATCGATGTTTGTGTTTGCGATTTTTATCATGCCGCCTTTGTATGATTTGTTTTGTGATATTACTGGGTTGAACGGTAAGACAGCCGATAGCGCTTATCAGGCCGAAGGCATCAATGAATTAGGAGTTGATACTTCGCGCACCATTAAAGTCCAGTTTATTGCCAGCAATAATGAAAATATGCCATGGGAATTTCGCCCAACGATTAAAACCGTTGAAGTGCATCCCGGAGAGCCAACGGTAATCCATTATTTTGCTCACAATACAACGGGTAAAGATATGGTTGCTCAGGCAGTGCCAAGTTTGGTGCCTTATAAAGCAGCGACGTATTTTCATAAAACAGAATGTTTTTGTTTTAATCAACAACCCTTAGCGGCAGGCGAAACGGCTGAGCTGGGCTTAAGTTTTATTGTTGATCTCGATATCCCTAAACAAGTGAATACAATAACCTTATCGTATACGCTTTTTGATATCACCGATCAAAAAAAATCGGCTGACAAAGCTGAAAAAAAAGTGACGACACTTAATAATAAAAAACCACCAGTTGCATTAGCAGTATTGCAATAACACGATAAATTTACGGAGACGCTTATGGCAAGCGAAGGCACTTACTACGTTCCAGAGCAGAGCAAACTACCCATTTTTGCTTCACTCGGCTTATTTTTGACAGCATTTGGCGCAGCCACTTGGATCAATGGCGGTAGTCCAACCACGTTTATGGTGGGTGGTTTGGTTATGGCCTTTGTGTTGTGGAGCTGGTTTAGTATCGTTATTGATGAAAATATGCGCGGCCTTAATGACGCACAGCTAAAACGTTCCTATGTTTGGGGTATGGGTTGGTTTATTTTCAGCGAAGTCATGTTCTTTGCCGCATTTTTTGGTGCGCTTTACTACATTCGTAATATTTCTTTACCTGAGCTTGGCGGTGATAATACCACCAATCAAATTCTATGGTCTGGATTCACAGAATCATGGCCTTTGATGGTGACGCCAGATATGGCAGCCAATGGTGATGCTGCCAAAGTGCTTGGCCCCGGTGAAAACATGAGTGGTCAGAATATTAATTCTTTAGAATCACTTTTTGCTTGGCTACCCTTTTGGAATACCACAGTCTTATTGCTTTCAAGTGTGACTGTTCATATTGCACATACTGCACTTAAAAATGACAATAAAAAGAAATTTAATATTTGGTTAGGTATTACTGTTGCCTTGGGTATTATCTTTTTATTTTTGCAGGCTGAAGAATACATTCACGCTTACCACGTTAACCTAAAGCTTGATACCGGTGTTTATGGCACAACCTTCTTTATGTTGACTGGTTTCCACGGCGCTCATGTAACCTTAGGCACATTTATGTTGTTAGTGATGTGGCTGCGCTCGGTTATGAAGAATCACTTTAATCATGACGAGTGCTTTGGGTTTGAATCAGCAAGTTGGTACTGGCACTTTGTTGATGTGGTTTGGGTAGGCTTGTTTATATTTGTGTATATTTTAGGTTGATTGTTCCTCGATGCGGTCAGATTCGATTACTTTTATTGGGATATTTTCAAAAAAAGTAATCAAAGCAATCGAGTCTGACCCTATTGAAATAAAACAGTTTTTATTGATTTTGCTTAATTTGTTGTTCAATTTGTTCTTTTGTCAGTTTTGTATCCCAAGGTGCACCACTACCTAATTTTCCCGTATATAACCCATAAAAAATAGTCACTAACAGTAACGCTGCTAATGTAATACGGATGCCTAATGCATAAAGGCCTCTCTTAGTAGGGGATTCGATGTCTTTGAGTAAAAATATAAGGCTACTAGTTAGGCTGATAACAACGCCGATAAACAATGCAACGACTAAAATTTTAAGTCCCATAACCAACCTCTGTTAGAGTTATTCGTGTGGTAATAATGCTATTAAAAACAATCAAAAATCATTGGAAAATGACACTGTTTGTTTTATTTTTTTTGCCGCTATTATTACATTTAGGCTTTTGGCAATTAGATCGCGCAGAAGAAAAGCGGCAGCTATTGGCAGTGTACCAACAACAGGGAGAGTTGCCAGCGATTCCGCTCGCTGCATTTATGAAAAGTACAAAAAATAAAAAACACACCTACCAAAAAGTAATTGTTGACGGTGTTTACGATACCGAAAAATACTGGCTATTAGATAATCGTTCGCGTGGTGGTCGTGCAGGTTATGAAGTGTTGATGCCTTTACGTAGTGATCAGGGTCTTGTATTAGTTAATCGTGGTTGGATAGAAGCATTGCCTCGACGCGATCAATTACCTTTAATAGAGTCGCCAGTAAAACAAGTAACAATAGAAGGTTATTTACACCCCTTCCCTGCTAATGCAGTGATTGATCATAGCGAAAGTGATTTAGCAATAGAATGGCCAAAACGTGTATTGCAGTTGGATAAGGATTCAGTTCAACATATATTGCAGACAGATATTTATCCGCTATTAGTGCGTATAGATGATAATATGCCGGGCACTCTAATCACTGAGTGGTCGGTGATTAATACAAAGCCAGAAAAGCATCACGGTTATGCCGTGCAATGGTTTGCAATGGCAATAGCCTTATTGGCGCTTTATCTTTGGTTGCTATTAAGAGAAAGGCAAAGTAGTTAGTGGAAATAAAAATAGTTAATGAGTGGAAAAATTGTGGAACTCGATAAAGACGTAAAAAAACGAAATAATCTATACGGCCTATTAATATTATTCGCCATTTTTCTGCCTATGGTCATGGCTTATATTATGTTTAAAACGGGATGGGGCGTTTCTTCCAATACGACTAATAAGGGGCAGTTATTAACGGAACCGGTAGCAGTTAATGACTTGAGCTTAAAAAATAATGATGACCGCTTTTCGGTTTTATATCCATCAGATAAAAAGCAATGGCGAATCCTGGTGCCGGTGACCAGTAGTTGTGGCGAAGCCTGTCAAAATAATTTATATGTTACACGTCAGGTACATATTCGTTTGGCAGAAAAGGCCTATCGAGTAGAGCGGGTATTGCTATTGTTGGATACTTTATCAAATGATGAGCTCGAAAATCTTGAGCGAGAACATCCAAGTACCTTGGTTTTCAAGAGTTCACAGGCAAGCCTGACGGAATGGCTAACAAAAAATGCCCTACCGCTTGCGCCTGATCAATATTTTTATCTCATCGATCAAAATGGTTTTGCTATGATGCGTTACGGTGTAGAGCATACAGGGCATGACTTGCTAGATGATTTGAAAAAATTACTTAAATTTACCTATGATAAATAAAAAAGATTAGTAGTCTTATCAGTATGTTTTTTAAAAAAGAAATAGAACATAAAACATTGTTTCGCTTGGCCTTGGCGTCTTTTTGCTTGGCCATTGTCGTCGTCGTATTGGGCGCATTTACCCGTTTAGTGGATGCAGGTCTTGGCTGTCCCGATTGGCCCGGTTGTTACGGTCATTTACTGTGGCCTAACGAAGCGGCAGAAATTATAAAAGCTGAAGCGAAATTTCCAGATGCCCCCGTTGAACTTGATAAAACCTGGCCAGAGATGGTGCACCGTTATTTTGCTGGCACTTTAGGTCTATTTATTCTTTCGATTTTTATCCTTGCGTTAAAAACTGAAAGGAAAAGGGTCAGAGAAGCCTCCACGGCTTTGTCTGTGCCGGTCAAATTATCATTTGTATTATTGTGCCTTGTTATCGTGCAGGCAGCTTTTGGTATGTGGACAGTGACTTTAAAGTTATGGCCTAAAGTGGTAACGGCTCACCTTTTAGGTGGCTTTGCTACTTTGTCATTATTGTGGTTACTAGTACAACGCTTAGGGTCTACTCGTTGGTTATTGAGAGAGGATCAATTACAGCAATTGCATAAACTAAAGCCCTTGCTATGGTTTACACTGATTGTTGTTATCGTACAGATTGCATTGGGCGGCTGGGTTAGCTCTAATTATGCCGCGCTGGCATGCCCCGATTTACCCAAATGTTTGGGGCAGTGGATACCCCCTACTGACTTCAAGTCAGGCTTTAATGTATGGCAAGAAGTCGGCCCTAATTACCTAGGTGGTCAGCTCGATAATCATGCCCGAACAGCGATTCATCTGACTCACCGTATAGGTGCAATTATTACCACTCTGACTTTATTAATCGTAGGTATTAAGTTGTGGCAAATCCGCGCTGGTGGTATTCATGACTGGGTATTAATGCTGTGTGGCGTTTTGTTGTTGCAGCTCACTTTGGGTGTGAGTAATATTTTACTGGCTTTACCCCTATCTGTTGCTGTTGGACATAATGCGATAGGTGCAGTATTGTTGTTGACTGTAATTTCGATTATTTACCGAGCCCACACGGCCCAGTTAAGCCAATAAGGCTAGCTAATCGTTAGAAATAATACAAATAGCATCAAAAATAACCAATAATAGAACAATACAATATATAAAGTCCCTAGTATAAAAAGCCATAGTGCTCAGCAACCAAATAAGCTGAGTTAATAGTGATAGATAATAACGAATAATTAGAGTAATCCCATGTCAGATATCATTGCATCACCTGATCGCCCTCTATGGCGTGACTACCTAGAGCTATGTAAGCCGAGAGTCGTTGCCTTAATGTTGCTCACCTCGCTTATCGGTATGTTACTGGCGACACCGGGTATGGTCGCTTTAGATATTCTTATTCTTGGTAACTTAGGTATTGCTCTTTGTGCAGGCAGTGCAGCTACCATTAATCACCTTGTTGATCGCAGCATTGATCAAAAAATGCAGCGAACCCACAATCGTCCAGTGGCTAAAGGTCGGGTTGGCCCACAACAAGCTTTAATCTTTGCCTTTGCAACCGGCATTTTGGGCATGTTTATTCTGTTAGTTTTTATCAACGCGTTAACTGCCTGGCTAACCTTGGCATCTCTATTGGGTTATGCGCTGGTCTATACCTTGTTTTTAAAGCGAGCAACACCACAGAATATTGTTATTGGCGGTATTGCAGGTGCGGCACCACCCTTACTGGGTTGGACGGCAGTGACTAATAGTTTGGATGGCCATGGTCTATTACTCGTATTGATCATTTTTGCTTGGACGCCCCCTCATTTCTGGGCCTTGGCAGTACACCGAAAAGATGATTACGCAAAAGCCGATATTCCGATGCTACCAGTGACCCATGGAGAGCGTTACACAAAATTACATATTCTGCTCTATACCATTATTTTATGTATCGTTACCTTACTGCCTTATTTAACGGGGATGTTTAATTGGATGTACCTCTTGGGCGCGGTTGTCTTAGGTGCTGGTTTTATTTATTGGAGCATTGTTATGTTGATCAATAAAAATCCGGATGCTCCAATGGAAACCTTTAAATATTCAATTATTTATTTAATGGCACTATTTGTGGTCATGCTGCTAGATCATTATCTTTTGCCGGTTAACCCCTTATTGGCTTCCTAGTTAACTTTATATCTAAACCAGCTTGAGTGATGTCGCGTGAGTGATGTACAAAGAAAAAATATTATAAAAACAGTCATTATCATAGTGGCCATTATGGTGACTATTTTATTGTTATTTTTAAATAAGATTATGACACCGCGGTACTTGTCAGATATTGAGCTTAAAATTAATAAGCTAGAACTTATTAAAGAGCCTATCATCCTCGATAATAATATTGATAAATGGTTACTAATTGCCGGCACGACTGAGCACACGAAAATACTTACGGAGCTTAATCTTGAGTTGAGAGACTCTATTCAGGAAAAAACCAACATTGTTGAATTTAAACAACTTAGCCCTCCTGTAGATGCTTTTCCCTACGACCCACAAGAACATATTGGTATTGCCAATGCCAAGGGTGAGTTGATTGCTTATTTTCGCCCACCTTTTGATCAGCATAAAATGATATTAACCTATTCCTCTGTTATAACTCATCGATAAAATATATCACTTTTTTTATAGCGATTATTCGCTAAGGTTTTTAACACAAAAACCTTAAGAAAGATTTCGTGGAATTTGTGATGAATGATGGTGGAGAATAGGTTTTTCCAAGCTTAAATCAACCACAAAAGTAAAGCGTGATGGAAAGGTGAGCAATGTTCCATCGACTTCAAACTTAAATGAGTAAATACCTGAGATAACATAACTCTGCGCCCCTATTTTTTGTGGGTGTACAGTATTGTCATGTAAGCTTACATTGAGCCCATCCCGTGAAGATAGTTTTTCAAAATACTCAATAAGTTTTTCCTCTGTATTAACGCTACGAGGAGAAAAGGTCGGTAGTAGTGTTGCTGTGTCATTATAAAGGCCGAGTAATTTTTGCAATTCACCTTGATTGACATAATCTGCCCACAGGTTTGGAAAACCTTCTATTTTTTCTTCGATAGTCATTATTTATATTTATGAGTGATTGAAAAAGGGAATGATAACATATTCGTTTAGCAATTACGCACAAGCTCTATTTGAGCTCAAGGCCAGCAAAATTCATTTCACATAATTTCAATATAGAATAAAATTTTTAGTTTTTGTTATAAGAGCGTTTAAATAATAAAGACAAAATAAATAAACAACTAGCCCCTAGCACGATAGATGGACCGGCGGGTGTATCCCAATAAAAAGACGACAGCAATCCAATAGCGACAGATGAACAACCTATAATGGCAGCAAAACCAACCATTTGTTCTGGCGTTCGAGATAAATAACGAGCCGCTGCTGCTGGAATAATTAATAGTGCTGTAATCAATAGCACGCCTACAATTTTAATCGCCACAGCAATTGTTAGTGCCAATAAAAATAGTAACAAAAGCCGAATACGTTTTACCGGAACACCCTCAACTTGTGCCATAGGCTCATTAACGGTAATCGCTAATAGAGGAATCCAAAAGCGCCAAATTAAACCAATGACAATAATGGCAATTACACCAATAATCATAACGTCATTAAGGGAAGTCGAAAGAATATCCCCTAGCAAGTAGCTTGTTAAATCCAGGCGGCCTGTATCAAATACGCTAACTAACACTAAACCTAGCGCTAATGAACTATGGGAAATAATCCCGAGTAGAGTATCCGTTGGAAGTTCTCGCTGTGTTTGCCAAAATAATAAAAGTATTGCCACAATAAGGCAGCTGACAATAATCGCTGCTTGTATATTCACTGTTAATAACAAGCCAAAGGCAACACCTAAAAGTGACGAATGTGCCAAGGTATCACCAAAGTAGGCGAGTCGTTGCCATACAATAAACGAGCCTAGTGGCGCGGCAATAAGAGCGACACCGACGCCTGCCAATAAGGCTAAGACCAAAAATTCCATTAATGATCCCCGTGATTACAATGCTGGTGAGTAGATTGTTTTTTATTGTCTTCTTTAACAACTTCACCGTGGAGATTGTGGGAGTGGTCGTGGTGGTGTGTATAGGTCGCAAGATTACTTGCAGAGTGGCCAAATAATTCCAAGTAAGCCGGGTGGTTCGAAACGCTTTCAGGATGGCCATGGCAGCAAATATGTTGATTCAAACAGATTACATGATCGGTTGCCGCCATGACTAAATGTAAATCGTGGGAAACCATCAGTACGCCGCAATTAAGTTCTTTTCGTAAGTCGTTGATTAATTGATATAACTTATTTTGCCCCGAAACATCCACGCCTTGCACCGGCTCATCCAATACGAGCAACTGTGGTTTGCGCAGTAAAGCGCGGGCTAATAACACCCGTTGTAATTCGCCACCGGACAGGTTTTGCATTTCGCTTTTCTTAAGGTGGCTGACACCAGTGCGTTCTAGAGCCGTGTCTATAGAGAGTTGTGCCGAACCTTTGATGGGAGATGCATCGTGAGCTAAAGCCAAAAAGCGTTCAACGTTTAATGGGAGTTGAGGGTTTAATTGTAAGCGTTGGGGCATATAGCCAATACGGAGTTTATCTAAACGATTAACCGAGCCCGATGTTGGCTTGCGTAAACCTAATAAAATATTGAGCAAAGTTGTTTTACCCGCGCCGTTAGGCCCAATAAGCGTAATGATTTCTCCGGAGTGAATCGACAAACTAATTTGCTGAAGCAACGTTCGATCGCCGTCTTTTAGGGAAATATCACGGGCAGAAATAAGGGGGCTTGCTGAAGTCATAATAAAAAATAAAGCCTACTGGCACTGTTGGCAAAGACCTGTGACTTCAAGCCATTGTTGTTGAGCAGAAAAATGTAGTTTTTGACCCGCTGCGGTAATCTTTTTGGCCAAGGCCGCATCAATCACTTCTTTGGTGTCATGACATTGATTGCAAATAAAAAAATAATTGATGCCTTGATTAACCACTGTCGATGGCTTTTGGTGAGCCTCAGGGCTAGAGCAACCAATATAGGCATTCAGTGAATTAATGCGGTGAACAAGTCCTAAGGATAATAAAAATTCCAAGGCACGGTAGACCGTTGGTGGTGCAACGCGCCGTTGCGACTCTTCTGCCAGCATATCCATTAATGCATAAGCGCCAAGCGGTTTATGACTTTGCCAAATTAACAAAAATACTTGTTGGCGAAGCTCAGTTAAGCGAGCGCCATGTTCTTTACAAATGGTTTGTGCTGCGACAAGTGCATCGTCGATACAGCTTTGGTGATTATGGCAGTCAGTCATCTTCGGGCCTTACCTGTATATAAAACAGTTTGGTATAGCTCATTATAAAATGAAGCGGAAAGTACCCGCATGTTTTTTTAACTTAGAACAATGTTATGATATAACATTGTTAATTAATGTACAGGGTTGTTTAACGTTCAATGAAATTGTTTTTTCCAAGTTTACTGCTGTTGGCCAGCTTCTCTTCTTTTGCCGATATTAATATCGTTTCTACTATTCGCCCTTTGACCTTATTAGCACAAGAATTAGCGGCACCCGGTGATACAGTTGAACAGCTATTGGAAGCAAATCGCTCACCACATCATTACCAACTCAGCGTTTCTGATCGCCAGCAGCTGGAGTCGGCTACGCTAGTGCTTTGGGTCGGCCCTGAGCTTGAGTCTTTTTTAGAAAAAGCGCTGCTACAGACAAAGGCAAGTGTTGTACAAGCCAGTCGTATTGATAGCATTAATTGGCCGGAGACTGCTGGCGACCATGATCATGACAGCCATGCACATCATGGCCATAAGCACGATCATGATCGCGACCCTCATCTATGGTTAGATCCTTATAATTTAGGTGAGATTACACAGGTCTTAACCCAAAGGCTAGTTGAGCTAAACCCAGAAGATAAAGACATTTATCAGCAAAATAGCACTAAATTGCTTACAAGGTTAGGAGAGATGGATCGCAGCTTACGAACAAAGCTGGTGGAGGTTCAAGATAAAGCCTTTGTGGTATCACACCCAGCATATAATCATTTTGTGCAGCGCTATGGTTTGAGTCAGTTAGATTATATCGTGGCGACACCCGAGCGTGCTGCCGGTGCAAAACACTTGTATCAATTGAGGGCTTTATCGGTTAGCTGTATTTTTGGTGAAGAAGCTCAGAATAATACAATGGCGTCTCGACTCGCCGATCATATAGGCGCCCGTATGGTAAAACTGGATCCATTAGGCGCTACTCTGCAAGATGGCGCATCTGCCGTTGATGTTGTCGAGAGGCTGGGAGAAACGCTATTCGATTGCTTGGCCGCTAAATCTTAAGCTTTATATAGCGGCTCTATGTTGAGTCACATCATGCATTTTTTCATACAAGACTGAGGGTAAAATAAGTCCTCGGCTCTGTAGATACTCACGTTGTTCATCTTCTAATTCATTGGTAAAACGGCCAAAATACAGAAAAATATTGGCATCAGGGGACGTTGAGCTAAAGCGAAGTAAAGACACAACTGATTTTGGATCAGATAAACGATGGCGAACACCAGTTTTGTCTCGGACGGCTTTAGACAATTGTTGCAACTGATAAACAGCCGCTTGGGAAAGAACCAAGGATTGCATGTATAGACCCCTAAAAGGTAAAAATAAAAGAATAAAAACGTCGATACTGACCGTTGAACAAAAAGCACGTTTAAAAAGTACTGATTAAAAGTACCTATATTCGTAAGTCTAGATCACCAGAAGAAAATTGCTGTGTTCAAACGTGACAATATATGAGACGGAGTTAACAGAAAGGGGAGCGTGGCGCGAAAAAAAGCCTGCACTGAAATATAAAAAAGGGAGGAGAGAGAAGCCAGTGCAGGCATAAAAAAATCTTACAAACTTAACCAATCAGCTGATAAGCAGCCAACTGTTACCTATAGTAACAAAGATCTTTTTGCGCTGCAACAAAAAAGTGTGGATTAAATAGGTTTTTGTGTAAAAAATACGCTTTAAATAGCACTACCTTTTATGGAAGCCAAGAAAGATTCTAGTTTATGGTGAGGCTTTCCTTTATCCTTACCAGCTTTTGATAATAATCGGGAACACAGCTATGGCACAGTCGACAGCAAGCCCTTTGGTTTTAGTGGATGGCTCTTCTTACCTTTATCGTGCCTTTCATGCGCTACCACCACTGACAAATTCCAAAGGTCAGCCAACGGGTGCCGTTAAAGGCGTTATCAATATGCTGCGGCGCTTACAAAAAGATTACCCTAAAAGTGTTATTACGGTTGTTTTTGATGCTAAAGGGAAAACGTTTCGCGACGATATTTTTAAAGAATATAAAGCACAGCGCCCCCCTATGCCCGATGACTTAAGGCCGCAAGTACAGCCTATTCATGACATTGTTAAAGCAATGGGTTTGCCATTACTGGTTGAAGAAGGCGTAGAAGCGGATGATGTGATTGGTACCTTGGCTGAACAGGCGACGATAGCTGGCCAGCCAGTGGTAATCTCCACCGGTGATAAGGATATGGCGCAATTGGTCAATGAGCAGGTTACCTTGGTTAACACCATGACCGATACCGTATTGGATATAGAGGGCGTTAAAAATAAGTTTGGTTTGCCACCAGAGCTGATTATCGATTTTCTCGCCTTAATGGGGGATAAAGTCGACAATATTCCGGGCGTTCCCGGTGTTGGTGAAAAAACGGCATTAGCTTTATTACAGCATCTAGGCAGTCTGGATGACATTTATCGCGACCTTGAGGCAGTGCGAACCTTGGAATTTCGTGGCGCGAAAAAAATGCCAGAGAAGTTAGCGGATAATGAAGAGCAAGCACGATTGTCATATTTATTGGCCACTATTAAAACTGATGTGGAAATGGACTATAGCATTGGTGATCTAGAGCAAGGTGAGGTGGATACTGCAGCGCTACTCGATTTATTTACCTCGCTTGAGTTTAAATCCTGGGTAACAGAGCTAGAAAAAGCACCAAAACAAAAGCCATCAAATAGTAAGGGTGAGGAGGGTTTAGCAGCAACTGACACAGGCTCAAGCGTAGCGGACACCCATTATGATACGGTCCTAACAAAAGATGAGTTTGCCCGTTGGAAGACAAAATTAGAGCAATCCACTCTGTTTGCCTTTGATACAGAAACCACCAGTCTCGATTATATGCAGGCTCGTGTTGTCGGTGTGTCATTTGCTGTCGCTGCAGGTGAAGCCGCCTATGTACCCTGTAGCCATGACTATTTAGATGCACCGGAGCAGTTATCCTTGGAGTGGGTGTTAGAACAATTAAAGTCCCTTCTTGAGGACCCTAACAAAGCCAAAGTTGGTCAGAATTTAAAGTATGACCGTAGTGTCTTGTTAAACCATGACATTAAGCTTCAGGGGATTGCCTTCGATACTATGCTTGAATCTTATGTCCTTAATGCAACGGCAAGCCGTCACGATATGGATAGCTTGGCGAACTACTATTTAGACAAAGAAACCATTCATTTTGAAGATATTGCCGGTAAAGGCGCAAAGCAACTGACCTTTAATCAAGTGGCAGTAGAGCAAGCTGCGCCTTATGCCGCTGAAGATGCCGATATCACCTTACAGCTGCACCAAACCCTATTACCTCAAATAGATCAAGAAGAGAGTCTAAAAAGCGTTCTCGAAACCATAGAGATCCCTCTGGTGTCAGTGCTATCTGATATTGAGCGCAATGGTGCCTTAGTTGATGCTAAGCGTTTGGGAGAGCAAAGTGTTGAATTAGGTCAGCGTTTAACTGAACTGGAACAGAAAGCTTTTGAATTAGCTGGGGAAGAGTTTAACTTGGGTTCTCCTAAGCAGCTGGGGGTTATTTTATTTGAAAAGCTTGAGCTGCCCATAATTAAAAAGACACCCAAAGGCGCCCCTTCTACGGCTGAAGAAGTACTCAATGAGTTGGCACTAGACTACCCCTTACCTAAATTGCTGATGGAATACCGTGGGCTATCGAAACTCAAGTCAACGTATACCGATAAGCTGCCGCAGATGATTAATCCAGGGACGGGACGTATTCATACTTCTTATCATCAGGCAGTCACTGCTACAGGTCGTTTATCCTCATCTGACCCTAATTTACAAAACATTCCTATTCGTACGGCAGAGGGACGTCGCATTCGTCAGGCCTTTATTGCGCCCGAAGGCTACCAAATCGTTGCAGCGGATTACTCGCAAATTGAATTACGTATTATGGCGCATCTATCGAATGACCCGGGTTTGCTTGATGCCTTTAATAAAAATCTCGATGTTCACAGAGCAACAGCAGCTGAAGTCTTCGATACGCCGCTCGATACTGTAACCGACGAGCAGCGTCGCAGTGCCAAGGCGATTAACTTTGGTTTGATCTACGGGATGTCAGCCTTTGGCTTAGGTAAGCAGTTAGGTTTAGGCCGTAAAGATGCCCAGCAGTATATTGATCGTTACTTTGAGCGTTATCCAGGCGTTAAAGTGTATATGGATAGCACGAGAGAGTTGGCCGCAGAAAAGGGTTATGTGGAAACCTTGTTTGGTCGCCGCCTCTATTTACCCGAAATCAATGCCAGTAATGGCATGCGCCGCCAAGCTGCGGAAAGGGCGGCAATTAATGCACCTATGCAGGGTACTGCCGCTGATATTATCAAGCGCGCGATGATAGCTGTTAGCGACTGGCTGAGAGAAAGCCACTTAGATGCCCGTATGATTATGCAGGTGCATGATGAATTGGTGCTGGAAGTCCATGCGGCACATACAGAGGAACTTATCCCTCAGCTATGTGACAAAATGTCATTAGCAGCTGAATTGTCGGTTCCTTTGTTGGTTGAGGCTGGATTAGGGGCTAATTGGGACGAAGCTCATTAATGCTCGGCTTGGAAAATATCAGAACAACTTGCTCTTTTTTTGAACAAAAAAAGATAAAAACAATATTTTTAAAAAAAAAGTAAAAAATTTGAAATTTTTATTGAACTATTGCTTTTCGCTTGAGTCATAACCCTGCCCCTGAAATTTGCACTCTAGTTTTGTAGCAAATTGCTTAGCCAAAAAACTCCCCCTAAGGCAACCCCGGCTTCGGCCGGGGGTTATTTTTCATACAAAGTTGGCTACTTTACGAAAGATGAAAAAAACGCCATGTTGGTTAAATTTTGCGCGATATTTGCTCAGATGTCGCATAGTTCCCTGTTTTGCCAAAAAAAATTTGACTTATCCCCCTCAGCCCATTATAAAAAGCGCTCTTCATAACTTAACCATAAAATTTAGGGGGCAAAAAATGAAGAAGACTCTATTAGCCGCTGCATTGGCAGCAGCAACAATGACCGCTCAGGCGGACGTAAAACTTTCTGGTCACGTTAACTATGTACTAGGTGATTTAGAAGAGTTCAATGGTAACGAAGACCTTGAAGTTGGTGTTGCATCTACTTCAGAATCTCGTTTCCGTATCGTTGCTTCTAAAGAAGCTAACGGAATCACTTATGGCCTAAAACAAGAATTTGGTCTAGGTGGCCCTGGAACTCAAGACAAAAGCCTTAACAAGCGTGTAAACGAGTTCTGGTTGAAAGGTTCTTTCGGTAAAGTATCTCTAGGTCAGGGTAGTGAAGCCGGTGACGGTTCAACTGAGAATGATTATTCAGGTACTTATGTATTGAATGGCGCTGCTTATAACTCATGGCAGTTCCCAAGCCTTGCTTTCGATCTTGATGACGATACAGTTACTGATTTTACAATAGGCTTTTCACAGATTGACGGTGGCCGTGACGAGCGTCTTCGTTATGATTCACCTAAACTAGGTGGCATTGCAACAGTATCTTTAGATATTGATACTAATGGCAATACTGGACTTGCAATTAATGCTAGTGGTTCGAACTGGAAAGCAGGCCTATTCACTGAAAGCAAAGACGGTGAAGAAGGTCAAGTAACAGATCTTGTAGCTGGTACTGAAACAGGTGATGCAGGTAAAGATGGCTCTGACGAAATTGGCGGTTCAATTGCCGGTAAGTTTGGTGGATTCACTGCTGCCTTCCAGTTTGGTCAAAGAGACGAGAAAGTAGAAGATGGTTATGATCTTGACTATCAAAAAATCATCATAGGCTATCGTTCTGGTCCATATTCTTTTGCGATTGACTTTGGTACTAATGATCAAAGCTCTGGCGCGGATGATGCAGCTGACCTAGAAGTTGAGACTACAGGCCTTAGCTTTGTATACCGCCCAACTGGTGGTGTTGAGCTATATGCTGGCTGGCGTGATGCTGAAGTGACTATTGGCAAAACTGACGCTAACCCTTCTGCTAGCGCAGATGCAGATGGCATATTGTTAGGTGGTCGTGTACGCTTCTAAGAATTATCTTTAGAATCAGACCTAAACAAAAAACGCGCTGTCTTTGATGGCGCGTTTTTTTGTGAACGCTTAGTAAATTCATTTGTCTACTTATTTAATTTTTAATATAGAACTATCAAAATGAAGTTTGTTTATCGATCATTATTTATCATTTTTCTATCCTTCATAATCGTAGCGTGTTCAACAGGGCCAGTGGAAGAGCTTGAAGATCCGCAAGATCCTAAAGGTCCCGGACTTTTCTCTGGTCCGAAGGGCGAGTTTTCATACTCTAGCTATTTTGACAAAAAGAAAAAAGCCAAAGAAGGCAGAAAAGTACAACGGCGTGATAGTTCTGGATCAGCCATTTATTACGATGTTGACTTGCCCGCTATAGATGAGCAGGGCTTTAAAGACTTTGAGCAATTTAAGGCATGGCGTCGTGCCCAAGAGCCTGGTTCAGTCGATTATCAGGAGTATCAAGATTGGCGAGCTTATCAGCAATACAGACGCTTTAAAGCTCAAGAAGCAGAGTCTATCGAAAAGACAAAATAAGCTATTTTGTTAAAAATAATAGAGCCAATACTGATAAAATATTAGGATTGACTCTTATTTCTAAGGTTCTCAATTTGCTCCCGAACCTTTTCTGCTTCCGCAGTAGTCATTGAATAGCTTTTAATATCACCATTGCGCTGAAATTGCATGGCCTGTTCAAGCAGTTGTTCGTATTTTTTCTGTAACTTCTTCTGCGGATCACTTTTTAAAAACCCAAACACCCTTTTCTCCTGTTCATTGATTTATGTATCGTTTTCTACGTTCTGCACTTAAGTTTGGGCCAGATAATGTTCATTTGCTGTTTTGCCTGCATCTTCCTCGTAATGACTCCAGCCTAGTAGGTTGTCTTTGACTAATTCCGTTAAAGCGTGAATGTGGTTTTCGCTGGCATTGAGAGCGGGAATATATTCATAGCGTTCCCCGCCGGCTTCCATAAAGTAGTCTCTATTTTCTTCTCCAATCTCTTCGATAGTTTCTAAGCAGTCAGCAGAAAAACCAGGGCAAACCACTTGTACTGATGAAATGTTCTGGGCTGGAAATGACTTTAAGGTTTCATCGGTATAGGGCTTTAACCACTCTTCACGCCCAAAGCGTGATTGAAATGTTGTCATATAATCATCTGCAGAGAGCCCTAGTTTTTCTGCAACCAGCCGAGAAGTTTTATAGCATTCACAGTGATAAGGGTCGCCATTTTTTAAGTAGCGCATAGGCACGCCATGATAAGAAAAAAGTAATTTGTCAGCGCTGCCATGCTGTTCTCTGTGCTGTTTAATGCTGTTTGTAATAGCATCAATATATAAATGATTATCGTGATAGTGACTGATAAAACGTAAATCCGGTAACCAGCGGCGTGCCGTAAAATCATGGGCAAGAGCATCAAAGGTTGAGCCTGTTGTTGCCCCTGAGTATTGAGGGTAGAGTGGTAGTATCAGTAATTTGCGTACACCGGCTTGTTGAAATGCTTCTAACCTGTTTTTTATGGAGGGCGAGCCGTAACGCATAGCGAAGTCTACGACGATATTGTCACCGTACTCGGATGTTAGGGTTTTTCTTAATGCCTCAGCTTGAGCCTTAGTATGAATCATCAAAGGAGAGCCATCCTCCTGCCATACGGTTTTATAGGCGGCAGCCGATCGGCGAGGGCGTATCCGTAAAATAATGCCGTGTAAAATACATTTCCAAAGTAAACGCGGAAATTCAACTACTCTGGGGTCAGCTAGAAACTCCGCTAAATACTTGCGTAATGCTGGTGCGGTCGGAGCATCAGGCGTGCCTAGATTAGTTATTAATACGCCGATTTTAGGTTGTTGTTGGTGAGAAAAATCTGCTTGGCCTTTATATTTCATGGGTGATATACACAAGTAATTAATGAGAGTTAACAGGTTTAAGTTTAATTGTTATTGTACGTTAAAAACTCAGTGCAAGCTCAACTCCCTGCAAGTGGATTAATCTTCATTTTAAATGAATACAGGATAATCAATGTTAGAAACGCAAAAATGCCATTGCCCTTATTGTGGTGAATTGATTGAAGTGGTGCTGGATTTATCGGTCGAATCGCAGCAGTATACCGAAGATTGCTTTGTCTGTTGTCGACCGATCGAATTTTATGTCAACGTTGATCATGATTCGGGTAGCGTTGATTTACAAGCAATGACAGAGAATGATTAGTGCTAGTGACTGTTAATCACACCCTTAAATAAAAAGAGATGTAAGCAGTAATAAACCTGAGGTAATAATGCCTACGATTGGCACCCATATCTTCACCTTAAAACCATCGTAGTCTTGTTTTAATTTAATGCTTAATAAAGCCAGATTGATCAGAATAAACAAAACCAAAATAATGCCGCTGGTTAATTGAGCCAAGGTGGAAAGTGGTAGTAATAAAGTGAAAATGAGTACCAATATACTGGTGGTTATCGTGGCAATCACAGGTGTTTGAGTGTGTTTATTTATTGAAGATAAAAACCGCAAATGTATTGAGTTTTTTGTAATGCCATAAATAACACGAGGCGCCATAAGTAATTGAACAATGGCGCCGTTAAGAATAGCGATAAGGCTAATCAAGCTAATCAGCACGCTGGGAAACCAAGACGATTGTTGTGTAATTACGGTAAGGGGGGCGCTGCTAGATGCCAGTAATGTTGTGGGTACGCTGACAACGGCAACGGTGGCAATAATAAAATAAATAAGTGTCGAAGCAATTAATGCGATGATAATTGCTTTAGGTAAGTTAGTCGAAGGATCCTTCACTTCTTCAGCCATATTGACCATATCCTCAAAGCCAATAAAGGCATAGAAAGCGAGAAAGGCTGCGGCACTTATGCCTGAAAATGAAAAGTATTCTAGGTCTGCATACCAGTTTTGCCAACGGGCTTCGCTTGATAAAGCGTTAGTTGATGCAATGACTACTAGGATAAGCCCCGCGATTTCTAATAAGGTGATCATAACCGCAAGCCCAACAGATTGCTTGACGCCGCTACAGGCAAGTAGACAGATAAATAATACGGAAAATGAAATAACAGTCAGTTCGGTATAACCGAAGAGGTCAATAAAATAGCCTGAAAAACCTTTCAAAAGTGTTGCTGCCGAAACTAAGCCAGTTAAGATAACTGACCAACCTACCAACTGAGTGAGCCATACTTGATTAAATGCGTGTTCAACATAAACTGCTTCGCCTGCACTGCGAGGAAAGCGACTGACAAGCTCGGCATAGGATAAACCAGTAAAGCTGGCAATAAGTGCGGCCACCACAAAAGAGAGGGGTGTCCATGCGCCTGCTTGACCTGCAATTTCACCAATAAGCACATAGATACCTGCGCCAATAATGGTGCCCAGACCATAAAAGACCATCGCGCTTAAAGATAGTGTGCGTCTTAGTTGAGCCATTATCTACTCCAAGGTGCTTGTTACAGTGTGCTTATCGTCTTACTGTATAGTGCCGCAAACAATATCAAGGCATCGTATTTTGAATACTTTGAAGTATGCTGAATACCTTGAGTCTTGAAATAGTACCGAGAATAGATAAAAGCGATTTGATTAAGGTCAAATATTATAGATATTTATAGTGATGTTATTTTTAGGCTGAAAAATATTAGGAAGGGTTATTTAAATACCCTATCATTGGCTAGTGTATGAGTAGAAATTAATAACCCTTTTTTATAGTATTCGATACTTTTTTCTGTCTCCCCGATGTAATCCAATACCCGTGCTAATTCTGCATAAGTCTCGGGTCGTTTTTGCAGCGCTAAACTTTGTTGAAAAAAATCAACCGATCGGCCCCATTGTTGGTTTTGAATGCATAAGCGCCCCAAAGCCAATAAGAGATTAGCGCTTTTCGGCTGCTTTGTTAGCCATTTTTCAGCGGTTTTTAGCGGTTTTTTAGGGTCACTACAAATCAATAAACCATATAAATCAACCCACTGCCCATGCCATGTTTTGCTCAAAGCAGAAGATAACCTTTTTTCTACTTCATCGTGTTCCCCTAAAGCCATTAGCTGACTGCCATAGCTCGACAGTAAATTTAAGTCTTCTTGTAAGTTTGTGGGTACTTCATTCCATATGGTTTTTAATGTGGATGTTTTTTCTTTGTCAGTAGATTGTTTGTTTTTTTCAATAAGTTCCAATAATTTTTCTTGGTTTAGTTTCTTTTCTAATTGATGTACTTCAGAAGATGAGCAAATATTGTTTTTTACTAATTGAGGTAGGAGGGCTTTAAGTGCAGTCCAATCTTTTAATTCAATATAAACTTGCTGGCGCAAACTGAGTACAACAGGATGTTCTGGGCGTATAGCTGAAGCGCGTTCGAGAGTTGCTAATGCTTGTTCAAATTGTTGATTGGCAAGCTGCATTCTTGCTTGGGTAATTGCCACGGCCAAACCACCCTTGTCAGTACTGTTTTCAGCCTTATGTAATAACTCAAGTGCGTTTTGCTCTTCCCCCATTTCGTAGGCACTGCGTGCAGCAGCAAGATAGTTAATAATAGGTGCTTTTACTTTTCCAGCTGAGCGGGTTAACTTTTTACGAGCAGAAGGCCAATCTCCTTCAATAAAATCAATTAAGCCATCTACTGTTCTTGACTGTGCTTTTTCGTCACCAAAACCAAAGACCTTTTGTTTAGCAGCCGTAAGGCCGCGTAAGCCACCGCGAAAAAAGGAAAGTAAACACCATAATAAAAATACAATAATAATTAGGGAAAGTAAGGCAAACCAAAGACTAGTCTCAATACTGGTTTCTCCCAAAACTATCAGTAGATAGCCTGCATCTTGTAGTATAAATTGATAAAGAAATGCACCTAGTGTTAAGAATGCACAAAAAAATAAAAAGCCACGTATCATTGTTGTGGCTCCTTATTGTCGCCTGCATTAGTTTGAGTGTCTGGGACGTTTGTTTCTATTTCAGATGCGTTGTTTGTAGGCTCAGCCTGATTAAGGCGGTGAAAGCGTTCAATATAGTCAGTGAGGAGTTCAGACGAACGTGTAATGGCAGGTAATTCTTGGATGACATTAATGGCCTGTAATCTTTTTAGCTCGCTACGAACAATTTCATATTCCGAATAATGAGAATAATAAACATTCCACCAGTCTAATGCTTTGTTTAAACTGTCTTTATAAATTTTTTCTTCCTCATGAAGTAGTGCAAACTGGGCTTGTTCAAACATTAGCATAATATTGTTGATGACTTGTAAGCGGCCCTCTTCGCTGACTAATAGTTCAGCTCTTTCATTAATGTTGCTAACTTGGACGTGTTGGCTTAGACCCAATAATGCGTTTTTGATGCTGTTCCACGTTGAAAAATACCAAGGATCATTTTCTTGTGTTTCTGTTGGTTTAACAGATAATGTTTCTGTTTCAAGTTCCGGCTGAAATGGAATTAAAGGCAGTTGTTGAATTTGTGATTTTAATGCAGACAGTTGTAAATATATTCCTTGACGATCTACAGTCTTTGCTAGTTTTAACGCGATAATTTCTTTTGCAATCGCTTCGCGTACAGGTAATACGCCAGCATCATCAACTGATTGTAAAATACCATCCGCAGATTGCAGCAAGCCTTGAGCACCTTCGGTGCCTCGCTCTACCAATAAACGCTGACTCGCTAAGCGTAATAAATAACGTGCTTCTGCCAATAACCAATCATCTCTACTGGTTCCTGCCAGTGCGCGTATACGTTGGGTATGACTGTCCAGCCGTTGTTGCAACAACTGTTGGTCTTTTTGTATGGCTTGCAATACCGATGTTTGGTCGCTCGATTGACTATTTTGTTGCTCGGATAAACGCTTGACGTCTGAGCGTTGGGTTGCAGCATTGGTTTCTAATGCTTGTAAACGTTGTTCTTGCTTAGCACTATAATCAGTCCAGAATTGCCAGCCAAAATAAGCACCAACGCCAAGTGCAATAAGAATAATCAGAAAAAATACAAGACTTAAACCCAAGCCTGACTTTTTGCTTTTAGTTTTTTCGGATGTTGTCGTGGCTGTTTTATTGTCTTTTTTATCCACCGATGTTGTTGCAGGTGAAGTCGTAACATTCGCCTTATCTTTTTCTGTTGTTTTTTCTGGCTTGTTATCGTCTTCTTTTTTACTTGGCTCAGTCGTTGTTTTGTCGCCAGTCATGGAGTGCCCCTATCATGCTCTCGTGGGTCGCGTTCTCTGCGATAATAATATGTTTAAAACCTAATGCTTCGGCCTTTTCTGCCACTCGCTTGCCCGGTACTAATAATGCCTGTTGTTTGAACCAGGGTAAATCATCATTTTCATTATTAGCCGCGTTTGTTGGTGCATTTGTTGATGTTAGTACTGTACATAGATTCGCCAATGTTTCACCGCTATGAGTAATGATTACCGGTGTTGAATGGCTGCTTCTAAAAGCGCTTATCTTTTGCTGATCAATTGTATCGGGTATTACGCGATGATACAGCTCACAATAGTCGACCAAGGCGCCTTTTTCTTTTAGGGAATCCCCTAAATGAGTGCGTCCTCCTTTACCTCTCATAATAAGGATCTTTTCGCCTTTTACCGATACCAGTTCTGCTAGGGCCAATAAGTCTTCGCTATTCATTGCCGCTTTAGGTGAGATAATAGAGCCGCCAAAGAGGCTTAGTTTATCTGCCAATAAGGCAGCCGTTGTACTGCCAATAGCGAATACAGTTAGACCCGAAGGTAGTTGTGGCCAGTATTCATCAATCCAAGAAACGCCAGCACTTACTGCATTTTGACTCACGAAAATGACTTTTTGATACTCATCCAGCATCATTATTTGTGTGGCAATAAGCTGTTTTGATACTTGGTCGTCAACAGCTTTGATGGAGAGCATTGGTTGGCAGGTTACATCTGCACCAAGGGAGGTTAGTTTTTCTGCCCATGGAAGCGCTTGCTCTTGGGGACGTGTCACCAATAAGTGTAAACCCTGTAAGTCAGTCATTTTTACCGTAAACAGCACTTAATATTGCGCCGGCACCGTCGCTTAATAGTTTTTCAGCGAGTGAGATCCCCATGGCTTCGGCTTCGGTAGGTTTGCCAGTGACATCATGGCTAATTAATTGGCTACCGTCGGGATCACCAACAAGCCCTCTTAACCACAGTTGGTTATCACTTTGATGAATGGCGTAACAAGCGATGGGTACTTGGCAGCCGCCTTCAAGCCGTCGATTCATGGCACGTTCTGCGAGTACGCATTCAGCGGTGGTATTGTCATTAAGGGGAGCAAGCAAAGACAAGGTGTTCTTATCATCATTACGGCATTCGATCCCGACGGCACCTTGGCCACCAGCAGGCAAGCAGACTTCGGGCTCGATATATTCGCTAATGCGTTCACTCATTTCCAAACGAATTAGCCCGGCACTAGCAAGAATGATGGCATCGTATTCACCGGCATCTAGTTTGGCGAGGCGAGTATTGACATTACCCCGGAGAAATTTGATTTCAAGGTCTGGCCGTTTAGCTAGTAGCTGGCATTGTCTACGCAAGCTGGATGTTCCTACGACTGCGTTTGGAGGTAATTCATCGAGGCGTGAAAAGCGATTGGATACAAAGGCGTCTCTTGGGTCTTCTCGCTCACAAATAACTGATAACCCAAGGCCATCGGGAAATTCCATAGGAACATCCTTCATAGAATGAACAGCAATATCCGCCTCATTTTGCAATAGGGCATGTTCCAGCTCTTTGACAAATAAACCTTTACCACCCACTTTTGCCAGAGGTACATCGAGAATCTTATCTCCGCGACTACTCATGGGTAATAGCTCAACGGTGAGTCCAGAGTGAATAGACTCTAAGCGCGCTTTAACATATTCGGCCTGCCATAGGGCAAGTGCGCTTTTGCGTGTTGCTATACGGAGCGTATTGGAGGAATTGTTGGATGACATAGTGTTTCTACTAAACTCTCTAGTGGGCAAGGTATGACATGATAGCAAATTGGGCTCTATTGCGGGGGAGGGCTGCATTGTCCTTGCTGGCGTAATGCCTTGTTTTACCTGTTATCGCTTCTTGTGGCTTATATTTAGTTCATATCGGCGCCATATCACAGGCATTTTTTCAGGATGAAAATGCCTTTTTTATATTTTAATGACGATTCGTCATTTTTTGGTTGACGAACCGTCATTTATAATGATTTAATCCGCACATCTTTTATTCCCGCACCATTATTTGTAAGTACGATAGATCATGCCGCCACGTTATATAGACGAAACCAAACTAAAAGCCCGTGAAGAGGAAATCCTCGACAAGGCATTGGAGATTATTTCCGTTGAAGGCATTGTTGCGCTCACGATGGATAAGTTGGTCGCCAATATCGGCTATTCAAAAGGCACTATCTATAACCATTTTTCCTCTAAAGAAGACGTGCTGGCTGGTTTGTGTAATCGCAATATGCGTACGGTTATGAATTTCTTTCTTCGTGCCGCTGCACTTGAGGTCAGCGCCCGCGACAAAATGACCGCGATTGGTTTTGCCTACATGGTGTCAGTATTGCTGTCGCCACAGCATTTTGCATTAGTGATGAATGCGAAAACAGAGTTATTTGAGAAGGCATCGGATGCTCGTCGAGAAGAACATGATCACTTGGATCAAAAATTATTTGGTGTGATGTTCGGCATCATAGAAAGTGCTATTGAAAATAAAGAATTGATTTTGCAGCCACAGGTTGACGGTCAGCAGGTTTCTTTTTCTTTGTGGGCGATGTCGTTTGGTACGATTGGGCTGTTACTTAATGGTGAAAAGGCCTGTAGCACAATGACGGGTATGATGCTGGAAGATAGGGTGATTACCCACGGCAATATAGTGATGGATGGTTTAGGTTGGCAAGCTTCAACGCGGGATCAAACAGAATTTATGCAATGGCTCAAGAGTGATGTCTTTGCAGCAGAATTGGATCAGTTAGAAAAGCAGGGAATTAATTTACGAGCGGCTTAGCTCAAATTGGCTATACAAAGACAACGCATCGCGTTGTTTTTTTTAAAATAATTAATGACGGTTCGTCATAAAAGTGAAACTCTCTCATTAGGAGAATGGAAAAATGAACACAATGAAAGAAGCATTGTTTGACATTGCTGTGCGGCGCCCTTTTCTTGTTATTTTGGGTGTTTTCTTATTGGTAATGGCCGCCGGTTATGGTGGCTCTAAACTAACCTTTAAATCTGATTACCGCGTATTTTTTGGTGATGAAAATCCGCAGTTAACTGCATTTGAAAATATGCAGGCAACGTTTACCAAGAATGATGGGGTTGCTTTTATTCTTGCGCCGAAAGATGGCGTTGTTTTTAATGAAAAAACATTATCATCTATTCATTGGTTAACCAATGAAGCTTGGCAGATACCTTATACCAGTCGCGTTGATTCGGTGACGAACTATCAGCATACAACTGCTAATGGTGATGACTTGGTGGTAGAAGATCTGGTATTAGAGCCAGAACTTCTGCCCGAATTAGATTTAGAAAAAATAAAAAACATTACTTTAAACGAACCCTTACTGCTAAAAAAATTAATTTCTACTGATGCTACCGTTACCGTTGTCAATGCCACTGTACAGTTGCCGGGTATTGACCCAGTCACAGAATTACCTGAAGTGGTTGTTAAAGTCAGAGCGATTAAGGATGAGTTGTTAAAAGCGAATCCCGATATGGATGTTTATCTATCCGGGATGATTATGATGAACAACACCTTTAGTGAAGCATCATTAAATGATAATGCAACCTTGGTTCCACTAATGTTTGGTGTTGTTGCTTTGGCCATGATTTTTTTACTCAGGACCATTAGCGGTAGTATCGCGACCATTATTATTGTGATGTTTTCTATTGTTGGAACCATGGGCTTAGCAGGTTGGTTAGGGTTTTTCTTAACTGGGCCCTCTGCCGCTGCACCGACAGTAATTCTCACCTTAGCCGTCGCAGACTGTATTCATATCTTGACGACCATGTTGTATGAAATGCGTCAAGGGGTGGAAAAACGTAAAGCGATTTTAGAAAGCTTGCGTGTTAATTTTCAGCCTATTTTATTAACCAGTGTGACAACAGCGATTGGCTTTTTAAGCATGAACTTCTCGGATTCACCACCCTTTGCTGATTTGGGTAATATGGTCGCTATGGGGGTGATGTTAGCCTTTGCCTTGTCTATTACTATCTTTCCTGCAATGCTGAGCATACTCCCTATCCGGGTTAAGGTAAAAGTGGAAGGTAAAAGTGATTTTATGGATAAAATCGCAAGCTTTGTAATTGCTAAGCGTAAGGTTTTACTGCCTTCTTTTATCGCCATCATTATTGGTTTGACAATATTTGTACCGCAAAATGAATTAAATGATAACTTTGTCAAATACTTCGATACATCAATTCCTTTTCGTCAATCAACTGATTTTATGGAAGAGCGTTTATCAGGCTTAATGACGCAAGAAATTGAAGTAAAAAGTACAGAATCCAGCGGTATCAATAAACCAGAATACCTAAAAGTACTGTCTGATTTTAGTGATTGGGTGCGCGAGCAACCGGAAACGGAAAATGTCAGTATTTTGTCCGATATCTTACGACGCTTGAATAAAAATATGCACGGTGATGATCAGTCTTACTATCGCCTTCCCGGGGACAGAGAATTATCCGCACAGTATTTATTGCTTTATGAGCTATCGTTACCTTATGGTTTAGATCTTAATAATCAAATTGATGTGGATAAAGCGGCGACCAGAATCGTTGTCACCACCAAGAACTTAACCAGTAAGCAAAATATTGCATTGGAAGGTCGCATCAATAATTGGTTTGCTGAAAATGCACCACAATATACTGCGACAACTGCCAGCCCTAATTTAATGTTTGCGCATATCGGTCAGCGTAATATTCAATCCATGTTATTAGGTACAACGGTGGCGCTGATCTTAATTTCTATGTTATTGGGTATCGCTCTAAAATCAGTTAAGTTTGGTTTTATTAGTTTGATTCCAAATCTTGTGCCGGCTGCGATGGGTTTTGGTTTATGGTATTTTATTGATGGCCAAATAGGCCTTGCTTTGTCTGTTGTAACCGGTATGACTTTAGGTATTGTTGTTGATGATACGGTGCACTTTTTGAGTAAATATTTGCGGGCACGCCGAGTCAAAAATAAAAATACTGAAGAAGCTGTTCGCTATGCTTTTGCCAGTGTTGGACGAGCACTATGGATTACCACCTTTGTGTTAATTGCAGGCTTTTTAGTATTGGCGCAATCCAGCTTTAAATTAAATGCGGATATGGGGCTGCTAACCGCAATTACTATTGCCGTGGCTTTAATTATTGATTTCTTATTTTTACCTCCACTATTAATGAAATTGGATGGCAGCAAAAATGATGAGCCTGCCTCCGTTAACACCACTACTACGACTACAGGAGTTGTTGATAATGTTGCAAGCTAATATAAGAGTTTACTTTTCTGCTTTTAGTATTGTTTGTTTAAGTGCTATGGGGTTTGATGCGATAGCACAAACACCAGAAGAAAAAGGTTTGGAAATTTCGAAAGAAGCCAAAAAACGTGATTTAGGTTGGGGTGATAGCCAAACTACCTTGAAGATGGTTTTACGCAATGCCGCAGGGCAAGAAAGTACCCGTGAAATCCGCGCAAAAAATTTAGAGGTTGATAATGATGGCGATAAAAGCTTAAGTATATTTGATCACCCTCGTGATGTTAAAGGTACGGCATTTCTTAGCTTCTCTCATCCCGTCGGTGCCGATGATCAGTGGCTCTACCTTCCGGCCTTAAAGCGTGTAAAGCGTATTGCCTCGCGCAATAAGTCTGGCCCCTTTATGGGTTCTGAATTTGCATTTGAAGATTTGGCTTCTTTTGAAGTTGAAAAATATACCTATAAGTTTTTAAAAGAAGAGGCCTGTGCCGGCGGTACTTGTTTTGTTGTTGAACAATACCCGGTGGATAAATACTCTGGCTATACACGTCGAGTCGCTTGGATTGATACCAGCGAATACCGCAATTGGAAAACAGAATTTTATGATCGCAGAAATAGTTTGTTAAAAACCCTAACCGTGGTTGATTTTAAACAATACTTAAATAAGTATTGGCGTGCGACAGGTATGAAAATGATTAATCATCAAACCAAAAAAGAGACGGATTTGGTCTGGGATGAATATAAATTCAAAACCGGTTTGACTAGTGCTGATTTTAACCAGAATACTCTCAAGCGTGCTAAATAATGAAACAAGGTTTTCATCAATCAGCGCTATTAACGCCACTATTAGCCTTGTCGTTATACAGCGGCTTGTTAATAGCCGCTGATGTTGAGTTGTCAGGCAAAATAGAAATAGAGACAACGGTATATGCTGATGAAGGTCAATTCCCTGAACAGGATTACCGCTACAACCTTTCGCTCGCACTTGAGCCAGAATTATATTGGCAATGGAATGATGGTGATGACAGTTTAATTTTTACTCCTTTTGTTCGTGGTGATCAGCATGATAATGAACGCTCTCATGGTGATATTCGCGAATTAGCTTGGACGCATGTTAATGGCAATTGGGAAATTCATACCGGTATTCGCAAAATATTCTGGGGTGTGACGGAATTTAATCACCTTGTTGATGTTATCAATCAAACCGATGCAGTGGATTCCTTTGATGGCGAAGAAAAACTGGGCCAGCCAATGCTCAATGTTTCTCGTGTTACAGATGTTGGTATTTTTGATGCGTTTATCTTAACCGGTTTTCGTGAGCGTACCTTTGCAGGTGAAGAAGGGCGACTACGCAGCGGTATAGTAGTCGATACTGATCGCGCTACGTATGAGTCCAGTGACGAAGAAAGGCATATTGATTTTGCTCTACGTTGGAGCCACTCATTCAGTGTCTTTGATTTAGGCCTTTACTGGTTTAAAGGTACCGACCGAGAGCCGTTGCTGACACCAACATCAATCAATGGCTCACTGGTACTAACGCCGTTTTATCAACAAATTGATCAGGTTGGTATTGATTTACAGGCAACCATTGATAGTTGGTTGTGGAAGTTTGAGTCCATTTATAAAGACAGTGATGCCGATAATTATTTAGCCGCACAGGCCGGTGTGGAATATACCTTTTATGGCATTCAGCAATCGGCTGCTGATCTGGGTGTCTTAGTTGAATATGGCTGGGACGAGCGTGATGAAGAGGCCAATAATATTGCACAAGACGATCTTTATTTGGGCGCTCGCCTCACTTTAAACGATGTTAATGATACTACCTTATTAGTCGGTGCCAGTTATGACAATGACTACCATACGCGTAGCTTATTAGTGGAAGCCTCTCGGCGCTTAAATGATAACTGGACGGTCTCTCTCGAAGGCTTATTGTTTAAAGAGAGTAATGAAAATGATCCAGCATCGGCTTTGGATAAAGATGACCGTTTGCAGCTTACTCTGGAGCGTTACTTCTAATTACTCAAAAACAGTTAATGGATTGAGTGAGGTGTATTTTCCAGATTCACCTCACCATATCCATATTTTGTCTCGTTGATTCTTGCTTATTATATCTTTGGCAAAAAGCCATCAATGGATAGATAGCGTTCCCCGGTATCGTAGTTGAAGCCTAATACTTTGGCATCAGCATTCAAAGAGGGGAGCACTTGCTTGATTGCGGCAAGGGTTGCGCCGGACGAAATGCCAACCAGCATGCCTTCTTCTGCGGCGCTACGTCTTGCCATGGTCTTGGCGTCTTCGGCATCGACTTTGATCACACCATCCAATAAATCAGTGTCCAAGTTTTTGGGGATAAAGCCAGCGCCAATACCTTGAATGGGGTGAGGGCTGGGGCTGCCGCCAGAAATAACCGGGGAGGCTTCAGGCTCTACAGCAAAGACTTTTAAATTAGGCCATGCTTTTTTTAATACTTGGGCACAGCCGGTAATATGCCCGCCAGTACCTACTCCTGTAACAATAGCATCCAGACCGTCCGGAAAATCAGCTAAAATTTCTTGGGCAGTTTGTTCGACATGAACATCAATATTGGCCGGGTTTTCAAATTGCTGTGGCATCCAAGCATTGGGCGTACTTTCGAATAATTCCTGTGCCTTAGCAATGGCGCCACCCATGCCTTTTTCTTTGGGCGTTAATTCAAATGTTGCGCCATAGGCTAACATTAAACGGCGACGCTCAACTGACATACTTTCCGGCATTACCAATACCAAGGGGTAACCTTTAACTGCTGCAACCATGGCAAGGCCTACGCCGGTATTACCCGAAGTTGGTTCAATAATGGTAGCGCCGGGTTTGAGTGAGCCATCTTTTTCTGCAGTTTCGATCATTGCTAGGGCAATACGGTCTTTAATCGATCCACCGGGGTTGGCTCTTTCGCTCTTAATCCATACCGATGCGTTATCACCAAATAAACGTTGAGTTTGGATATGGGGAGTATTACCGATCGTGTCTAAAATAGTCGCTGCTTTCATGGTCTTTTCCGCTTGGCTTATTGTTGCTGTTAGATGCTACTTAAATATGTGTGCTAGCAAATAATGATAGGGCAAAAGGTAGCGCCATACCATAGATAGCTACCACTCTATGATAAAGGTAGGCAATGGTTTGTGCTATGCTAGAAGTCTTAAATCAGGGTTAATGATTATTCCCTTGCAAGTCTATAGAGAGAGCCGAAATGGAAAACTATTGGTTATTTGTCATTATTGCTGTGGTCACTGTGTTGAGCCCTGGCCCCGGTGTTGTACTGACGATTACTAATGCCGTACGTTACGGTACCTTTGGCGCAATTGGCGGTATATTGGGCATCGCTATAGCTACTTTTATTGTTGCGGGTGTTTCTGCAACCAGTTTGGGCATTTTATTGGCGACCTCATCTCTTGCCTTCTCCATTATGAAATACATTGGTGCTGCTTATCTTATTTATCTTGGCATTAAATTATGGCGTGCGCCATTAAGCCCTATCGATGTAACTAAGACTTCTTTTAACGTTGACAGTAAAAACAAAAGGCGTCAGTTTTTAGAGGGCTTTGTTATGCAATTAACTAACCCAAAAGCAGTCTTCTTTTTTATGTCAATATTTCCGCAATTTGTTAATCATCAGGCGCAGTTTAGTGGCCAGTTTTTTATTCTCGTTGCGACTTATAGCAGTTTGGTTGTTGCCATTCATTTATGTTATGCCGCAATGGCAAGCTCGGGGCGTGATTGGATATCATCGGGCAATGGGAGGAAAATTATGAATCGCCTTGGTGGTGGTACGTTTATGTGTTTTGGCGTGGGCTTGGCAACAGCAAATAAGTAAATGTCGACGTAGGTCTAATAGCATAATTAATCAGGTTGATAAGGAATTTTTTAGATATTCTCTTTTACTATAGCCTTAAAAATATAGAGATCGATAATATCTAGGGCAAGCGGTGATCTTGCTTGTACTCCATAGGCTTTTATGCTCCAATAAATCAATACTATAACAACAATAGAGTGTTTATGGGCTTAAGCAAGCGCTTGTTATCGTTCATCCCCTCACCATTGCGTTATACGTTAATGTTACAAGCCTTTGGCTTTTTTAAAATTCCGCTGATTTTCTTTATTCGCCCTAAAATTCTCTGTCTAGACGATAGCCAGTGTATTATTAAAGTGGCGCTTAAGCGAAAGGTAAAAAATCACCTTAGTTCAATGTATTTTGGCGCTTTAGCTATTGCCGCTGAATGTACCGGTGGCGTAGCCGCTATGAAGGAAATCAGAGATAGCGGGGAACGTATTTCCTTGGTATTTAAAGATTTTCATGCTGAATTTTTGAAAAGAGTTGAAGGTGATGCTGTCTTTATCTGTAATGATATTCCGAAAATAAAAACATTTGTGCATGATGTTATTGAAACGGGTGAGCGTAAACAATTGCCTTTTGATGTTATTGCAACTTGCCCGGAAAAATTTGGTGAGGAAGCTGTGGCGATTTTTACAGTGACGATTTCATTAAAAAAGGCGGCTTAACTAAAATAGTCGTAAAAGAGTATATAGAAAAATAATTTATTGTTAAAAAATATAATAAGATATTAGGAAAGCCTTACTAGTTAAAGGAAGTCTATTCATAAAAAGTATTTATCAAAAGAGAGGTGCTTATGGATCGTTTCTGGTTATCTTCCTATCAAGAAGGTGTTCCCCATGATATTGACTCTACAGCCTATGATTCTATCGTTGGTATTCTAGATGATGTTAATCATCGCTTTTCAGAAAAAATTGCCTTTTCAAATTTTGGTACAAAAATAACCTTTCAGCAATTCGACCAGTTAAGTAAGCAGTTTGCAGCCTATCTCCAATCTTTACCTGATTTAGAAAAAGGCGATCGCGTTGCTATTATGTTGCCTAATATTCTTCAGTATCCTATTGCTCTATTTGGCGCATTACGGGGCGGTTATACGATTGTTAATGTTGACCCTATGTATAAACCTAGAGAGTTAATACATCAATTAAATGATTCTAATGCAAAAGTCTTGTTATTTTTAGAGAACTTTGCTGACGTTGTTGAAAAATCATTGCCTGATATGAATGTTAAGCATCTTATATCGACACAGGTGGGAGATCAGCTTAATTTTCCAAAATCATTGTTGATTAATACGGTGCTTAAGTATGTTAAAAAAATGGTGCCTAAACATGGTTTAACCTCTGTCATCAGTTTTAATCAGGTAATTAAAGCAGGAGAGCGACTATCATTTTCGGATGTGACATTGAATCATGATGATGTTGCATTCTTGCAATATACCGGTGGGACAACAGGGGTTTCTAAAGGCGCTATTTTAACCCATGGCAACATTGTTGCTAATGTGATGCAGGTACGGAGTTGGGCGGCAAAATTATTGTTGGAAGGTCAAGAAAAAATTATTACTGCTTTGCCGCTTTATCATATTTTTTCATTAACAGCTAATTGTCTTTATATTATGAGTATTGGTGGTGAAAATGTTCTTATTACCAATCCGCGCGACTTTAAAGGCTTTATAAAATTAATTGCTAAAGAAAAATTTACGGTTATTACTGGCGTCAATACCTTGTTTCGAAAAATGTTGGATACCGATGGTTTCGATCAGGTCGACTTTTCTGCTGTCAAGATAACCTTTGGTGGCGGTATGGCTATTACGCAGGATGTGGCCGTTGAATGGAAGCAACGGACGGGCAAGCATATTACAGAAGCTTATGGTTTAACAGAAACATCCCCCGCCGCTTGTATTAACCCTTTTCACCTGCATGAATACAACAGTTTTATTGGTTTACCCATACCCTCTACTTTTGTGCAAATTAAAGATGATGAGGGTCACGATCTCGGCGTCAACCAAACGGGCGAACTTTGTATCAAAGGACCGCAAGTGACTCAGGGTTATTGGAATTTGCCTGAGCTCAATGATACCGCTTTTACTGCCGATGGTTATTTTCGAACAGGCGATATTGCTCAGATTAATGATGAAGGTTTCGTTAAAATTCTTGATCGTAAAAAAGATATGATCCTTGTTTCTGGTTTTAATGTCTATGCTAACGAAGTTGATAATGTGATCAGCTCTCACTCTGGTGTTGTTGAGGCCGCATCCATCGGGATTCCGGATGATACCACGGGAGAGGCCATTAAAAGTTTTGTTGTAAAAGCGGATAAGGATTTAAGCAAAGAAACCTTGCTCGATTACTGCAAGGAAAATTTGACCGGTTATAAACGTCCTAAGTTTATTGAGTTTGTTGATGAATTGCCCAAAAGTAATGTCGGCAAAATTTTAAGAAAAAATCTGCGATGAGTCAATTTAGACATTTGTTTGAGCCTTTAAGCCTTGGCTTTACCACCTTAAAAAACCGTGTACTTATGGGCTCTATTCACACAGGGCTCGAAGAGGCAAAAAATGGCTATCAAAAATTAGCCCACTTTTATGCAGAGCGTGCTCGTGGTGGGGTTGGCTTAATTGTGACCGGTGGTGTTGCCCCGAGTCTTGTCGGACGTGTTGAACCTAGGGCCAATCAGTTAAGCTATTTTTGGCAACTAAAAAAACATCGTTTAGTGACGCAGGCAGTACATGATAATGGCAGTAAAATTTGTTTACAAATTTTACACGGCGGTCGTTATTCTTATCATCCTTTTTGTGTGTCAGCATCTGCAATTAAGTCACCTATCTCTCCCTTTAAACCAAGGGCTTTAAGCTCTTCAGGCATTAAAAAAACCATTAAGGATTATGCCCATTGTGCGAGTATGGCTAGAAAAGCCGGCTACGATGGCGTCGAAGTGATGGGTTCAGAAGGCTATTTGATTAACCAATTTATTGTCCCTAAAACCAATCAGCGTACAGATAATTATGGTGGTAGTTTTGAAAACCGTATTCGACTACCGCTTGACATTGTTAAAGCCATTCGTGAAAAAGTTGGTAAGGACTTTATTATTATTTACCGCTTATCCATGTTAGATCTTGTTGAAGAAGGCTCAACTTTAGATGAAGTCATTGCTTTGGCAAAAGCTATTGAAGCCGCTGGCGCAACCATTATTAATACGGGTATTGGCTGGCATGAAGCTAGAATTCCTACCATTGCAACCTTGGTGCCGCGAAAAGCCTTTGCATGGATTACGGAACGTTTACAACAAGAAGTTAGCATTCCTCTGGTTGCAACTAACCGTATTAATACACCCGAAATAGCAGAAGAAATATTGGCTTCAGGTCAGGCTGATATGATTTCAATGGCAAGGCCTTTTTTAGCTGATGCTGACTTTATGAATAAAGCACAGCGAGACGAAAGCCATCTGATCAACACCTGTATCAGTTGTAATCAAGCCTGCCTTGATCACGTTTTTGAGCGAAAGGTAGCGAGTTGTTTAGTCAACCCCAAGGCTTGTCGAGAAACGGAATTTACTTTGATTAGCAGTAAAAAAATTAAAAAAATCGCTGTAGTCGGTGCGGGTCCAGCGGGTTTATCATTTGCAATTGAAGCAAAAAAGCTAGGTCATGAAGTAGTTGTTTTTGAACGCTCACATGAAATTGGTGGGCAATTTAATATAGCCAAAGAAATTCCCGGTAAAGAAGAGTTTCATGAAACCTTACGTTATTTTACGGCACAATTAGAACAATTAAATATTGAGCTGCATTTAGGCGAAGAGGTTAAAGCTGATATTGTTAATAGGGATTTTGATGATATTGTTTTTGCATCAGGCATCCGCCCACGAGAGCTATCTATTGAGGGTATTAAAAATGACAAGGTGATCAATTATCAGGATGTGCTTTTCTATAAAAAACCAGTAGGAAAAAAGGTTGCTATCATTGGTGCTGGGGGTATTGGCTTTGATACAGCGGCTTATCTATCCCATCAGGATGAGGCGCTATCCTCGCTGGATATCGACTTGTTTAATCAAGAATGGGGTATCGATAAAAACTACCAAAATAGAGGCGCTGTAAAAACAAAAACATCAATTAAATCTGAGCGTGAAATTTATTTATTACAACGTAAGGATAGCAAATTAGGGAAGGGCTTGGGTAAAACCACCGGATGGATTCATCGTCAGGTCTTGAAGGATAAAGGGATATATACAATCGCAGGTGTGTCCTACCAAAAAGTTTCCGATAAAGGTTTGCACATATCCATTGACGGACAAGATCATTTGCTGGAGGTGGATACAATCGTCGTCTGTGCCGGGCAAGAATCGAATAATGAAATATACGAACAATTAAAAACAGATAACCGTAATGTCCATATTATTGGTGGAGCCCATGTTGCGGTAGAGATTGACGCAAAGCGTGCCATTGAAGAGGGTGTGAGCTTGGCGCACCAATTATCGAATTAATGCTTGCAATACCATGATGATGTTAGAGTGATTTGAGTAAAGCTTTAATTTTTGTCGAATAGCGACGGCTAACCATGGGCGTTTCTTCAATGTCTGCTAGCCTTACATGATAATGCCCATGTTGATCGCGATCTAAACCGCTAATATATTTGATCGAGACTAGTGCATTGCGATGTATGCGAATAAATTGTTGAGCAAATTCACTTTCTAATTCTTTTAAAGTTTCATCAATAAGCACTTGTCCTTGGGTGCTTATCACCATGACATACTTTTGATCTGCCATAAAATAGCGCACATCATCGATGGGGATCAACTCAACACCGCGATGACTTTTTGCAGAAATATGATCCCGTTGCTGTTTTGTTTTTAATGCCTCTAAGGTTTCTAACTGCAATTTATTAATGGCGGTGGCTTTTTCCAGAGCCTTACTTAACTTTTCTTGTTGAATGGGTTTAAGCAAATAACCCGCTGCAAGGGTATCAAAGGCATCCAATGCATATTGATCATAGGCCGTAGTAAAAATAATTGCTGGTGGACAGTCAAGCTCGGCTATTTTTTCAGCGGCTTTCAATCCATTCTCACCGGGCATTTCAATATCAAGTAGTACAACGGCGGGGTCGTGTTGTTTTATTGCCTCTAAGGCTTCAGGTGTATTGCTGGCTTCGGCCACAACGGTGTAGTCCATCGTATCGTTGGCAAGCTCAGTAATCAGTTTGAGTAGCCGCTGCCGGGCAAGCGGTTCATCATCAACAATAACAATATCCATAGTTTTTATACTGCCGTTCTCTAAAGTTACTTTATTGGGTTGTTATGGTCGGTGCTATCAGTACTAATAGGCAGTACTATATCTACAATAAACTGCTTGTTACTTTCATCTTTTTCTGTACTGATCTGCGCCTTATTTTTATAGTGTAGCTGCAAACGGTGCTCAATGTTAGCCAGTGCAATATGGTGGCCTCGGTCGGTTTCGCTGGCCGATAATACCGGAATAGGGTTTTCAATACGGATATGAATCTGCTCATTTGTTTCAGCAATGGTGAGCACAACCGCTCCACCACTTGTTAGGCGCTGAATGCCATGGTAGATCGCATTCTCTACTAATGGTTGTAAAAATAAGGAAGGGACCTGAATATTGGTGATGGGTTCTTGAATATTCCAAACCATTTGCAAACGCTCTGCAAGTCGCATTTGTTCGATATCGATATAGCGCCGACACAGGGTAATTTCATCCATCAGTGGTACAAGATCTGCGTCCTGTAAGTTTGAGCGAAAAAGATCACTCAGGTTTTCAACCGCCTTTTCAGCTGCCGCCGGGTTAATGGAGATTAAGCTGGCAATGGTATTCATACTGTTAAAAAGAAAGTGTGGACGAATGCGGGATTGCAGCGATTGTAAACGTGATTGTAATTCGGCTTGTTGTTGGTTGCTTAGTTGCTGCTGCACATAAAGATAACGTAATAAAATACCGGAGAAGATAGCCGCAATCAAAAAGGATTTAAGCCAAAGAGACACATCAAAAGGCTGAAAAGTGATTAGCTGTGCCGCCCATAAAACGACCGCTGAAATCAACAGACAAATACCGTAGGCGAGGCAACCGCTGGTAATGGTATTTAGGCGATTTAACAGCCCGCGCAATTGGCATAAAGCCAGTGCCGAGGACAGCATAATCCACTGAGTCACCATAGAAACGGCTCCCAGTGTTGACCAAGACAGAGGCGTATTGGTTTGTGCGAGAACAAGTACTAGCGCCAACAGTTCACCTACAAGTACCAACCCTAAAATAGCAGAGGCCTGACAGAGGTAAGGCAATAGCGGTAGAGGTTGTTGATGATTATTCGCGTGGCTCATGGAGATGAGTTTAGCATATGCTGCTCTTGGCTATGGTGACCAACAGCGCGATTTTCCGGTGATTCTCTACAGATTTCAGCGCTATTACTTATCATTATCCTGCTCTATAATGCGGCTCTTGTTTTATCTACAGTAAAAGAACCTTATGAGCAACGATTCCTCTGACCCAAAAACCGCTAATACACATCAATCAACTAACACCACTAAAGCAACCTCTTCGGCTTGGGGTGGGCGTTTTTCAGAGGCAACCGATGCCTTTGTCCAACGTTTTACTGCTTCGGTTGATTTTGATCAGCGCATGTATCTACAGGATATTGAAGGTTCAATTGCCCATGCCTCGATGCTGGCTAAAGTAGGCGTCTTAACCGAGGATGAAAAGCAGAAGATTTTTGCGGGCCTTGAAGCGGTTCGTGAAGATATCGAGTCCGGCCAATTTGAATGGTCAGTCGAGCTGGAAGATGTTCATATGAACATAGAAAGCGCTTTAACCAAACGTATCGGCATTACCGGTAAAAAGTTGCATACGGGCCGCTCCCGTAACGACCAAGTTGCCACGGATATTCGCCTTTACGTGCGTGATGCTATCGATACTATTGGTAAAGAATTAACGCGCTTGCAACAAGGTCTTTTAACGGTGGCTGAGCGTGAAGCTGACACCATTATGCCCGGTTTTACCCATTTACAAACAGCCCAGCCGGTCACCTTTGGCCATCACTTAATGGCGTGGTTTGAAATGTTGAATCGCGATTACGATCGTTTTATGGATTGTCGCAAGCGTCTTAACCAATCGCCCTTGGGTGCCGCTGCTCTTGCAGGCACAACTTACCCTATTGATCGTGATTACACCGCCGATTTATTGGGTTTTGATAAGCCAACAGCCAACTCATTGGATTCGGTTAGCGATCGTGATTTTGCCATCGAGTTATGCGCAGCGGCCAGTATTTTATTAACCCATTTGTCGCGCGCCAGTGAAGAGTTAATTTTATGGACATCGGCACAATTTAATTTTATTGATTTGCCTGATCGCTTTTGTACCGGCTCTTCGATTATGCCGCAAAAGAAAA
>JBOEHG010000015.1:0-90041 GCA_050633825.1 Cellvibrionaceae bacterium | reverse complement strand
AAGCTTCATTCATTTCACTAATGACACCACGCTCAATCGAATACACCTTATCCACCACTTCTTTCGAATGGGTATAGTCCGATTCAGAAATCAATACCGATAAATTCTCTTCCTTAAGCTTCGAGATCACTTCCATTAGCCGTTGAGCCAAAGCTGGGGCAACCCCTTCAAATGGCTCATCCAACAGTAACAAATTCGAACCCACCACTAGGGCCCTCGCTAATGCCACTAACTTCTGTTGACCACCACTTAAGGTCAGTGCTCGCCTGTCCGCAAAACGGCCTATCTCCGGCATCAAGTCATACACCCACTTTAAACGGCTTAAATCTTTATCTTTATTCGTCGCCCATAGCGGCACCATGATATTTTCTTCAACCGTAAAGTGAGGAACCAAACGACGATCCTCCGGCAAATAACCAATACCCAACACCGCTCTAACCGGTGGGACCGCACTGTGTAATGCCGTTTTATCGAAGAAGACTTCTCCCGATTCTGTTGCAATCAATCCCATGATCGCTCGCATTAACGTGGTTTTCCCCGCACCATTGCGACCAATCAAACCCACCGTTTCACCTTTTTCAATCGACAAGCCTACATCTTGTAAAATGGGCACTTTTTGAATCGATAAACTGAGATTATTCACTGTTAACATTATATTTTCTCCCACTTAATGGTTTTCAGCTTGACGATGGAATTCACTTCCAATCACATACTCTCGAACTTTGTCATCCGCTAGCACTTCTGCTGTCGGTGCATCAATTAATATAGTGCCCTCATAGAAAGCCACTACGCGCGGTGCAAACTGTTCAACAATTTCCATATCATGTTCAATAAACAATACTGCTGTTCCTGTGCTTTTCAACGCGTCCATTAGGACACGCATAATCTCCATTTTTTCATCCGCACTGACACCACTGGTCGGCTCATCCAAGAATAACAAGTCGGGTTTGCCCACTGTCGCCATGGCAATATCAACCAATTTACGAATCCCTTGGGCTAATATGCCCACTTCTTGATGCGCATATTGATCGACCTGAAAACGACTTAATATCTCCATCGCTTCATCAACCAGTGCCGGGGTTACTGCCGGACGCAATAACGAAGGTTTTTCTTCTTTTGCAATGGTTAATGCTATAACCATATTGTCCAGCACCGACAGCTCTAAAAATAACTGCGGAATTTGAAATGAACGACAAATACCTAACCGGGTAATATCACGGGTTGGCTTACCAATGATATTTTTTTTACGGTAGAGAATTTCACCGCCACTGGGGGCAAGATACCCTGTGACCATATTCACAAAGGTTGTTTTGCCTGCGCCGTTGGAACCAATCACGCCGACCACTTCACCGGAGCGTATTTGGATATTAATGTCAGATGCAGCAACCACCGCACCAAAGGTACGTTCAAGCTTAATGGTTTCTAAAATAACACTCATCGCTTGTCTCCTACGTCTGATTGGGTGGCAGTTTTATTTTTTTGAATCAGTGACCATAGTCCTCTTGGCAAGAAAATAATCGTGAGCAGCATTAACGTACCCAAAATCATTTGCCATGTGTTGGGGGAGGCTTCCACCGCATAAACACGTACAATTTCTAAAATAAAAGTACCTAATAAAGGCGCAACTATATTGCCTGTGCCACTAAGAATGGAAATAAAGACGAATTGGCCTGAGGTAGTCCAATTGGTCATTTCCGGATCGACATGCCCTAGCGCCAACGCCCATAGAACACCACCAATACCCGAAACTGCCGCCGCAATAACATATTTGATATGCACGGCTCGATGAGCTGATGTCCCTAGATACTCCACGCGCAATTCATTCTCACGAATCGCTTCCCCTATATAGCCCATAGGACCACGCAGGTAACGGTTCAATAAAATGGCACAAATAATCGTTGGAATACAAGTGGCAACATACAATGCATGCTTGGCCGTACTGCCTTCTGGCGCCCAACCTAAGTAGGTTGCACTCGGCAAATTAAACCCATCTGTACTGCCTAAAAACTCTAGCTTGGATAACAAACCAAACAGAATCATTGACAGTGCCAGCGATAACATCGCAAAAAATATTTCACGGTATCGGCGCAGTAAAAAGCCTGCAACAAACGCAATGCTGACGCTGGCGGCTAAACCAAAAAGGAGTAAGGCAAAAATATCGGATATCCCTAAGAATTTACCTGCCATACCCGCAGCATAGCCACCGATACAAAAATACAGGCCTTGACCAAAACTCACCAATCCAGCTCGCATTTGTAACATCACGCCCAAAGCAACCAGACCTGTTCCGAGAGAAACCTGAATATAATTCACAATCCATTCGGGCAATGTAAACCCTAAGATAATTAAGATGGGTAAACTAATCAGCAACCCTTTTTCTGTACGATCAAATGTCGTTTTCATATTTTTCTCCTCTCTGATAAAGCGAACAGACCGTAAGGCTTCACGGCAAGTACGGCTGCCATCACAAGATAAATCGAGAATAATTCTGCAGCAGGATAGATATGGACTGATACTGCTCGCGCAAAGCCCACAAATAACGCGCCTATTATTGCCCCTTCTATACTGCCCATACCACCAATCACTATCACGGCGAAAGCCATTACAATAATTTCGGCACCAATACCGGGAACAACTGAAATTTCAGGTGCAGTTACCGCACCGCCTAACGCACCGAGCGTGGCACCAATCACAAAGGTCACCGTAAAAAACAAGGTCACATTAATACCTAAGGCGCTACTGATTTCGCGGTCTTCTATCACGACTAATAATAATTTACCTGTGCGGGTACGATTCAGCCCCCACCACAATACTGCTCCGCAAACTAGTGCCAAACCGATTAGAGCAAACTTATAGACGGTATAGGGAATCCCTAAGATATCGATGCTGCCTAGATAATAGGCGGGTTGATACGCCACCAAAGATTCGGTTCCCCAAATCAGTTTGGTGGCATCTTCTAAAATTAAGAAAATGGCATAGGTGACTAACACCATCAGGACTTCGTCGCGGCCGTACATAAACCGCAGTACGCCTCGCTCAATCAATAGCCCTGCGATTAGCCCAACTGCGATCGCAGCTAAGGGGATAATCAAATAGGTCAGTGCAATTGTTGAATCAGTTTGTAAATAAAGGCCAATGGCCCACGCGGAGGAATAGGCACCCAAGGCATAAAAACCACCATGAGCAATGTTTAAAATACGCATAACACCGTAGATAAGCGTTAGGCCGACTGAAGACAAAAACAGCCACGCCGCAAAACCAAGGCCATCTACTGCTATAGCAACTGCAGTTAACATGTGTACCTCTACATATTAGTATTGGAGAAAAAGGTACGAACCACTAAGATCTTTTACAAAATGCAAAGTGATCCATACAAGCTTGGAATACAACGTACAATAGGAGACACTGTATTCCGGATAGGAGATTTAGTTACAGCTGGCTCCTTTAAAGCCAGACTTGATCCACTCTAAACTTTTTACATTGGCGGGAGGGTTTACACATTCGGCTTTGTAGCGTTTAACATCAACCAGAGTACCTTTACCAGTATCCTTGTCGAATTTATAAGTACCGTAAGCAGTATCTGTAATAGCTTGATGGCCATCAGATAGGGCCATGGAAACCATACCACTTGGCGTAGTAAATTCAGACCCTTTTAATGCTTTCTTAACCGCCTCTTGATCAGTTGACTTGGCTTTATCTGCAGCAGCCTTAACACCGAGAATCGCTTGCGCCATATGGTAAGAAGGATAAGTTGGGTAAGAACCAAAACGATCAAAATAGGCTTTACGGAACCAGCGGTTTAACTCATTGTCCGGCGCCAAAGCACCACCTGCTCCACGAGCGCCAATAATTGTACCATTTGGCATTTGAGGACCAAGGCGCTGCATGGCAGTTTCACCTGTTGTTAAAATAACTTGGCTACGAGAAAATAACCCCCGGCCATTTCCTTGAATAATGAGGGCTTCCATATCGCCACCCCAGAAACTGGAGTGAACGACACTTGGTTTTTTTGTAAGCAAGGCTGAAATTTCAGAACCGTATTGACCTGCAAAAATCTTAGGGAACTGCTCTGTGGCAACACTAACACCCGTCTTTAAACTATCCATCGATAAAGAAAAATCTTTCCAGGAATCTTGGCCCCATGCATAATTCTGATTAATCCCGGCAATTGAGGAAATATCTTTCCCTTTTGCTAACACATACTTGGCAGCAGCGACATTATCCATTGTGGCATGGGCGGCAGTACGAAATAGGTAATCCGGCTTAGTATTAATATTTTCGAAAATTTGTGGTGTACCACAATCAAAGAAAACAGTTAACTTTTTCTCTTCTTCAGCGACAGGTGCAATCGCTTTACAACTACCCGAAGATATGTAACCGATAATCATATCCACTTCGTCCTTTTGGACAAGCTTCTTATAATCAGCAACTTTTTGTTTTGAGTTTTCATCAATAAAAACAGGGTTGACTTTAGCGCCCGAAAAACCGACTGAATCATAAGGAGCTGGAAGTTTGCCAGCATTTATGGACTCTATCAACAACTCTGCAGCATTGCGCGAAGGAATACCAAAAGGTCCCGCAGCACCACCTGACAAGAAGGAAACAATTCCAACTTTTACTTCGTCAGCAGCACTAACAGGAAGTGATATTGAGGCAGAAGCAAACAGGGAAATAGACGTCGCTACAGCAATATTTTTTAAATTTTTCTTCATTGGGTCTCTCCAAGAAATTTATTTTATATATTTATTTTTAAATAATTTCAGTGAGCTGAATATTATTAAAATGCAAGGTTGATTTTCACGCCAACATTACTAAATCTTATTTAGCAACCTATGTGCCAACTTTTAGAAAACCATAAACCATTGAATTTATTGTAAAAATTTATCGTTTTCTATTTATATCATAAAAAAATGAGCGCTAACGAACGCCTAAATCGCTCGCCGAGCTTTTTCCGCTCAAAAACATATGGCATCTGATTGGATTAATTTAGTTACAAGAAATTGTTATATTAGAACGATGATTTCTATCCATAGAAATAATTGAAAAGTTATAGATTTATAAACAACCTAACTTAAAATTTATTATATAAGTGAAAAATTTATTTATGATGTCTACCCTAACAAAAAAATTTTAACTCAGGAGGCAAACCTAAAATTTTCCTATTAAGATAGACATCATAAATAAATATAAGCAGTGAAAGACCTGATAAAATACGGCAACGCACTACCAGTAGTGACAATGCGTTACCATACTAGTACCACTTAAGCTAAAATGAATATTTTGCAGAAAATTGCACTCGAGTATTATCTCCATCGTCACCAGAGAAATCTTCCCTTTCACCATAACCGACTTCTATACCATATTGCATATTTTTACCTACATTCCATATTCGATTAATATGAAACTCAGAAACCGTTTCAAACCCTCCAACTGTAGCAACCTGTGCTTCAAATTCATCATCAATATCAAGTTGTCCATAACCCAAGTTAAAACTACCATTACTTAATGTTTGACCGTAACTCAATTGAAAACTTGTACTTTCAATAACCTCTAAGTCTCCATCAATAAGAATTACATCAGGGAAAAAGAATTTTTCTTGCTGATAACGGCCTGGCTCTCCAGCAATAACTTTTAAACCAAATTTTCCACCTGAGTCAGTCTTAAAAACAATACCAGCTTGAGCACCAATAGCAGTAACAGATTCTGTATCTGCACCTAAATCAGCCTCAATACTCCTTATCACTGTCGATGCATGAAATCCCATATGATCTCCGTCACTTCTGTATTTAAAGGTTACATCCGGAAGGGGGTCTACTGACGTTAAACTGGTATTAGTTGCATCAACAATTCTAGCTTCAGGGTTTTCTAATGCCGCTGAAAAGCCAGCATTTGTATACCTTATTTGTGCCTGCCTAATAAATGAGACACCAGGACTACCAGCAAAGTCTAAAGTTGTTGGCCACGTCATAAAATCCATGAAATTTGACCAACTTTGTCCAAAAAGCCAGTTTCCTGTTTTGACAAAAGCCAAACGCTGACGAAGACCATTTGAATTAGAAACATTTTCCCCTCCAGCTGCACCAAAAAAATCACCTTCTATAACAGCTGTATAACCGTTACCGGATGCAGTAAATTTAATTCGTGATTCACGTGCATGCATATTAAAACCTCCTTCTTTTGTATCTCCCTCATCGCCTGTACTTAAGGTTGCCGCATACGTAAAATCACCTTGCCTTTGATCAGTATCATAAGTCGCATCAAGCTTTACATAACCACTTACCTTTACATCAAGTGCATTTGCAGAGCCTGCAATAACAAAAGCTGGAAACGCGCACATTATCGCCTTACGAGTTAAATTATTAACCATATTGATCCCCTTTATATTAAATTTAATTTATTTTTTTAATTTATAGCTTTTCAAGCTACCAAACCAATAACATCAAACCAAATATTTAATTAAATAAACATTTAAAAATACATTATTAACTTGGGTCTCTGAAAAAATAATTAATTAACTGGATATATTTATTTTAAAACCAAACACAATTAATTATTATTTTTTACGATAAAAGCAACTAACATGCCAAAAAAACAAATAATGCAAATACATGAATTAACTGATTTTTTTTAAATAAAATAATAGACAATATAAAAAAATATCGATATTGATCGATTCATGATCGCTCAAAATATATTTTTCGATCATTTTTAAATAATAATTTTTCAGAAGAAAGCAAAGAAGAGAAAGATATTTAATGAAAACCGAAATAAATTAATATTTATATTTTAATAATTTAAAAAATAGTGATATTAAAAAAATTTTGAATCACTATTAAATAATATTAAAATACCAAATAAATCCCTAACCCCGCTATAAAAGCGCCCAAACATCTCAACAACATGCGCCCGCACTTGAAACATTGAAAAATATGAGCTATTAATATTCCCATAATATGTATAAAAACACTTCCTATAATAAACCCGAAAACATAGAAAGCAGGTTCATTTAAATAAGGCATTTCAACTCCATGCGCATAGCCATGAAACATTGCAAAAAAACCAACAAATACAACAATTATTGACTGGGATATATTTTTTTCTAAAACAATAGAAAACCCTAGCATCATCACAGATAAAGCTATTCCTAATTCAATAAAAAACAAGGGTATACCCCATATCCCTGCAAGACCTCCAAATAACATAATCAAAACAAAGACTGCTGGAAATAACCATATTGCTCGCCCACCGAATTGAATACTTAATATACCAACACTTAACATTGCTACCAAATGATCAAAACCAAAAATAGGATGAATTAAACCAGATAAAAAGCCTGAAAAATTATCTTCATGTGCATAAGCCACAACAGGAAAAAACCATATAACAAAAAGTATTAAACTTATTATATTTTTCATAATACTCACAAAAACCATTGAAAAATTAAATTTTACACTTAAATTAATTATACTTTTTATCGAAATCAATTAATTCAATAATATTTACAGCATGAAAATTTGGAATAATCATCACCGCTTTCCTATCCGGCACATAAACATATCGACCTATTCCATCCGGTGCAATATCACCTATATAAATTTTAAATACCGGTGAACGACTGTAAAGAGTATAAGCAAATAATATAGCCGATGGCGATGCCATACCATAAGCCTTCATATCTATGGTTTCACCCTCAGCAATAATACGGTCATACTTCATACGCGAAAGTAGATCAATTGCTTGAGAAACGTCTCTGTTTGAGTCTGTTTCTTTTTCATGATGACCACTATCGCCATGAGAATGATGGTGGCCATTCTTATGGGAATGCTGCTCTCTATGATGTACTTTATCTTCGACAATCCACTCTCCGCTACGGTCTTTTACTAAAGAATGCGATATTCCATCAACAATAACGTCCATTTTTTTTAAACCAACAGGATGAACTGTTAGTAATCGTCGAGAATTAATATCTTTTATGTTATGAGTATGATTATGCTGATAGTTACTTACCGTAGTAGTAGATGAAAAAGTAATATAGTGCGTTGCAAAAAGCAGTACTATGATAGTTAATAACCAAAACCATGTAGCAGTTTTTTTATTATATATAACCACTATTTTTCCTCCTCCACCAAATAAAACCACCAACAAAAAGTAATGCCACAGGAAGAAAGATAGTGCTAGATAAAAAGGTAAATAGCATTTGATTGTTACTTAATCTAATAACATCTAATTCATAATTACGAGGTTTGATATCTAACAATTGATCCTCACCAGCAAGAACATTAACGCTATTAGTAAATAATGTACCATTCCCCAATATATGGAAATACGAATTAGTTGCAAAATCTCCATCACCGATAGCAATCAGATGGCTTTTAATATCATTTTCATGAAACTTGGTAGAATTAACCAATAATGCCCTTTCACCTTTTCTTACTGAAACACTTCCATCTGGAAGCTCAAGGAGAGAATTATCGCTGGTGCTAACAAGAGGAATAACAGAAGCCACACCAAACCCTTTGTCATCGGGAATCAGAGAGGTTGACCCCGGGAAAAAAGTTAATGCTAAATTTCGAGTAATGGCATGACGAGTATATTCAGTCACTGCCGGGGCAGCAGGGTCAGTCCAATAATGACGCCTAGAGTCAATAACTGTACCCTGTTCAATAGCAATTCCATAGTCTGATAATAATTCAGATAAACCACTATCGACATTAGGCTCCAACATAATGATAGCCTTGCCGCCAGAGGCCATATATTTTCTTAATTGCTCTACTTCTTGAGAGTGAAACTTCTTCTGCGGCGAGGCAACGATAACGACAGAACAATTATTTAATGGCTGTTGATCCTGCAAAAGAACAACTTTGCTTACCGTATAACCCAGCACTTCAAGTGCATCCTTAGCCATACCCATACCATGACGCTCATGAATCTCCAATGCACGCCCACCTGTACTATGGTCATGAGATGACAAACCATCTCCTTGCTCTAAATGATCATGACTTTTTAAACTAAAAGGATCACTTTCTATATGACCATCAGTAAAACAAATATGTTTTTTTGCCTGTAGGGAGATGCGAATTAAACCATTAGTAAAATCAGTTTCACTACCTCCATTAACAATAATCTGTCTATCATCAGAAGTAAAAATAGATGATCCGGCAAATCGTATATTGTAACGTCTGGCCTGTGCCGGCTGTAATTGCGGGTCAATAGCTCTAACTGAAATATAATCAGATGCATCAGCATATTGTTTAAGCAGTGCAAAGGCATCTTGCATTGCTTTACTACGCAGATCATAGAAAAAAATAATATCAACAGGATTGTTAATTTTTTCAATAACAAAACGAGTATCTTCACTAATTGAGTAAACACCGGTTGATGTAAGGTCTAAACGTTGCGGGTTCTTAATAGATAAAATATTGATAAATATAATCAACAATGTAGCTGACACTAGAGGCAATAAGAATTTAAAATACAGAGAAATTCGTGACCAAGTCATTATTGCAACCTCTTTAACTTTAATGCTTGAATGGTTCCTACCATCAGTAGAAAAAATAACCCTAACAAATAGGCAACGCTACTATAGTCAATCACTCCCCTAATCAGGTCGATGTAATGAATAGAAAGTGATAAGTGTTGAAAAATAGCCACCAATGTATAGTCACTAGAAATACTCGCACCAAAATCGATAAACCATAACAATAAAATGACAGCCCAGCTCACCACTGCGGCGACAACCTGGTTACTGCTTAAACTGGATACAAAAAAACCTATCCCAATAAATCCAAGAGCGATAAGAAATACTCCAATATAACCGCCTATTATAGGTCCTATGTCTGGGTTTCCATAAAGCATAAGGGGTAATACAGCCACAGCTGTTCCACCAAGCATTGCAAGTAAAATTAAAAGAATAGCCACTAATTTCCCGGCAAGAATGCCCACTTCACTAATGGGAAGTGTTAATAACAATTCCATTGTTCCCATTTTAACTTCTTCAGAAAATACCCTCATGGTAATCAAAGGCAAGATCAACATAAGTAATAGACTCATATTATGAAAAGAGGTCACCATGTGAGCAGCGTTAACAAAATAAACATTGAAGCTAAAAAAATACCCGCTGGCGGCCCAAAATATTCCTATCAAAATATAGCCAATGGGAGAGGTAAAATAGATAACTAATTCATTACGTAAAATAGCTGAAAACCCTTTCATACAGCAACTCCTTCCAATTCTTTACGCATTCTATGAATATGATTAATAAAGTGTCCTTCTAAATCAAACTCAATGGGTTGCAATGACCGCAGCTGGCCATTCGCTATAATACTACTCACTATTTTGTTGTTAATAGAAGAGTCTGTATTAGTGATGCACTCAATAACTGTATTACCACAAGCAATATCATCATAAGAGTCACTAGCAAGAATGACCTTTTCTACACCTTCAATTGCTGTTAATTCTTTCATTAATAGTTTTAGTTTTTCTGTTATTAAGTGAATTTTAATATGCTGTTTTTCACCGGGAATAAAATTAGGCCGAACAACTTCTACAAGGCGACCATTAAAAAGAATAACCACACGACTACATAAGGCTGCAACTTCTTGAATAATATGGCTACTGTAAATAACGGCACGCCCTTGTGATTGTGCTCGAATCATTTCTCTCGCTTCAATTATCTGTACTGGGTCAAGACCATTAGTAGGCTCATCTAATAGTAATAATTGGGGGTCCCCGAGTATCATTTGAGCCAAACCAACTCTTTGACGATAGCCTTTTGATAACTGGATTATGGGTTGATGAAACCTCTCTTCAATACGACAAGCTTTGACGACTTCTTGTATCTGTTGTGATCGATCATAAGAGCTTAAACCTTTTGCGTCGGCAATAAATCGTAAATACTGGCTAACTGTCAGCGCATCATATAGTGGGGGTCGTTCGGGAAGGTAGCCTACTTTCTTTCTAGTTATACTGCCGTTTTCAGAGGAATCAGCCCCATCAATAAGAACACTGCCATTATCAGCCGTATAGTAACCCGCGATAATTCGCATAATAGTGCTCTTTCCACTTCCATTGGGTCCTAGCAGCCCAATTATTTCTCCCTTTTTAGCAGTCAAGTTAATATTTTCTAGAACTTGGCGTCGACCAAACGATTTGGATACATCTCTCAACTTCAACATGAGTAAACCTTAGAAGCTAATCCCCCAGAGCCAGAAAAGGGTGGAGAACCAGCTTTAAATCATTAATTATTATTGATTTTAAGTAATATTTATTTATATGCAGAGCGCTTATTACTTTCATATTGCTCTGTATTATGGCTATACCAGAGCTGACCATTTTCTGCATCACGGATTTGCTTTAGGCGGTCAATTGACTGCATAGAGGCATTTGTATTCCATGTAATTCCTGGAATGGCACCGGCCTCATTTTCAGGCGAATACACGGCATCAGCAGCCAAAATAATCGTGCCTGACTTAGGCAAACGGACTTTAACTGATTGATGCCCTTGTGTATGACCTTTAGTATCAAGAATAACTACCGAGCCATCACCAAATAAATCAAAATCACCATTCAGCTGTAAAAAATCGAAGCCACGACTTTCATCGTAATCCTTCATAACAAAAGCAGCTGCTTGAAATTTTTCAGGCCACCAAGCCGTTTTTAGTTCAACTTTTTGCACTACATGCTTTGCTTTAGGAAAAAGTTCGATATTGCCCGCATGATCTAGATGAAAATGCGAATAAATCACATATTTGACTTCATCAACCGAATAACCCAAGCGTTCAAGTTGCTTGTCAATGACTTCATTACGTTTTTGAGTTGGGGTAAATGCACCACATAGACCTTTACCCCAATATGCGCTACAGCCACCATCGGAAACGTCATCTGCCATGCCCGTATCAAAAACGGTTAATCCTCTTGGGTGGTCAATAATATACATTGCTACAGGAACAGTAATACGCTTACCGACATCTCTCATCGCAGTGAACCAGCCTTTGTCCAATGTTAGTTTACCACTGGTGAGTTGATACAACTTCATACCATCTGCAGATACTGTTATTGACGCACAAACTGATATACAGATTGATGTAGTCATTAAGATTATTTTTTTTATCATTTGCCTAGCCCTTCGTTGATTAAATAGAACAATTTATTATGAATATCAATACTATTTTATAGAGAGGTTTTACAAAGACACTAACCTCCCAATTGGGTTAGCAAAAAAAGCGCCAACAATTAAAAAAATATAAATCATTGAATTATATATATATTTCATTTTTAACATAAAATAAAATATATAAAAGAGCGATATTAGCCCAAAAAAATAAGTCTAAAGAGCTCATTTAGCTCATTGAAGATTAAAAGATAATATAATTAGTGCTTATTAGTACTAGATTCGGCAAATTGTGATACTAGATTCTGCATTTCATTTGCCAATGATGAGATTTCACTACCAATATTATCAATTGCTAATGAAGATTTAGTCGTTTTTTCGGTAATTTTTTTAGCACGCTCCATATTACTATCAATAGTATGGATGATAGTTTTTTGTTGGCGAGTGGCATTTGCGATTTTTTCATTCATTTTATTTATTTCACTACTACTCTCTACGACAAGATCTAATGTTTTCCCTGCTTCTGAGGCCAATTCAACTCCATTTTTACTTTTTAAAACACTTTGCTGCATCGTCGTTACCGCATCCATTGTGCCATGCTGCAATTTTCCAATTGTTTCCGAGATAGTATGTGTCTCCGTTTGTATTCGATAAGACAAACTCCTAACCTCATCTGCGACCACCGCAAAACCTCGACCATTATCACCAGCACGGGCTGCCTCAATAGCTGCATTAAGTGCCAATAAATTAGTCTGATTAGAAATATCATCAATAACAGAAAGTACGTCGGCTATATTTTTTGAATCTAACTCCAGCTCTTTTAAGGCTTCAGAGGTTGCATTTACTTCATTTGATACTGTTTCAATAGCAATAACAGCTTGGTCTGTAGCTATTTTTCCTGCATTTGCTTTTTCATTTGCAATCTCTGCAGCTTGTGATGTGGAGCTAGCATATTCTGTATTTTGATCGACATTCGTAGTGATATCTCGAATAGAAGAAACAACCTGCCTCATCATATCCTGCTGCTCAAGTGACTTACACTTACCGTCTTTGGAAAGTGCAAGTAAATTTGCACTCTGATTGAATAAAAGTGCAGAGGTCTCCGCAACTCTCTCAACGATATAATCAAGTTTTGACACAAAAGAATTAAAGCCTTCTGCAAAATAAGCTATTTCATCATTCCCAGAATCATCTAAACGATTCTTTAAATTACCATCACCACTTGCAATTTCGTGCATTCTCATAGTTATCATATTAAGTGGTTTGAAAATAATTTGCGCTAAAAAGAGAATGACTATAGTAGCCACTATCATTACGGCTAACGCAATTATTGCAAGAGAAGAATTTAAGCGATTTGATAAATTTTCGGCACTTTCAAATGCTTCATCATAATCAATCTCACTAATTATGGCCCAATTGAAACCCTCAACAGTGATTGGTGAGTAGGTCGACAAAACCGATCTACCATCAAATTGCTCTATTGTGTGGAATCCACTTTCTCCTGATAATGCTAACTCTGTTGATATAGTGCCAACCTTTTGCAACCCAATACTCGTACCACTAGTGATGATATCTTCAATTGGCTGAGGGTTTTCTTTTGTAAACTTTTTTAACTTTTGTATATAACGTTCAGGCTCTTCAAATTGCAACCGACTTGTTGTACGTAAAGTCATATCAGGGCCTACCAAATAGGTTTCACCTGTATTACCTAAACCAACCTTCTTCCATTGATAGTTATTAGTCATAATAGAATCAACTGCATCAATAGGAAGTTGCACAACAAAAACACCCGTAACTCCATCTGAACCAACCAATGGAGAAGCTAGAAACGCTACTGGCGCACCAAATAAAGGGGCATAACGGCTGAAATCTTCTACTACCACTTCTCCTTTACCAGCCTTCAAGGCCGCACTAAAGACTCTTCCTAAACCCGAATCGGCAAAAGGACCTCTAAGGACAGAAGTAGCCAATTCAAACCCTTTGTTCATTGAATAAATGACATCACCATCAGTGCTAATAAGATAAATATCACCATAGCCTAGTTTTTCAGCATAGCTACGAAATACATCATGGTACCCCTGGTGCCCTGCACTATAAACAGAATACTCCTTTTCAGGAATAACCAATTTATGTTTTTCACCGATAGGATGGGGATTCGATGCGATATAGTAAAATTGTAACAACCATTGATTAGCCGTAAACTTCTCAAAATATTGATCTATAGATACACCCACATCAACATTTTTGTTGTTATAAATTTCTAAAAAATATCTTTTATAATAACCCCTTACAGCATCTTTCATAGATGGAGTCAATTGAGATGACATACCAAATATAGAAAACATAGATGAGAAATGGTAGTTAGCCGAATCCGTATTTTGCTCTAGCGCCATCAATTCAACTTGATTCTTCAAATTATTAAGGTACTGTTCTATATGTGTTTTTTTCGCTTCTAAGGTAGAAGAAAGCTTGGCTTGAGACAATTTATTAATTGCAATAGAAGCGCTATTTTTTGCAATATGATTAGCTACAATACTGACAATCGTTACCGAAAAAAAAGCCAATAGCAACGTTCCCGCAACAAGCTTGGTTTTAACTTTCATTCTTCACCTTCTTAGAAATTAATTAATTTTCATAAGTTTTAAAAATAAATATAGCATCAGCAAAAAAGAGTGCCAAAAAAATTAATATTTTCGAAGAAAATAAAAAGAAAAAAATCCTTTAAAAAAGGATCGATTTTAGATCAAAACAAAAAATTTCGTTAGGAAAAACATTGTAATTGGGCGGCAAACAAGCAAAACCATCTTTTTATTAAAAAAAATGATCGATTATCACGCATTTATTTTTTCATGGTTTTAATTATTATCAATTTTTATATTAAAAATGATCGTTTTTAGCACAAGACAAAAATAGTTTTTTATTTTAGACGACCATTCTTCAGCATCGGATCAGGGAAATGAACAAACCAATCACCCAACATTATCGTCGCTGGTAGATAATTATTATTTGATACTGTTTTTCCAATAGCTTGCGCCTGTAGCATTTGATGGTTTTTAGGATTCATATATGATGTAAACCCTTCCGGGTCTTCTGGCAATTTGACAATCAAGTTTTCTAAATTTTTTTGTATTTTTTTGGGGTCATCGACCCCTCCGGCCAATTGAACCGCTTTAGCAATAGCAATAATACCCGAGTAAGCACCCTCTGCAGCATAACTCGGATATCGACCAACACGGTCTTTGAATTTTTTAACAAACAATTTATTATTTTCAGTATCAGGCCAATTGACATGATGCCGAGCAGAAAGAACAAGGCCTAAGGGCATATCATCGCCAAGCGTAGCAAAGGTTTCATAGTTACCGCCAGCATCAAAATTCATTAATACTGTTTTTTCAAAAAAATTTAGTTGTTTAGCTTGTCGAATAAAGGCTATAAAATCCTGCCCCCATTGTCCATTAATAACGATATCAGGCTGACCATCACTTAAAGCATGAATATAAATATTATAATCTTTTTCAAACAGTTTCGGCCAAAATTCACCGACCACTTCAAAATTAACGCCCTCTGATTTCAACAACCCCCTTAAATCTGACCACGCCTGATAACCGTAATCATAATCCGGACCAATAAAAGATATCCTTAGTGGTTTACCATTATTGTAATGGGCTCGAATATATTTAGCCCCTGCTTGCATTGACTGACGAGTATCATTACTAACACGAAAATAATAAGGGTGTAGAGCTTCATTAACTAACCGTGGAGAAGCATGATCCGTCCCAATAAAAAATACTTTTTTTTCTTTAGCTAGTTGACTGACGGCTAAGGCTATTCTAGAGCTTACAACACCACAAAGAAAATCAACTTCTTCATCATCAACAAAGCTCCTTGCTAATTGGACACCTCTCAAGGACTTAGATCGAGTATCACCTATCATAACTTCCAATTTTATACCAGATGCAAGCAGCACTTCTTGTATATCTTCTTCTGCTATTTTAATAGCTTCAACACTATCTCTACCATACAAACCACCTGGCCCAGCTAATGGAAAAAGGCATCCCACTTTAACGACTCTAACCTCATTTGATTGGTCATAAATATTAGTAGAAAACGCTATGTTACTACTAACATTTATAAGAAAAGCAAAAAATAAAGAATACTTTTTTGAAAAAATAAAAGTTAACATATTATTCAATACCTAACTTTTGAATACGCCTCTTTAAAGCATGCCTAGAAATTCCCAATTTTTCTGCAGCAAGCCCTTTTCGACCATGACATTCGCGCAAAGCACGTTGCACAAGATCTCTTTCTGCATCTGCTAGTGCGTCTTTTATTGTATCGGTATCATTTCCACTATCCGAAAGTTCCCATAGATCCGGAGGCAACTGCCCATCCGAAATTAATTCTCCCGGGTACAAAATAGTTAATCTTTCGATGATATTTTTTAACTCTCGAATATTTCCCGGCCAATTATATTCATTAAAAATTTTCCTGACATCCTCTGAAAAAGTCAGCGGCTGACTTCCCTCTCGATTCGAAAGGGTTGCTGCAAAAAAATTAGCCAGTAACCATATATCTTCTTCCCTATCTCTTAATGGTGGGATGTCCACAGGAATAACATTTAGTCGAAAGAATAAGTCTTTTCTAAATAAGCCTTGCTCTACACTTTCCGATAGTGTTCTATTCGTTGCCGCAATAACTCTTACGTCTGCATTCTTTTCTCTAGGCGACCCAATAGGACGATAGGTCCAAGATTCCAATAAAGTTAATAGTTTAGCCTGTAAGGACAAAGGCAATTCACCTATCTCATCTAAAAAAAGTGTACCTTTATTTGCTATTTCAACCAAACCAGCCCTTGTGGTACTTGCACCTGTATAAGCACCTTTAACAACACCAAAAAGTTCTGCCTCCATTAATTGTTCAGGTAAAGATGAACAGTTAATCTCAACAAATGGAGAATCTTTATTATCATTGCGATTATGAATTTCTCGGGCAACCATTGTTTTACCAACACCTGTTTCACCTAAAAGAAGTATCGTCTTAGCTTTACTATGAGCGACTTGATTAACGACATCACTCAACACACGCATTTTTTGGCTTTCCCCTATCAAATTTTGGGATAACGTGTTTTTTTCCCTCAAATAACGGACCTCACTTTTAAGTTGTTTACGTGATATTGTTTCACGAACCAACAAAATTAATTCATCAACATCGAAAGGTTTTGTTAAATAGTCTGAAGCACCTATTTTCATTGCGCTAACAGCGTCTTTAGTATCCCCATACGCAGAAATCATGATGACAGGGGTTTCAGGGAGAGTGGTACGTATTCTTTTCAATACATCAAGACCAGAAAAATCAGGCAAACGAACATCCAACAGAATAATATCGGGGCGTTCATTGTCTGCCAGCTTAAAACCACTAGCACCATCGTAAGCTTCTAAACAATTTATATTAGCCTGATTGAGTGTAAATGATAGAGATTTCGCTAATTTCACTTCATCATCAATAATAAGACAAGTTATTGTATTCATGATTTTATACCGTATTTTTATTTTTTTATTTAACTAGAGGGAAGGTTATACAAATAGTGGTTCCTTCTCCTAATATACTTTCAATTTCTAGTGTTCCATCATTAACGTGTATTAACTGAGAACAAATAGATAAACCTAAACCAGTTCCACCTTTTTTTGTAGTAAAGAATGGCGTTTGAATTTCAACTAACTGCTCTTCCGGAATACCAATACCAGTATCTATAATCATTAAATGCACACGTTTTTTTTGTCTATGCGTACGCAATGTTAAATGACCTCCATTGGGCATAGCTTGCAAAGCGTTTAGTATAATATTCATCAATATTTGACTTAACTGACCGGGGTCAACTTTTATTATTAAAGATGCGTCTCCAGTCATACCCATTTTTACACCTGATTCCAATGCAGATGCTGAGGTGAGAGTAAACACACTACTAAGAATATCTTCAATTACGACTAACTCTTTATGCGGCTCACGTGGTCTGGCATAGTTCATAAACTCTTCAACAATTGCATCCGTGCGAGTTACTTCATTATTTACCGTTTGCAACATTTCTTTGCGAGACGGCTCACGCTCTGACCGAATAAGTCCATGCACTGTTGTGCGAATAGTAGCTAATGGGTTTCTTATTTCATGGGCAATACCTGTTGCCAGCTTTCCTAAAGATGCTTGTCGTTCAGAATAAACTCGGCTATTAATCATCTCACTCAATTGCTTGCTCATATTATTAAAAGATCGAGCAAGGGTACCTAACTCACCCAGTCCATTTTCAGGAACAAGGGTTGCTAAATCACCACTTGCAATTGCTTGCGCACCATCATTTAAAGGTGTAATCATATGTGCTAATCTTTTAGACATACTGACAAAAAGCCACGTTACTCCAAGAGCAGATGCTACAACTACTAATAAAAGCCAGCGTCTAATATCAGGTTCTTTAATAATTCCCCCTGTATTTTTTAGAGCAATACTCCAGCCAGGTAAAAATTCTTTTGATTGTGCTAATAATGCAGTCGGTTCCATGATACGTCCCACCACAGAAAGAGCCTCTTGATTCGGCGTCATAATCAAGGGTTCATACGCGCCTCTCACATAAAGCGGTGCCGTTTGTTCTGTCATTGAGGCCAAACGAATTTTCAAGACCAATGTCCCTATAATCTGCCCTCCTCTTAATACTGACTTTTTTATCAAAAACCACCCTGGCTGCCCTGCTTTAGGCAGTACAGGTCCAATAATCTGAGCTTCTGCTGAACTTTCACCAATAGCAATAATACTCTCTGATGAACTGCTATCTTCTGACCAAGATGGAAATGTTCGAACTAGCAAACCTTCCGTATTATAAAAAGAAAGGCTATAAATATCAGGAGCTCCAATTTCGAAATATAAAAAATCGAGTAAGCGAGGTGATAAGGATTGGCCGAATGATTCATCAAAAGCTGAACTAATTTCAGGAAGATCGGCAATGCTTTCTAAACGTTTTATTTGAGTATCTACAAAACCATTAATTTTAACCGCCGTTGTTTCAAGATCACCTTTAATTCGCTCCAACAATAAACGGTCCATTAAATTAGAGCTGTGCTGATCATACAAAACTGCTACTAAAAGTAGGGGTAGTATAGCCACAGCTAGCGACCCTAAAAGATATCGCTTTACAAGAACGAGCTGCCCAAAATCAAATACCATTTTTCTCTCCAAGGCCAAACACGCAACCCCTGCTTATAGTTAATGGCTTTATTCTTATTTATAAACTTTTACTTATCATTAGCAAAATCTAAGCCATGTCACCCGATTCATTTAATGAGTGAGTTTGCGGTTGTTATGATTTGACTCCCCAATAAAAGAGCGACAAAAGATCAAAAATAGAGAAGCGCGAGCTTTAATCGCTCACTCACAGTTAGTTATTATAATAGATGCTCCGCTGCACTTCGCAAGAATTACGATAGAAAATAGGATTTATGGCACCCATTAGGCTTATAGTCTTAAATATATAAAACTGGCAATTGATAAAACAAAAATTAAGACCAAAACGTCAAAAGGATTAGGCAAATTATTTAAAGATTATTACCCTTTACAAAAGACTTCAATTATTTAGTCACTGATTCTGAGCGAAATAATAGACAACTTTTAAATAGATTGGATATCTTAATATACTAATAACATCTTCTATCCATAGGACCCTTCTCTTTAGTCACTTTTTTGCAATAATAATGTTTTTATTTCTCTTATTTCTGCCTGTAATTCCTGTAACGTAGGCTCTCCCTGCTCTCTGTCTTGAGCTCGATGCTCTTCTTCTAATACATTAACAACAATACCAATGACCATATTTAAAAAGGCGAACGCGGTAAAAAAGATAAAGGTGAGGTAAAAAGCCCAGCTAAGGGGGTAAACCTCCATGGTTTCGTACATTACATCCGTCCAATCCTCAAATGTCATCACACGGAATAATGTTAACAAGCTAATGGCAATATCGCCCCAAAGATCTGGATTAATGGCCGCAAAAAAAGTAGAACCCACCGCTGCATAGATATAAAAGATAATAAACATCAGCAACATCACATAACCCAAACGTGGCAATGCTTTGAGCAATGAATTCAACAACATCCTTAATTCAGGAATGATAGATACCATTCTTAATACGCGGAAAATACGTATCAATCGCCCCAAAACTGCAACTTCGCTATCCTCAATTGGTATCAAACTAACAGCGACTATTGTTGTATCAAAGATATTCCATGCTTTTTTGAAAAAATTACGTTTTACAGGCTCTGCAATAAAACGAATCGTAATTTCAACCAAAAAAATTAGCGTTATCACCCAATCCAGTATAACAATAAGTCTGGAGACATAATCGGGGATAGGATAAGTTTTTACGCCAACAACAAGGGCTGAAAAAATAATAACGCCTACAACAAATAGCTCAAAAGCTTTATTAGAACGAACACGTTCAAACCGGGCTTGTAAGTTTTTAAATTTCATACATCAATCATTTAAAGTAAGAAGTACTATTCCATGCAAAAAATTCGTGTGGACAGTCTTGTATAAAGAATAGTGGTTTAAAAATAGTCGCTTACTCCCTACGCCAACTTGTTCCTTCTGAAGAATCTTCCAGAACAATACCTTGCTCTGTTAGTAGCATTCTAACTTCATCTGCCCTTCCATAGTTTTTATCCAACTTTGCCTGTTGTCGCTCTTCAATATAAGCTTCAATTTCTTCGACACTTAATCCAGCATCGCTGGATGATGATTGTAAAAATTCAAGTGCGTCGGCCTGTAAAACACCCAAAATATTTGCCATAGCTTTTAACTCTGCCACTAACGACTGTGCTTTATCTATATCATTTTTAGCAGCAGCATTAATCTCTTTGACTAATTCATACATCGTCGCAAGCGCAACACGGGTGTTAAAATCATCATTCATAGCGTCAACGAAGCGCTGATACCATGAGCTATTAGCAAGCGACTCCGTGGTAGCCGCTTGTATGTCGCCATACATTTTTAAAGTTTGATAAAAGCGATCAAGCCCAGCTTTTGCTTCAATTAAATTTTCTTCAGAGTAATTGATCGCACTGCGATAATGGCTACTAACAATAAGATAGCGCACTACTTCAGGGTGATATTTTTTTAAGACCTCACGAATAGTGAAAAAATTACCTAAAGACTTAGACATTTTTTCGCCATCAACTCTCACAGCCCCGGCATGCATCCAGTAATTCACAAACTTACAACCGTTGGCAGCCTCACTTTGTGCAATCTCATTTTCGTGATGAGGAAATGGTAAATCTGGTCCACCCCCATGGATGTCAAAGGTATTTCCCAAGCAAGCTTTAGTCATTGCAGAGCATTCTATATGCCAACCAGGACGACCTTTACCCCAAGGAGAGTCCCAGAAAACCTCTTCGGGTTTTGCTGACTTCCATAAAACAAAATCACGAGAGTCTTCCTTAGCTTCACCCACCTCAACACGGGCGCCGGACAATAATTCATCAGGTTTTTTGCCCGAAAGCTTCCCATAAGAATCAAACTTATTCACACGGTAATAGACATCACCATTATTCGCTTGATAAGCAAAGCCTTTATCAACCAGATCGGCCACCATTTTAATAATATTATCAATATGCGCTGTTGCACGCGGCTCTTGATCTGGCGGCAAAACGTTTAACTGAGCTTCATCTTCATGCATTGCATCAATAAAACGGCGGGTAAGATCGGTGTATTCTTCACCATTTTCATTGGCGCGGTTTAAAATTTTATCGTCAATATCTGTGATATTGCGAACATACTCAACACTCCAATCTTGAGAGCGAAGAAAACGTGTAATCACATCAAAAGAAACCAATACCCGCGCATGACCAATATGACAATAGTCATAAACCGTCATACCACAGACATATAAACGAATCTTTCCTGATTCTATAGGGGTAAACTCTACTTTAGCGCGCGTTAAGGTGTTGTAAATTGTTAAAGGCATAATAGCTCAAATATAAAATTCTTAAAAAACTCGGTCACTGGCCATGGTTAAGCATTGCAGAGTTAACCATTAAAGGTATCACGCAATGTGATCGTTCGGTTAAATACTAGCTTGTCTGCTTTATTGTCACGACAAAAATACCCTTCCCTTTCAAATTGGTAGGCCTGTTCCACTTGTGCATCCTTTAACCCAATTTCACCGATACAAGCAGATAAAACGGTTAAACTATTTGGATTAATGGAATCAACTAAATTCTTATCGCCTGCATCAGGGGCTTCCTCAGTAAATAAACGATCATAGACACGTACTTCAAAGGGCGCGTTTTGTTTACTATCAACCCAGTGAATAACCCCCTTAGGTTTAATGCCATCTTCAGGATTTTCTCCCAAAGTGCCTTCAATAAAACGGGCCTTAACTTCGATCACATTACCTGCACTATCTTTAACGCATTCATCTGCTTCAATCACATAAGCATTGCGTAATCTCACCCTTTTGCCAATAACGAGTCGTTTATACTTTTTATTGGCTTCTTCCCGAAAGTCATCGGCATCGATCAATATTTCTCGGCTAAACGGTAGTTTACGTTCACCCAAATCGTCTCGATTAGGGTGCCCCGGAGCCGTCATTATTTCTGTTTTTTCTTCAGGGTAATTAGTCAATGTGACCTTGATCGGGTTAAGCACACACATAGCTCGCGGCGCATTTTTATCCAAATCATCACGAATTGCATGTTCAAGCATCGCAATATCAACAACACCATCAGACTTGGTGATACCAATCATTTCACAAAATTTTCGTAAGGATGCTGCACTAACACCACGACGACGCAAGCCCGCAATAGTTGACATTCGAGGGTCATCCCATCCATCAACATGATTATCATCCACAAGCTGTTTTAACTTACGCTTCGATGTGACAGTGTAGTTTAAATTTAACCGGCCAAATTCATATTGGCGCGGCTGACTAGGCACAGGTAAATGCTCAATAAACCAATCATAAAGTGGGCGGTGATCGGCAAACTCTAAAGTACACAATGAATGCGTAACACCTTCGATCGCATCTTCTTGCCCATGGGCAAAATCATAACTGGGATAAATACACCACTGATCACCCGTTTGATGATGGTGTTCTTTGCGAATACGATAAAGCGCAGGATCACGCATATTGATATTAGGGCTGCTCATATCAATTTTGGCCCGAAGAATACAAGTTCCTTCGTCATATTCCCCTGAACGCATTTTTTCGAATTCGGCTAAATTTTCCTCAACTGAGCGATCTCGATAAGGGCTATTTTTACCGGGTTCTGTCAAAGTCCCACGGTATTCACGGGTTTCTTCTGCTGACAAGTGACAAACATAGGCATTACCGTCCTTAATGAGATAAATGGCCCACTCATATAGTTGTTGAAAGTAACTGGATGCATAACGAATATCACCAGCCCACTGATACCCCAACCACTCAACATCGCGGACAATAGCATCAATATATTCCTGATCTTCTTTAGCGGGGTTAGTATCATCAAAACGTAAATTACACTGCCCAGCAAATGTTTTAGCCAAACCAAAGTTGAGGCAAATAGATTTAGCATGGCCTATGTGCAGATAACCATTGGGTTCAGGAGGAAAACGGGTGACAATCTTTTCATGCTTGTTCTGCGTAAGATCTTCCTTTATTTGTTGCTCAAGAAAATGGAGTGGTCGTTCACTGGATGAGGTATTACTTGAAGTATCCGCCGTCATGGGGTTTGTATATGTCTCTCGCTGAGTGGAAGAATCGTAGTAAAACGCGTATTATAGCTGCCTCTTGTGGGGTAAACACCTACCATTCAAAGTTTTTTTCATACTCTTGCAGCAATTCCTCGGTATTGCTCTGGAATTTTATAGCTTAGCATTAACATAGGATTCATAAATGATTACCTTACATACAAACCATGGTGATATTACTCTTGAACTGGATTTTGATAAGGCGCCGGTCAGCGCAGCCAATTTCAAACAATATGCCGAGGATGGCTTTTACGAGGGTACAATATTTCACCGAGTCATTGATGGTTTTATGGTTCAGGGTGGCGGTTTTGACGCTGACATGAATCAGAAAGAAACGCGAGAACCCATTGTTAATGAAGCAGACAACGGCCTGAGTAATGACTGTTATACGGTTGCAATGGCAAGAACAATGGATCCAGACAGTGCTAGCGCACAGTTCTTTATTAACGTGAAAGACAACGACTTCCTTAACCACTCTGCAAAAACGACTCAAGGCTGGGGTTACTGTGTATTCGGCAAAGTCACTGAAGGTAAAGATATTGTTGATAAAATCAAAGGTGTAGCGACTGGATCGAGTGGCTTTCACCAAGATGTCCCTACTGAATCTATTATTATTGAAAAAGTAACAGTTGCCTGATACTCATTCAGAATCAAAGCAACACCGGCGGGTATGGATAAATACCAAACCCGCCTTCATAAAAATAACAACGACTTTCATTCGATATTCATGATCCTGTTTATTTCCGACCTGCATCTATCACCCACTAGACCTAATATAACAAAGGCTTTTTTGCACTTTCTGAGTACTCAAGCAAAAGGCGCTGAGGCTCTATATATTTTGGGTGATTTCTTCGATGCCTGGGTGGGCGATGACGATAATACTTCTGAATATAATAATATTCGACAAGCATTAAAAAACTACTGTGATAGTGGAACCACGCTTTATTTTATGCATGGAAATCGTGACTTTTTATTGGGTGAGGACTTTATTACATCCACAGGGGCAACATTACTAAGCGATCCAACAGTCATTACCCTGGGAAGTGAAAAAACCTTATTGATGCATGGTGATAGCTTATGCACCAAGGATACTGACTATATGGCCTTTCGTGAAATGGTCCGAAATCCAACATGGCAGGCCACGATGCTGGCAAAGTCATTGGAAGAACGCAAAGCGTTAGCCGCCCAACTAAGAGAAACCAGTCAGTCGATGAACAGCATTAAAGCTGAAGATATTATGGATGTTACTCCTGCAGAAGTCATATCTGAAATGACTAAACACCGCTGCTCTCGATTGATCCATGGGCATACCCATAGACCAGCGCGGCACTCTACCCCAATTGATGATAAAGCGGGCGAGCGCATTGTGCTGGGTGATTGGCATGATCAAGGATGGTATTTACTAGCAAAAGGGCCAACACTGGAGCTGATATCTTTTCCTATTGGTGAAAATATTGGTGAATAATCAAACTAATTAACGCTCATCTGCCATTGCTTGAACGGTTAATTCTGCTTGTGATAAAAAGTGCTTAAAAGCATCAAACTGATCTTTATGCAGTGCCTCTTTAGTATGCCCTCTATCCGCATAAAATAATGCCGCATTTCTGCGATTAACACGTAAAACCCCTACAAATGATGGATGCACACCCATAAGCGACTGCATTTTACCGGTATACCATTGCTCATGGGTTTTTACATACTGTTCATCTAACCAAACAGGTTGGGGACGCTGTAAACTATCGGCAAATATAGTACGTGCACCTTCAGAGGTATCAAAAATAAACTTCTCCCGCCAACCTTCAGTAAACTGCCCCAACACGTATTTTGCTTTAATTTGATCCTTAAAAAAGAAGGCCAATACCACCCTTTCAAGACCAATACCTCGGTGCATTCCTTCTAAGGCCATTTGAAAGACAGTATTAACATCTACTTTTTCTGAAACAGAGTTTGCCAAATCCCGTAAAATTTTGAGCTGAAGATTCGGGTCAGCCGTTAATATTTGCGTCACTTGCTGCTGTTTTTCCGATTTGATATCTTTTTGCCTGGGCATTAAATGGCAGATTTGCGATGCTCCAAATTCGAGTGCAACAGCAGCAGCAGACTCAGAAGCACTACTCACCAATTTACGGGTGTCTGCCATAGCCCCTCCCGTAAAAGCCGCTACCTGTTGCATTAACTCTGCACGGCCTGCTTTATCATTCGGGTCTAACTGACTAATGGCTTCTCCCAATCTAACTGCTTGAGCCTGCTCAGATACCTTTTCTGCAGAGGAAAGTACCTCTTGGAGAGATTCCCCTAGGTTCCAGACTTTACCTAATTCTCTGGAAAGGTTTTTAAAGCTAATTCCCAGCTCTTTTTCAATCATATTGTTGCCAGAACCACTGTTTAAGCAGTTCTCTAGCTTCTCATCCAATTTATCGGCTGTTTGACCACCATAGGCCCAGAAGGCCATTTCACCTAAATTATGTAAAAGAGCTGCAATAAAGACTTCTTCATGCTTTTTTTCATTGATTTTCTTATAAATTGACTTAGCTTGCACTGCAGCGTGAAAGGCCTTTGCCATAGTATGTAATAGGCGCTCTCGGGGTTCTTTACCCAAGAGCGAGTCCACAACCATCAATGAGAGGCACATTGACCTTACTCCTCGAAACCCCAATAACACGATAGCGCGACTCACTGTGCTAATCCCATTATTAGAGGGGTTATATTGCACGCTATTGGCAATACGCAGTATTTGTGATGTCAAATGAGGGTCCTTAAGGATAACCTCCGCAAGCTGATTCACTTCAGAGTCATCATCACCCGTTAAAGTGTTTAACTGACGCATAACCGCAGATAAAACCGGCATTTCAGTTTTACTTAACTTTTCAACCCATACCGATGGCGCTTTCACAGATGGTGCTTTATTAGACATGGCTATTTACTTACTCTCTGGATATAATCAGGCAAACTATGCAGGGAACTAATCCAAGCAATTAAAACCTAAGGAAGTGGAACCTAGGGAACCCAATCTAAAAGGAACTATAACGATAATAAGTCCTCATATTAATGAGTATAGACATACCGACCAGGAATAAAGCAATTGTGCGAAAAATAACACTGGCAACGCTTAGCACTCTGCTGCTTATATCTAGCCCTCATTCATTTAGTAACAATTCAGCCAAACTTCAAGAAATTAAGCCCCCCGCTCCGCTTGCTGAGCCTAAACAACGTATTATGAAAAGTCATGCTATCGCTATGCATGGTGAGCCGAAATACTCTGCTAATTTCAAACGCTTTGAATACACCTCCGCTGATGCCAAAAAAGGCGGAATGATGCGCTTTTTTGGCACAGGTACTTTTGATAGCCTCAATGAATATATCGCCAAAGGTAATGCCGCTGAACACCTAGGTTTGATCTATGACTCGCTTACGGTTCAATCTTTAGATGAGCCCTTCACCAAATATGGCTTGCTTGCTCATACGGTTGAATACCCCGAAGATCGTAGTTGGATAATCTTCCACATGCGACCAGAAGCCTATTTCCATGATAAACAAGCCATTACCGCAGAAGATGTTGTTTTTAGCTTTAACCTGTTAATGGAAAAAGGAAACCCTGCGTACAAGTTTTTCTATGGAGATGTTGAAAAGGTTGAATCTCTTGGTCCACATAAGGTCAAGTTTAGCTTCAAAACCAATGAAAACCGTGAGTTAGTCTTATCGGTAGGAGACCTTCCTGTATTCCCCAAACATTTTTGGGTAGATAAAGAATTTGATCAAAGTAGTTTAGAAGTACCATTAGGTAGTGGCCCCTACAAGATCGAAGATATCGATGCCGGCAGAAATATCACCTATGCTCGAGTCAATAATTATTGGGCTAAAGATTTAGCCGTTAATCAAGGTTTTTATAATTTTGATCGCATTAGTATCGATTATTACCGGGATCAAAATGTTGCTGTGGAAGCGCTTAAAGCAGGTGAATATGACTACCGCTGGGAGAATAGCTCAAAGTTTTGGGCCACTGCTTACGACATACCTGCAGTCAACAATGGCCACCTAATACAAAAAGAGATTCCACACAAAGCGAACAGTGGCATTCAAGCCTTTATATTTAACCTTCGCAAACCTATTTTTCAAGATATCGAATTGCGTAAAGCCATGAGCTACGCTTTTGATTTTGAATGGTCTAACAAAGCATTATTCTATGGCGCTTATCAACGGTCTTATAGCTTTTTTACCAACAGTGAATTTGCAGCTACTGGCTTACCCGATGAAAAGGAATTAGCATTATTATTACCCTACAAAGAACAACTCCCCGACACTATATTTAATAATGTTTATACGCCACATAAAACAGATGGTAGTGGCCGTAATCGGCCAAGTTTACGTATTGCCAAGAAAATTTTGGATGATGCTGGCTATAAAGTCGTTAAAAACCAACTTTATAACGCGAATAAACAGCCGATTAAATTTGAAATTATGCTTGCCTCACCGGGCTTTGAGCGAATTGTTAACCCATTTATTAAAAGCTTAAAAAAACTGGGCATCATCGCCAACATTCGCCTTGTAGATACTTCTCAATATATTAACCGTACCCGCAACTTTGATTTTGATATGCGAGTCTATGTATTTCGCCAAAGTGAGTCTCCAGGTAATGAACAACTCAACTTCTGGGGATCTGAAGCTGCTAGCATGCAAGGTAGTTCTAATATTATCGGCGTTAAAAACCCGGTTGTTGATCAGTTGATTAATGGCATCATCAATTCAAAAGAACGTGATGATTTAGTGGTAGCCACACGGGCTCTTGATCGCGTCTTGTTACATCATCATTATGTAATTCCCCAATGGTACAAACCTTCTAATCGAATTGCACACTGGAATAAATTTGGAATACCAGACACTGTTCCTATTTATGATCGATATTATAGAACCGGGGTTTTCACTTGGTGGTATGATCAAGAGAAAGCCAATAAAATCAAGTCAAAACAAGAAAAATAAATGCTATGGGCGCCTATATACTCCGACGTTTATTACTGATTCTGCCAACCTTATTTGGCATATTACTCATTAATTTTTGTATTATCCAATCTGCTCCAGGCGGCCCTGTTGAGCAAATGATTAATACCATTCAAGGTAATGAAGTCGGCAATACTGACCGTACTAGCGGCAGTAGTGCAAGCTTTGAAAACACCCAACAACAAGACAATAATCAGTATCGAGGTGCACAAGGTTTACCCCCTGAAGTCATAGAAGATATTAAAAAACTATATGGCTTTGATAAACCTGTTCACATTCGCTTTTGGGATATGGTCATCAGTTATATGACCTTTGATTTTGGTGATAGTTTTTTCCGTAACACCTCAGTCATTGACTTAATATTGGAAAAAATGCCCGTCACTATTTCACTAGGGCTATGGAGTACCTTACTTATCTATATGATCTCCATACCCATGGGAATTTATAAAGCTGTACATCATGGCAGTCGCTTTGATGTTTGGTCCAGTGTGGTAGTCGTTATCGCCAATGCCATCCCTAGTTTTATTCTCGGTATTTTATTGATTGTTTTATTTGCCGGCGGTAGTTTTGTTGACTGGTTTCCTTTGCGCGGCCTAACCTCTCCAGATTTTGAACAAATGACCTGGCTAGGTAAGATAAAAGATTATTTCTGGCATCTAGCACTACCTTTAATCGCCTACACCATTGGTGGGTTTGCAACCTTAACCTTGCTAACAAAAAATTCTTTTCTAGATGAAATCAATAAGCAATATGTCACCACAGCCAAAGCAAAGGGTTTAAAGCAAAAACAAGTGCTATATGGTCATGTCTTTCGCAATGCTATGTTGATTGTTATTTCGGGTTTTCCTGCTGCATTCTTGGGTATTTTTCTTGCAGACTCATTATTGATAGAAGTTATCTTTTCCCTCGATGGTCTAGGTCGACTGGGTTTTGAATCTATATTGAACCGTGATTATCCCGTTGTTTTTGGCACCTTATTTATTTTTACTCTGTTAGCACTTCTGGTCAAATTACTCTCAGATTTAGTTTATGTGCTCATTGATCCACGTATTGATTTCGAGAGTCGACAAGCATGATACTCAACACTTTTCGCCAAAAGCTGTCACCTATTAATCAACGCCGTTTTGATGCCTTTTTTTGTAATCGTCGAGCAGCGTGGAGCCTATTAATATTTCTATTCTTATTCTTTACCAGTTTATTCGCTGAATTTATTGCGAACGATAAGCCTATTCTCATACATTATGATAATAGTTTGTATGTTCCTGCCTTGAAGTCCTACCCTGAAACAACATTTGATGGCGACTTTGATACAGAGGCAGATTATAGCGATCCCTATGTTATCAACCTGATCGAAAATAAAGGCTGGATGCTGTGGCCTATTATACCGTTCAGCTATGACACCCATATTGCAGACCTACCAGAGCCTGCGCCCTCCTCTCCAACATGGCAAAATTGGCTAGGGACAGATGATCAAGCCCGTGATGTTGTCGCTCGCGTACTTTATGGCTTTAGGATTTCCATTTTGTTCGCTTTAGCACTAACCATCGGTAGCAGCATCATAGGCATCGCTATCGGCGCATTACAAGGCTACTACGGTGGCCGAGTGGATCTTTATGGACAACGTATTATGGAAATTTGGGGAGGACTCCCTCAATTATTTATCCTGATTATTATTGCTAGTCTTATCCAGCCTAATTTTTGGTGGTTATTAGGCGTTATGTTGCTATTTAGTTGGACACGATTGGTAGATGTTGTCCGTGCTGAATTCCTGCGAGGCCGTAATCTTGATTATGTCCGTGCGGCCAAAGCAATGGGTGTCAGTAATACCACCATCATGTATCGACATATACTGCCTAATGCCATGGCCGCTACGATGACCTATATGCCCTTTATTATTACTGCAGCAATCACCACTCTAACCGCATTAGATTTTCTCGGATTTGGTTTACCGGCGGGTTCGGCTTCATTGGGTGAACTAATGTCACAAGGTAAAGGCAACCTGCACGCTCCCTGGCTCGCTGTTACCGCCTTTATTGTACTCTCCAGTATGTTGACCCTACTGGTATTTATTGGAGAAGGTGTCAGAGATGCCTTTGATCCTAGACTGCTAACGAAGTAAGCCTTTAAGATGAATATATTAAGCGTTAACGATTTATCGATCTCATTTCATCAAGGAAACTCTGACATAGATATTGTTAAGAATGTCAGTTTTGATATCAGTAGCTGCGAAACACTCGCACTCGTCGGAGAATCCGGTTCAGGCAAATCATTGACTGCTCATGCCATTATGCGGCTATTACCCTACCCTGTTGCCTTTCACCCCAGCGGCAAAATAGGCTTTGATGAGAAAGACCTGTTAGCGCTCCCAATGAGTGCAATGAGAGAAATCCGGGGCGACCAGATTGGTATGATTTTTCAAGAACCAATGAGCGCATTAAACCCCCTGCATAATATTGAAAAACAAATTGGCGAAGTCTTAACTATTCATCGCAAACTTAGTAAACAAGAGGTCAGAAAACAGGTACTTACATTATTAGACCAAGTCCATATACCCGACCCTAAAGGCAAGTTAAAGGCCTACCCTCATCAGCTATCTGGAGGGCAGCGGCAACGGATTATGATTGCCATGGCACTGGCAAACAAGCCGAAGCTACTTATTGCTGATGAGCCAACTACTGCTCTTGATGTGACCGTTCAAAAAGAGATACTCGATCTTCTTAAAGAATTACAACAAACCTACAAAATGAGTATTTTGTTAATTACTCACGACCTTGGTGTGGTTAATTATGCTGCCGACCGGGTATTGGTCATGAACAAAGGTGAAATTATTGAACGGGGAGAAACAAAGTCTGTATTCCAACAACCGAAAGAAGACTATACAAAATTATTAATTAACAGCCAACCCAGTGGCTCGCCTGTTTCGTTAGATAAAGACAGCTTACAACAACCCAAAATTGTAATGGCAGCAGAATCACTTTGCGTAAATTTCCCTATAAGCAAGCCACTCTTTGGAAAGTGTAAACACTTTTTTCATGCACTCAAAGAAATTGACCTTCAACTAACGGAAGGCAGCACACTTGGTATTGTTGGTGAAAGTGGTTCCGGAAAATCAACCTTAGCGTTTGCCATGCTAAGACTGTTAGGGTCGCAAGGAAAAATCGTCTTAGATGGTCAAGCTATTTGCGAGCTTAATCAAAAACAATTACGCCCATTGCGATGCGCTATGCAAGTTGTGTTTCAAGACCCTTTTGCCAGCTTAAGTCCTCGCATGAGCATCAAGCAAATTATCAGTGAAGGCTTACATCTACACGAGTCATTAACAGCAGAGCAAATAGAACAAAAAGTAAATGACATCATGCATGAAGTCGGATTAGATCCAACAAGCAAACATCGCTATCCACACGAGTTTTCGGGTGGACAGCGTCAACGCATTGCAATTGCGAGAGCGCTTATATTAAACCCACGCATCTTATTTCTTGACGAACCTACATCTGCCTTAGATCGAGCAGTACAAATGCAGGTCATCGAGTTACTACGAAAATTACAGGCTGAACGTAAACTTACTTATGTATTTATCAGTCATGATATACATGTCATTAAAGCCTTAAGTCACAATATTATTGTGATGAAGCAAGGTGAAATTGTTGAGCGCGGCAATGCGGATGATGTATTACAAAAACCATCTCACCCTTATACTCAACAATTACTCTCAGCAACATTAAGCTAGACTTTAGTCTAGAAAGTTCTTGCCATATATGTAACAAAAATAGATTTTTTAACTAAATAAGAATTTTCGCGTCGCGACAATCATCTTTTTCACAATCATCACAGTTTTTGCACTGTTTTAGTTCTTTTTCTGTATCTAGCTTAATATGACGGTAACAATATAAACCGACATAAGCCATCATCCATATAATCAGTGCAATCATTAATAAACTGAATAAAATCACCCCATCGATATACATAATTACCTCCACAATTTTGTATAAACATGTTTTTGTTAAGGTTAAATTACCAAAAACAAGTTTTTACACATTGATTTATATCAATAAAAACAATGAGAAATTGACTTTTATAAAAATGCACGTACAATCCTGCTTGCTAGAAAGAGAATCTTATATTTACTTTACCAATTTCGAAGTTTCATCTGTAATACCTCGTCCTGCAAGTTTATAGTAATAGTTCGATTTCCTGCTCAACCGTCTGTATATACAGGCATAAGTTACATTTAAATTATCAGGATATTACACATGTCTAACAAAGTTACCGGTACCGTTAAGTGGTTCAACGAAACTAAAGGTTTTGGCTTCATTCAACAAGAAAATGGCCCAGACGTATTCGCCCACTTTAGCGCAATCTCTGGTTCTGGCTTCAAAACTCTAGCCGAAGGCCAGAAAGTAGAATTCACAGTAACTAGCGGTCAAAAAGGCCCACAAGCTGAAGATATCGTTGCTATCTAAGTAACACATCGAAAGTAAATACTAAAGGCGAGATGATTCATCTCGCCTTTTTTGTTTATATCGACTATTTCCTTCTATAAAGCTTCTTTACAGATATTCCTAGCGGCATCCCTTCCCTCTTCTAAACCACTCACCTGCAACCACCTTAGCTCATAAAAGGATACCCATCCCCCTGAGACGTATTACAAGGCTTTAAAAGACAATAAAGGGGTTGTTATAAGAAGAAATCCATACCAAAAGAGTAAACTCTGATGATATGGATCATAAATGAGGGAAGTTACTGATCATTGATACCAGTAACTAGGTATCTAAATTAGCGATATCAGTCTTGGATTTTACTTTTGCAGGTAATGTCAGTGAGGCCTGATTTTTAATATTACCATCATTTAGACGGGTTAAGAATTTAGCCATACGCCGATCACCAAACCACCATGTCACACAAGTAACAGTCAGATAGATAACAATGGTGGTAACATCATCAAAAATACCGATAGCCTGCTGTGTGGTCATATCGCCCTGCTGTTCCTTCATAACATTCCAAGCTATAAACGTTATCCAAGTAGTCAAACCAACCAAATAAATCGTCAGTCCGGGGCGAATAATGCGCTTTAAGAAATCAACCATCCCAAACAAGAAAGATAAAATGACCCCTATTGCTTTACTAACAGCACCACCCTCAAGTAGCTTCTGGTGGATTTTCTCATCTAAGACTCGTCGTTGAGAGTCTTTAATCGTTTCGGCAAAGACTTGAGAATCGGCAATATCCATCTGTGCCTCTGTCTCTACCTCAGTAATCAATATATTGGCTTGCGCTTCTGCCAGCATGATTTCCTTTTCTTTATCCATCCTTGCAAGCTCGACCTCAGCCATCGCTTTTTCATGTTCATTTTTAAGTTTCTGTACTTTGTAGTTCGCCACAGAAGTGACAATGTTACCTAGAAAGCCAGTAACACCTCCGAGTATTGTTTCAACTAACATGGGTCGCCTCCAATGGGCATGCTTGAATGATTTCAAGGATAAAAGGTTCTTTTTGAATATAACGGCGCAGATCATTCATGGCTAAACGGCTGGACAGTACGGCCCTTTGCTTACCTAAAAAGCCTCTCTTACGACCAACCAGAATACAGCCTTGCACGTGAGTTTTAAGCTGCTTTGACTTATCACCAGCATAATTGCCTGTATGAATAAGGATATGGGTACGCCCATTAACTCCCGTAACATGGTAGGTATCACCGAATTTGGGAGATCTTCTAGGAAGTACTTGATAGTGTTCTTTGTCTATTTCCTGAGGAGGAGGAATACAGGAAATATTAGGTTGATTACCACGCCAAGGTAATTCTAAAGTATGCAGCAATAACCCGTCACAGGAAAGAAAACCTTCCATGCCATGATCAGAATGGCGTATACGGACTAATTGTATCGTTTTCATAAAGGTCCTCAACATTGCTTATGAAATAATACGAAATGAAAAACAAGCAATATCTATTATTTTTATTTAGAGGCCGCCTTGAGCAATCGACACAACTTGCTATTAGGCGCTAGCACCCACCAACAGCACAATAGTACTGCTAATTGACTGATTTATCTAGAAAATATAACGTCATAGATACGCTTTCACAATCAACTAACTAAAACTAGTTAGCAAACGTAAAACGAATCCAAGCCCAAAGGGTAGTTTATGATTAAGGCTAAAATAATAGAGGCTAATAGCTTAGAGCTGTTCTATAAGTGGTAAAAAGCGCTCATCCCAAACGCGCTGATCAACAACACCGACATGTTTGTAACGAATAACACCACTTTTATCGAGCAAATAAGTCTCAGGCGCACCAAAGACACCCAAATCAACCCCTAACCTCCCCTCTTTATCAACAATATTCCATTGATAAGGGTTACCAAGGTCCGTTAACCATTGACGAGCTGCTGCAGACTCATCTTTGTAGTTCAGCCCTACTATTCTAACTCCCGACTCGGCGAGTTTATTCAAATAGGGGTGTTCCACTCGGCAAGAGACACACCACGTTGCCCAAATATTCACTAAGGTTATATCCCCCAGCAAATCATTACGCGTGGTCAACTGAGATTCATTATCCAATCGAGGTAAAGAAAACTCAGGAAATATTTTGTCAATTAAAGCTGAAGGCATAGCGCTGGGATCAAGAGATAAACCACGCCAAAAAAACACGGACAATACGACAAAAATAATAAGAGGTATAAAGAGTTTAAAACGGCCCATAATATTTCATTCAATGATTGCAGCTATATTTACATTACCGCACTTATTTATTAATGACTGTAAGTCTATTGATTAACTTACGCCTTGTTAGTTAACACACTATCAACATCGGCTTTTGGTAATTTTTCTTTCACTTTTTTTCGTAAGCGATAGCGTTTATCACTAATGGCTAAAAAGCCCCCTAGCGCCATAAATAAAGAGCCAAACCAAATCCAATTTACAAAAGGCTTATCGTGAATACGGATAGCCCAAGCAGCTTGGCCATTTTCACCGGATGCTAAAGGCTCACCCATTGCTATATATAAATCCCCCGAAAAACTGGAATCAATAGCCGCCTCTGTCATCACATCATTCGTCGAAAAATAACGTCTCTTCTCCGGTTTTAAGTCACTAATTTTCTTACCTTTAGAAAAAACTTCAAGGTGCCCTCTATCAGCAATATAATTAGGCCCTTTTATTTTTTCAACGGAAACAAAATGATAGGTATAGCGGCCTAATTCCAAGCGCTCTCCAGCCTCCATACGTAAATCTCTTTGATCACTGTAAATGGTATTTAAACATGTCCCTAGCACAGTTACTGCAATACCTGTATGCGCAAGTACCATTCCATAATAACTGCGTGTTAATTTACGCAACCCTTCAAGGCGTGTATTAGCGTTACGGGTTTTATGCCACATATCCGCCATGGTGACAAAAATAATCCAAGCGGCCACAAAAACAGTGATCGCTGCCATAATACTGTAAGGCTCGTCGTATATTGCGCCATAGATAAACGGAAAAATAATTGCAACGATAACACTCAATGTTAGGGGGTGTTTTACTAACTGCCAGAGACGGTCAGCATTGGTTTTCTTCCAGAGTGCCAACGGACCTACCGCCATAAACAGGCAAAGAATCCCCATAAAAGGAACAAAGAAAAAATTAAAATAAGGAGGACCAACAGATAGTTTTCCTAAATTAAGTGCATCAGCAAAGAGAGGATAAAGTGTTCCCAGTAATACTGTAATCATAATAACTACTAGCAGGATATTATTAATCAGTAGAAAAGTTTCGCGCGACAACCAATCAAAATTAATAACACTTTTTACCACTGGAGCACGTACCGCATAAAGTGTTAATGAGCCGCCAACAACAAACAGTAAAAAGCCCAAGATAAATACACCTCGCTCAGGGTCATTTGCAAAAGCATGTACAGAGGTCAACACCCCAGAACGCACCAAAAAAGTCCCCAATAGACTCAAAGCAAAGGTAAAGATAGCCAATAGAATGGTCCAACTTTTAAAAACCCCACGCTTTTCAGTAACGGCTAATGAATGAATCAATGCGGTACCTACCAACCATGGCATAAACGAGGCATTTTCTACTGGATCCCAAAACCACCAGCCACCCCAACCGAGTTCGTAATAAGCCCACCAACTACCTAAAGCAATCCCTAAGGTTAAAAAAGCCCAAGCAACGGTTGTCCATGGACGTGACCATCGCGCCCAAGCGCTATCTAAACGACCCGATAACAAGGCTGCAATAGCAAAGGCAAAAGCCACTGAAAAGCCTACGTAACCCATATATAACATTGGCGGGTGAATGATCAAACCTGGGTCTTGGAGAAGAGGGTTAAGATCACTTCCATCCTGAGGTGACATAGGTAACAAACGATCGAAAGGATTAGATGTCAGTAGCATAAACAATAAAAAGCCAACGGCTATCATGCCCATTACAGCAAGTACTAAAGCAACCATATCCAAAGGGAGATTACGGCTGAAAATACTGACAGAAAATGCCCAACCAACCAATATCAAGGCCCACAATAATAAAGATCCTTCATGCCCTCCCCAAACCGCACTGATTTTATAGTGATCAGGAAGTAAGCTATTGGAATTATTGGCGACATATTTGACCGTAAAATCATCTTGCAAAAATGCCCATGTCAGACAAATAAAACTCATCAAAATAAAAATAAAACTACCGGTTGCCAAAGAGCGACTGGTCGCCATCAGCGTATTATTTTTAGTGTAATACCCTAGCAAAGGAACGAAGGATAACAATAAGCACAGGCACAAAGATAAAATAAGGGCTAGATGGCCAAGTTCAGGAATCATAAAATCAATTTATCCATTCGTAAGATACATAAGGTAAAGCTAACTTTTTAACATTTCACAGGTTTCTTGATGCTCGCTACCGGCTTGCGCCATTGCCTCGGCAACTTCAGGAGGCATATACTCTTCATCATGTTTAGCAAGTACTTCTGTCGCATTAAAAATACCTGCTTGGTTCAGTTTTCCGTTAACAACAACGGCTTCTCCTTCAGCAAATAAATCCGGCAAAATGCCACTATAGTTAACCGTCATCGCTTCAGCACCATCCGTAATATCGAAGCTCACATCCAAATTCTTAGTTGAGCGCACAACCGAACCGGCTATGACACAGCCACCTGCACGAATAGTTCTGTCGATAGGCGCTCCACCAGCAATAATTTTACTCGGCGGATAAAACAGATTGATATTTTCACGTAAGGCATAGGTCATTAACAAAACAGCGATGCTGGAAAAAATAACAATAAAAAGAACAATAAATAAACGTTGTTTACGAGCGGGATGCATAAACTAAATACCTATACCTTTTTTCTTAAATAGAGTTTGCTTAAAAACAGTTTTCTTGAATAGAATTTTCTTCAATACGTTGTTGTCTTTTGATTTGTTCGGTCAAACTTTTTTTGTACCAATAAGGAATGACCACGAGTAGCTTTAACGAAACAGTGGTAATAATGTAACTGGCCCAAACATATGGTCCATGACCATCCATATTCATAAATGCCGCAAAGCTTTCAAACTGAAAATCCATTAATTAACCTCTTTTTCCTAACACTAATTCTTTTACCCATTGGGTCTTACGCTCTTGCTGGATAATCTCTAAACGTGTCCAATGCAGTAACAACCACGCAAATAAACAATAAAAACCAAGGACCATCACCAACAAAGGATAACCCATAGACGGGTCTATACTCGATTCACCCACTATTTTTAATGTTGCAGGCTGGTGCAGTGTAAACCACCAATCCACGGATTTATAAATAATCGGGATATTAATCATGCCCACTAAAGACAAGATCGCACTGGATTTGTTCGCCAGATCACGACTTTGATAAGCACCTTGCAAGGCAATAACACCAAGATATAAAAAGAACAATATAAGCATGGAAGTAATTCGGGCATCCCAAACCCACCATGTCCCCCATGTTGGCTTACCCCAAATAGCCCCTGTTACCAGGGCAATAAACGTTAAGGTAGCACCTATCGGTGCTGCACTTTTCATTACCATATACGATAATTTCATTTTCCAGATCAGTCCAACCGCTCCAGCAAATGCCATTACATAGTAACCTGCCAATGCTAGGAACGCTGCCGGGACATGGATAAAAATAATGCGGTAGCTGTTACCTTGCTTACTGTCACTTGGCGCAAAACCCAAGCCCCATACAGCACCGGTAACTAATAATAATAAGGCGATAATACCTATCCAAGGCATCCATCGGCTTGTCTTTTCATAAAACCACCGGGGAGAACCTAAACGATGAAACCACTGCCAATTCAACGGTAATTCCTCATAAACATCTTATACATATAACCTAAGCCTCAACACTCATTCGTAATGCACCCGCAATTGCCAGTGGCGCCAATACAATAGCAGCAGCACAGAACGCCCCCAGTATTGCTAATGGACCATTAATAGCAAAGCCTTCCACTGCCATACGAACAGCGCTCGCACCAAAAATAAGCACAGGTACGTAAAGTGGCATAATAATCAACGATAATAATAACCCACCCTTACGTAAAGAAACTGTTAAAGCGGCCCCAATTGCACCAACAAGACTCAAGGTAATGGTTCCCAGCAACAGTGATGCCAACAATGGCCAATATCCCTCTGCAGGCAAAGAAAGTAGTAATCCCAACAAAGGGGCAACCAAGGTCAGTGGTAATCCGGTTGTCAGCCAATGAGCAAATACCTTGGCAATGACCATTAAATAGAGTGATTGCGGACTCAGTATCAACTGCTCAAGTGAGCCATCATCATAATCACTTCTAAATAACGCATCCAGAGACAATAGAGATGCTAACAGCGCAATCACCCATAATAAACCCGGCGCCAATACTGCTAGTGATTTAGCCTCAGGTGAAATGCCCAAAGGCATCATCGTAACTACCATCAAAAAGAATACCACCGGGCTTAACATATCACCTGGTTGTCGGCAGGCGGCAACGATATCGCGCTTCAAAACGGCTATAAAACCTTGTAAAAATGGTGCTGGGCTTGGCGGTGATAACTCAGGCATCACTTACACCTTGTTCAGGCTGCTTGTGCTTTTTGTGCCAATTGGGAGAGTATTCATCAAGTGGTACGCGCTTTAAACCCGCTATTGAAGGCGATTGGTGGGTTGTTAAAATAACACAACCTCCAGACTCAACATGCTGTGCAAACAACGCTTCAAGTGCGGCAACCCCTTGTTTATCAATGGCAGTATAGGGCTCATCTAAAACCCATACAGGCGCTTTCGATAAATACAAACGGGCCAAACCAACGCGCCGAAGCTGTCCTGCTGATAATTGATGCCCCGGCATATCTTCGTAACCATAAAGACCTACTTTTTCCAAAGCTTGTTCAATCTCTTGATTTTGCACATTTTGATGCAAACGCATTAGAAATTGGAGGTTTTCACGAGGGGTTAATGTCTTTTTAACCCCGGGTAAATGTCCAATAAACAGTAAATGGGAAAGGTAATCTGTTCGAACTCGCTGAATAGATTGTCCGCGCCATTGTATGTCACCTTCATAATCCGATAGCAATGTAGTGATGGCCCTCAAAAATGTTGTTTTGCCACAACCATTAGGGCCTTCTATCTGCACAACATCTCCGGAATTAACCACCAGATCAAGCTGCTCAAATAACACACGCCCATCACGCTCACAGGCAAGGCCTTTGCAGGTAATTAGAGAAGATGGGTTGGGCGATAAAGACAAATGTAGTAAACCTATTACTGAATAAGGAATGCGCTTGCTAATGAATAATAATGATATTAATCAAACCGCATTATAATCATTTAACCCATTATATTACTAGGAAACGAGTAAGTAGGGCCTAATTACGTGATTTCATTGCCTTTTGCTATGCTTATAGGGTCATAGTGATTTATGAATCAGAACTTATAAACAACAACTTGTGCATAATAACGTCGTATAGCCCGTGATTAACTTACCGCCTAAACCAAGCAATAACACCAATACCAATCAGCTTATTACTGAACAAGGTCGTACGACCGCATTAAAAAATACACAAACAAATACAAGCTCTACAAGTAACGTTTCAGAAGGGGAAAATATTGCAGTAAAATCGCTGTTAATAAAGCAAATACAACAAGGGCAAACGCTTACCGCCCAAGTTAAAAGCACCCAATTATTAAATCAAAATGATAAATCACTCCTACAAAAGCTTAACCCAAGTGTGAACCAAAGCTTGGCTCAAACAGTATTAAATTCAAACAAAGCCTCGACATCATCAATAACAAGCAGCAATATAAGCAATGTATTGAATCAAAATGGTTTAAATCAAAATAGTAGTACCAGCAATACAAATCTCTATCTCACCAAATTGGTGGTCAATCAAAACCATGCAACACCTCAACTATTAACGACGATAAGCCCTCAACTATTGGCAAAGAATACCAATGTTCTTTTGGGCCAAAATAACGGTGAGCTTACGATCAAACCACAACAAAACCAACAAATACAAACCATTGTCTCTGAATTGGCAAAACTAAACCTACCAAAACAGCAACCTATCAGCCAGTCACAACAGTTCGTCAATCAATTCAATAAACTACCACTGATTATTCAACAACAACTTTTTAGTTCAAATGCAATAAAGTCGGATATTTTACAAGCGGTAAAAACATTATCCACATTCATACATTCAGATAAAACACTGTCAAACACCAATCAGGTCAAAGAAGCCTTAGCCACCTCTGGCATTCAATTGGAAGCTAAAATCAAACAACACCTGCCTATCAGCCAAGATATCAGAACTAACATCGATAAAGTTATTACTATATTATCGTCTATCAATAGCGCAGTAAAAACTACCAACAGCATCAACAATCAAACACTGATCGAAACTGGCAGCTTAGCAAATCAATTAGGTCAGGGAATAACAACCAAAGAGCTTGATAAAATATTAACCAGCCTATTGTCCCAACAAGTATCAACAAATGCGACACAATCGCATCATCCTCAGCAAGCGGCGCTACCAAACTCTACTGCCGCTCTATTTCGTTTATTCGGGTTAGCGCTCCCGCCAGATAATAATCAAAAAATCCCGTTACCGCAGATTATAGAACGTCACTTAAGAAAACTAATGGAGCAGGCACAAGCGAGAATACAGTTAAATCAATTGCAATCTCTAGGCTTAGATAAAATAGGATCAGAATCAAAAGCGAGCATATTACAACAATTTCATACAGAAATTGCGCTGCGCTTTAACGAACAAGTATTACCCTTACAAATTAATATCCAAGAGCAAGAAAATAAGCGTGAAAAAGAAGATAACGATGACCAAAATGCACAAAACGATAGTGATTCTGTAAAATCAAAACGCTGGCAGGTATTTTTATCTTTTGACTTACCCGATAATGAAAAACTACACACGCAGCTTACTATTATCGACAATAGCATTTCAGCAACGCTTTGGGCAGAGTCATCAAATCTATGCAATAAAGCAAATCAAGAAATCAATATTCTGCGCGATAAATTTTTAGCGAAAGGATTAGTTGTAGACGACCTTACCTGTATACATGGAAAACCAGTTCAACAAGAATTTGAACTTGGCTATAACCTAGTTGATATTACTACATGAATAATACTATTGATGAAAATGACATTAAACAAGCTGTTGCTCTGTTTTACGATGGTAATCAAGCACCCACGGTTACTGCAAAAGGTGAAGGCTCAACGGCCGAAGAAATTATTGCCATTGCCAGAGAAAATAATATTACACTGTGCGAAAATGAACCCTTGCTTGAGTTGTTAATGACACTGGAACTCGGGGATCATATCCCCGAATCATTATATACCGCTATTGCGCAAATCATTTCTTTTGCTTATTACCTACAAGGTAAAGAGCCTGAATAACGTTGTAAACTCTGGTCTAATTTGGCACTTGCTGTGACTTTTGCTGATAACGTTCAGGCCATTGTTCTTTTGTGCGCTCTTTTGTACCCTCTTTTATATTTTTTAAACGTCTGGGATCTTCTACTTTTACCTTTGAGGGTAACATCGGTGTTCCCGCTGCTCCACCGCTATATTTAGAGGATTTCAATGATTGATTTAGCCAATTTTTTGATATTGGTTTACTCTTATTAAAAGTATTGCGTGCCAATTGCGCGGTCTCACCTGTTACTAGCATACGCCACCCTGCGCCATCGATACCTTTAGGTGTACCTTGTTTTGGTGTTTGAAATACACCATCTTTAGTTTCAATACGTAAATGGCTGCCCGGTGGAATAATGACCCAATCACCAAATTGTAAACGCATTCCCTGTTCTAACACTTGTTCTTTTTCGCCATAACGGCGTAGCACTTTAATGTTTTCAGCAAAGTCGACCACACCATTTTCGGCATTGCCCAACCAGTACCAAGGATCTTTATCTATAGTCAATAATGGCCCCGGTCCACCACAACAATCCACTGTTGCACAACCCAAACGACAGATGGGCGGTTCAGGAATACAACCTATTGGGTCTCTAAGACATATTTCTAATTGGTCAACTAAGTGCCCGGGGAATCGTCTGCAAAGTAGCTCTGGACAAAAGCGAGGATCTCTAGGCGAAATACCAAAAGGCCAATCAACATCCAAACCACTATTCCAACATGACAAGCGCTTGCCACTGGTTTGTTCTTCCACACTGTCTTCTAAACCACGACAAATATTAATGTAGTCACAGGGCTCTTCATTACAAACACGTAAGTCAGGCTTTGGCCCTAGTTGCATGTCAGCGATACCTGCCAATAAAAATTGTGGGCTTTCTGTCAACGCACCACAATATTGACGCAATTGATTTTCTATTACAGAACGTTGTGCTGATGTTGATAGGGAAACATTATTATCCAAGACAAAATTACTGTCATTACCACCAAAAAGGCCATTTAAAATATCAACTTCGCTAATAGTTTCACCAACAGGAACCGTCGACTGTATTTCACCATTTGCGATTAACCAATCGCGTATTGTTATCGCTAAATCACGATAAGTGTAAGGTGCCCCACTCGCGGTGGCTGAATCAATCACTTTTTTAACCCAGTCATCCGGCGTATCTGGATTAGCACAACTACCGTGCGCAGCTTCCCACGCAAGCAGTCCCTGAAAATCAACATTGCGAAAGCCTGGTTCAGCATCATGATAAAACTGACCGATATTTTTTCTCAGCTTATTACTGGGATAAGTACTGCTTGAACCGGCTAAACGAGGGACTTTATTCCAATCTAAGGCTTTATGTACAGAGTGTAATAAATTTTGTGCACTATAACGATATACCTGATCCGACATTGTATTCAAATGGCGACTGCGTCCCTCTTCATTATTCATATGGTTGAGCGTATGAGAAAAATTAATCACCGGCGGAGTGGAAGGCTCTGGAGACGCTTCCCAACCAGCGGCGGCCTCTGGTGGGCGGCGCGGATCATTCACTTCAAAGGGTTTTGGTACTGTTGGCATTTTATAAGCAGAATCAAGTGTGCTATTTGCAGGTGCACGACGATTAAAATAATTCGATGTTAATATTTCAATCAACAATGCCTTTAATGACCAGTCATGGGGAACAAAGGTTGTTTCCGTTAAATTCCATAAAAGATCACGCGCTTCATCATTACGGGGGAAATAATTAGCAATAGTTAAAGGGTTACCCATCACCTCCTCCCAAGTTTGATTAACAATATTCATTGCTACGAGATAAGCAAAACCGGCTTCGTTTTCATTCGACTCAGGGACTAATTCACAAACGGACTCAGCACCAACAACACAACCTGCCGTTGTCGGTAAATTATTAATCCAAGTGCGAAATAACCCGACTTCATCAGGCGTCAAATTTGGACCAAACGTCGGCATTTCTCCTCGCTCAACCAAATCCATAACACAACTGGCATCGGGATTCTGCGGAACTGCTCGATAATAATAACCTCGTGACTCATCACAATAACCCGATACCGCTGGCGCTGACACAAGTGTCGCTTGCCAATCCACAGAAAAATCAATACGTTCAGCACTACCACCCGGCTGATGACAGGATTCACAACGATTTTCAATCAATGTTGATAATTCACTGGGTGGAGGACTAGGAATAGCCGCCGCCGATGTCACCGTTGCACAATGATCAGTACAACTTGGATCGGGCATTTCGCCGGGGCGTTTTAATTGATCGCGCCGCAAGCCATGTCGCGCCAATAACTGAACACCGCGCTTCAAAGCTGCATCCACTTCCCAAACAGACCCGGTATCACCTAGAGGTTTAGTAAAATAAGGTTCTACTGCTCGACAAGGTTCATCCTCTTCTTCAGACGTACAACCAATCATTACACGTTCTACCGATGACGGAATTGCCGTACCTGCTGGTTTATATGTACCACAGGAAGATTGCCAACCCCATGGCTGAATGGCTCCACCAGCAATATCCGTACGAAAAACTGCATTCACTTCACGTGCATCACGACCTGCAGCACTACCAAATAATGCTGTTTCAAAATTTCCCGGCACAGGAAAATGACGATTCCAATAACTACGGTGCCCATCGATATCGAATGTGCCACTGACCGAGCTGGTTGTGTTATGACAAGTTAAGCAGTCCATCTTCCGTTGTGTATAGACATGCGTAAAAGTTGAACCCAAATCGGCTTGTTTATTAGCGGCTGTAATTTCAGCGCCGCTGATAGGATGCGCCGTCATAGAAAATAAATAACCACGATAAACAGCAGACAAGTCATCTAGTGCTAATGATGAGCGCAATAAGTCTGACATATTAAAGGGTTGGCCTGCAGAGCAATTGGCAGTGGGGTCATTTCTGGCAACACAAGCCGCAAGTGCTGTAGCCGCGCGTGAATTATCGGGTTGTCTGGGAAATGGTCTCACATTAAAACAAGCATTCATTGTCTTCTGTGATTCTCGATGCAAACGAAAACGATCAACGAGTACTTCCGACCAATGATTTAGATACTCAGAAAAATAAGGCGAATTTTGATTTAATAATATCGCTAAAAATTGAGCACGGTTGGTATTATAAATTAAGTCGACTAACACTTTTAATTCATCATAACCACGCACTTTACGACCAAATAAAATAGGCATTATTTGTCGGACAAACGAGTAATGACCCGCATCATCACCCGTAAACTCATTCGCTAATATTAGGTCGTCTAAAATATTGCGTAAATTTTCTGGAATCATTATTGGATCGATACCAGGATTAGCAATAATCGTAGGGTCTATCACATTTGAATCAATAAGACTCCCTTCGCCATCATCCCCATCCCCACCCTCACAACTCACGATTAACAATAGGGATACTACTAAAAAAAGAGAGGCAGCAATTTTTTTTAACAATAAGAGCGTGTGCTTTATACGGCCTTTCATACAACCCCCAAAATTCTTTCACGTAGTTGTTGCGCAGAACCTTCCTCACTACCGCCACCAGGACTGCGTATAGCTTGACTAACATCACCCACACCAAAATTTGCCTCATTAAACGGATCAATACCTGCCGCCATTAATAATGCAGCACGCAAATCAGTCGGTGTATAACTATCCATAGAAACCGCTCGACCATCATTACCTATTGTTCCTGCAATGCCTTGACTAACAGGGCCACCGATTAGCACATTGACATAACCATAAGGCCAATGGTCACGCCCTCCTCTAAGACCAATTGCAGGCTCACGACCAAACTCTGTATTGAGAATAACCAAGGTATCATTTAAATTAATTTTATTAGGCTGGATAGGGTCGCCGGGAGCCGGCTTATAAAGTACTTCTGCCAGAGACGATAAACAATTCCACAAGCTGGTATACATATTGGGGTATTCATCAATACTGTGAACATCATAACCACCACCAGTGGTGGGTCTGATGCCACCATCGACCATACCAACATAACGAGCACCACCGTCTGCCTCACTCAGTGATAAAAGCCGAGCTGCCGTATTAATTTGTGCTCGCGTTAAATTGGCATCTTCACGGCCGCCCGACAAAGGATCAACGCAAGAGATATCACCGCCCGTTTCAACCAAGGCCGTATCCAATACCGTACGTAAATCAGGCGCATTAACCAAGGTGGCTAATGCAGAATTGTAGGCATTAAATTCACTGGATCTTGCGGGTACTGACGGCAAAGCGCTATGGCGTAAGCGATCTTTATATTGTGCGGCAAATTGTCTTAGAAGTTGATTGCTGGAACTCGTTATGCCACTTCTATTCAAGGCATTTAATAAACTATCATCCCTACCCGGATTAACCGTTCCATCAGGGTTACGACCGGGTTCAGGGAAACGCAATACAACAGGTCTAAATTGGCCACCATGAATACCCGTCGCATGAAAACCTTGGAAGCTATCATTATCAATACCTAAATTACCCGGCATTAATATATAAGAATAAGGTGTTGTCCGCAGTGTCAATGAACGATCGTATCGGTGCTCTATTGCTGCAGCCAAACCTGATAATTTTGCATTACCCAAAGGTAAACCGGTAAGAGAAAAAGGTATTGCGGCTTCATGAGGTTCCAGCCCATGCCAAAGCGTAACCAACCGCATATCATTTTTAAATGGCCATAGAGGAGCCGTTGCTGGACCTAAACCAATATCGCCAAAAAAAGGTTCTATATGCGTTGAGGAGGGCGGCGCGCTAGGGGTACAAGCACTCCAGTTAATGGCCGCAACTTCTGACTGCAACCCATACCAGCGCTCATCGACAGGCAAAGCACTATTCACATAAAATGTTTCATAAGCACTTAAACCACCAGATAAATGTATTTCAAGAATTTTATATTCCGGGCGAGCCGTACCCGTTGGCCAATATTCATTATCTGCAGGGAGGGCACCCCAATCTCCAGGCGCAGCCCATGACTGTCGAGTATGAACCCAAGGTCCAATTGCTGCCATACTTGTCAGGGCACTGGCTTTGATAAAAGCACGACGATCCATTTTCATCCTCCTTTATTATATTTTTTAAAAAGGAATACAGGTTCAATGGAATAAATAGTAGTAGGGAAGTTTTATTGGCACAATCACTAATAATAGCTAAGGTCACTACTATTAGTGATGTAATTGATTACCGAAAATAATGAAAAGTTAATAACGTGAATAATATTTTTTACTGTTTAATTAAAAGCTTTATTGCTAAAGCTTCCAATGTAGTTTTTATAAAAGTTAAGTTTTAATAACAAATCCCTATTCCACCCAGACCACAATAACCATTAGGGTTCTTAGCTAAATATTGTTGGTGGTAGTCTTCGGCAAAATAAAATTCTCCGGCCTCGATTATCTCTGTTGTAATTACTGCGCTTTCAAAACCCGATTGCTGACTAATGGATTGTTGATAGCGTTGCTTTGATGTTTCTGCCTGCACTTGTTGATCGTTGTTATGCACGTAAATACCTGAACGATATTGTGTACCACGATCATTGCCTTGTCGCATACCTTGCGTTGGGTTATGAGACTCCCAGAAAACTTTTAAGATAGTATCCAAGCTGATTTTTTTGGGATCAAATACAATTAATACAACTTCATTGTGCCCTGTCTTTCCAGAACAAACCTCTTCATAACTTGGGTTGGGCGTATAACCTGCACTATAACCAACAGCAGTAGTAATAATACCGGGCAATGACCAAAATGCTTTCTCTGCTCCCCAAAAACAGCCCATACCTACAATGATCTGCTCACTGCCCTCTGGGTAAGGTGGTTGTATAGGAGTTTTCAGTACATAGTGTTCATTGCTAATAGACACTGGTGATTCTCTTCCCGGCAGAGCTGATTCAGCATCAGGCATTGTGTCTTTGGCAGGGTTTCTAATAAACATAATTAACCTACTATTTTACTTTAAAAATAACGATTATCCGATATCCAGTACTAAACCCGAGGTATTATAAGGATGAGGGACTGACCAACTTTCATAAATGGCATCAAATTTATTAACACACTTCTCTGCCATTATACGAAACGGTTCTCTTCCGGGATCGGTCATTACCACTCGCTTAACCCCAGCTTTGTAGGCCCTATTGATCAAGTTTACTAGCAGTGGCGCCATTTCATCCCAAAAACAAACATCTGACCCAATAATCATATCAAAGTCAGACAACATCTTGGTTGTCACTTTTTCATATCGGCACTTAACTGTGTCCACACTAACACCATTAAGTTCAGCATGATGCTGCAAATAAGGGAAGACTGACTCGTCCGCATCCAAAGCTGTCACTTGACTGGTGAAGGCCTTAGCACAATAAATGCCACTGACACCCCAACCACAACCTATTTCCAACACACGCCAATGCTTAGGGGGCGAAAAAGCGGTCAGGTAATCAATCATCAGGCTGGTAGACTTCCAGAACTTATTACCATGAATAGTTGCAACACCCCCTTCCCGCCTAATTCGGCGAATGTCTGGATGGTTATTTTTAAGTACTGATAGACCAAATACATCACGCGTATTTAAATCAGACATTCTCCCCCCTTTAATTGAAGTATAATTTTAATCAATACAATAAACGCGCAGACTAACATATTTACATCATATGAAAATGACAACTGGATGATACTAAACACTTCCACTACCATATAATGCTGTTTTGAGTAATACTTACTTACATATGACTGAGAACCTTTCAACATCGACCGACTCACCTTACTTTGCCGCTATAGATCTTGGCTCTAATAGTTTTCATATGTTAATTGTTAAGGTCAACAACGGCGTCTTAGAAACAGTAGATCGCGTTAAAGAAATGGTCCAAATCGCTAAAGGTTTAAAGCGTAACAAAAACCTTTCTGAAGAAGCACAAGCCCGTGCACTTCACTGCTTGAGCTGTTTTCAGGAACGGATCCGAGAGATCCCCCCAGAACAAGTTCGAGTCGTCGGCACCAAAGCGCTTCGAAGTGCCAAAAATGCCAGTGCCTTTATTACCGAAGCAGAAGCAGCACTTGGTCATACTATTGATATTATTTCCGGCTATGAAGAAGCACGACTCGTCTACTTAGGTGTATCCCATGATATTAGTGCCGATAAAGGTAAACCGCTTATCATTGATATAGGTGGCGGTAGTACAGAATTTATTATCGGTAGCGGTAAAGCTGGACTTAATTTAAAAAAAGGCCAACAACCACAGCTGATGGAAAGCTTAAGCATTGGCTGTGTGACTTACAGTGATAATTATTTTGCTGATGAATCTGGAGCCATTGCTGGACGTATCACACAAAAGATGATCAATGAGGCTTACTACGCAACCTGCTTAGAATTAGAATTGATCATTAGGCGCTATCGCCGGCAGGGTTGGGACATTGCCGTAGGAAGTTCAGGCACCATGAGAGCAATCAGCGAATTAATGCCAGCCGATGTCGTTACTGGTGTTGTTACTAGAGAAGGGCTAAATGCCTTAGTCGATCAACTAAAACAACACGGTGAATTATTCGACCTCAGCGGAATATCGAGCCAACGGGCCAGTGTCTTGCCTGCTGGCATCATTATCTTATCGGCTATTTTTGATCAATTACAATTAGATGAAGTCCATGTTGTTGATACAACCTTAAAAGAAGGCTTGATCTACGATACATTGGGCCGTTTATCAGCACAAGATATGCGCGACCACACCGTCGATAAATTAATCGAACAACATCAAATCGATCGAGAGCAGGCTGAACGCGTTTATAAAACACTTAAATATTTCATTCGGTCATTCCCCTCTCCTATCGTTAATGGTGTTAACGTCCGCAAAATTTTACACTGGGCGGCATTACTACATGAAATTGGTTTAAGCGTATCTCACTCTGGCTATCATCATCATGGAGCCTACCTTTTAAAACACACCGATATGGCAGGCTTTAGCCGCTTTGAACAGGAGCTATTGGCATTATTTGTTGGCGCTCACCGGCGCAAAATCCGCTCTGAGCGATTAATGATTCTCACTGCTGAAACCCAGCAGTTTTTATCCGTTTTTTTTGCTTGTTTACGCTTAGCAGTATTACTTAATCATCGACGTGAAGATGATATTGATTTACCCACTATTACCATTCAAGATCAAAATATTATTTTACAATTTGCCGATGAATGGTTAGATGAACATCCATTAAGCTATCGAAATTTACTGCAAGAACAGCGTTATCTGGAACCACTTAATATCCAATTTGAATTTTATTAACTTGACATTTATTAACGTAGAATTTTATTAACCATGATTAAACCCCTACTTGTTGTTATAGCCATTGCCGGGCTATTTTATTTTATCCGCTATATTAAACAACAACCAGCAGAAAAAAGGCCAAAGATATTTTTAAAATATGGTTTATATTTACTGGCCTTCGTGTTGATCATTTTGGTGGTCACAGGAAAGTTACATTGGCTTGCAGCCGGTATTGCCGCTTTGCTTCCTATCGCACAAAAACTTTTCTTTCTCGCATTACGTGTTATGCCTTTTTTGCAAAATTGGCGTAAAAAAAAGCAATCACACAATGCAAAACAGCCTACCGAAGCTAACTTCTCAAATATGACTATTGCACAGGCAAAAGAAATTTTTGGTTTTGATGAAATCAACAGTATCGAGCAAATTACTAAACGCCATAAAGAACTTATGCAAAAGAACCACCCTGATAGAGGTGGTAGTGACTATTTAGCAGCACAAATTAATCAAGCCAAAGACAAACTCATTGAGCACATTAAACATTCCAAAAACTAACGTTCAGGGTTGGCAAGTGTATATTATTGCTGCCAGTGATGGCCGCCTGTATACCGGCATTACCACTGACTTCATTAAGCGCTGGCAAAAGCATAAAGCAAAGCGTGGGGCAAAGTTTTTTTATGGACGAAAGCCTATTGCCTTAAACTATTTAGAAAACGGCCATTCTCGTAGTTCTGCTAGCCGCCGTGAATATGAAATCAAGCAATTATCAAGAAAAGAAAAATGGTTATTAATTATTCATTTTTTCGGCCCGCATAAAATATAAGCCATCTTATTAATATGTAGACTAGTTCACCTTTATTACTTTGACTTGTTCCTAAGTTAAAAATACTATGACTTACCGAGCAAGTGATTCAAAACTATTAACTTTTGATCATTAAACAAACAAGCTTTTTGCCTATTACATCACACTTTTCATAGCACCCTTCTGGTACTTACTAATAAACATCATAAAACCAAACAATGAATGAAAAGCATTTTGCTTTTTCAGTGTAGTGTGGCGTAGCAAAAGCAAGAACTTTTACGATAGTAAGCTTATGAGCATATTTAGTTTTTCAAAAATGTCGCCGTTCAATCCAGTACGGTGGGTAACACTTACTCTATATATAGCTTTATGCTCTTCACTGACAGAAGCGCAGCCCTTAAAAAATATAACGGATGTAGAGCACCTGCATCAAAAAATGATCTACAAAGCAATGGATAAAGCCAAAGAGGCTTATGTTAGTAACGAAGAGGCAATCCCTACTGAGCTCAAAGAATTAGATTATCAAGAGTATCGAGACATACGCTTTTTAACAGAAAAAGCCATTTGGAAAAACGAATCCCTATTTGAAATACAACTCTTTCACCCCGGTTTTTTATATAAAAAACCAGTATCAATTTATGAAATCGTTGAAGACAGCATTATTAATATTCCATTCTCTCGCGATTTTTTTCGTTACGATGGTGAATCTCATACCGTTAGAGACCTTACGCAATCAGATATTAATTTTTCGGGTTTACGGGTTCATTACCCACTTAATAATAAAAATTATAAAGATGAGCTTATTGTTTTCCAAGGCGCTTCATACTTTCGCCCCTTAGGGCCGGGTTTATTATATGGTGTTTCGGCGCGCGGCTTGGCCATTGATACCGCCGAACCCAGCGGCGAAGAGTTCCCCCACTTTACAGAGTTCTGGTTAGTTAAACCGACATCAAAAGCAACATCATTGACTATTTATGCCCTTTTAGAAAGTCAGTCAGTGACCGGGGCTTATCGTTTTGAATTACTTCCTGGTTTACCTACCAAAATTTCAGTTGATGTAGATTTATTTGCTCGAAATGATATTAAAAAAATTGGCATTGCACCAATAACCAGCATGTTCTTCTATGGAGAAAATAGTATTAATCGGGAAGATGACTTTCGACCTGAAGTACACGACTCTGATGGCTTATTACTTGCAACCAATAATCATGAGTGGATATGGAGACCCTTATCAAACCCTAAAAACTTACACGTCAGTACATTTACCAACAATCAACCTCAAGGTTTTGGTTTACTGCAAAGAGACCGTCAATTTAATAATTATCAAGATACAGAAGCATTTTATGACCGTAGACCTAGCTTATGGGTTAAACCTAAAAATAACAGTTGGGGAGAAGGTCGCGTAGAATTAGTGGAGATCCCCACATCCGATGAAACTAACGATAATATTGTTGCCTACTGGGTGCCTCAAAAAGGTCTTAAAGCAGGTGAAAAATTAAAAATAAGTTACGAACTTAATATTATTGATACACCGCATCAAACTAGCCTTGGAAAAGTCGTACAAACACGTAATGGCTGGGGGGCATTACCTGGTACTAAAAACCCTCCTCCTAAAACAAAACGCCAATTTATTATTGATTTTGCCGGCTGGCCAGAAAATAGTCTTAACCCCGAAATGCCTATTAAACCTAAACTCGTTAATAATCGGGGAGTGATTAGTGACCTTATGGTTTTTCCTTTGCCTGATAAGAAAACCTGGCGAGCGTCTTTTAAATTAGAAGCCATTACCAATGAGCCTATTGATATGAGCCTTTCATTACTATTAGGGGAACAGCAAATAACAGAGACCTGGAGCTATGTTTGGCATCCGGACGAAGTGAAATAAACCACCGTTATGAGCATACAGAAAGTAGACGCAATGAAAACAAATAAGGCTTCAAATCTAAAAGCAGATATCCCTCTATACCGTATACCTTTACATCAATGGAGAGCGCCACTGTATTGCCTACTTGTGTTAGCAACAACATTGTACGGCTCGTTTATGATGTTGGACATTATTAATGTTAATGCCGCGACCTTATTAGATTATTGTATTTTTATTCTTTTCACTCTTTGTTTTGCTTGGATTAGCCTTGCTTTTTGGAGTGCCTTGATTGGTTTCGCATTATTACTCTTCAATAAAGACCCACTCACACTAAGAACAGCAAAAAATAAGACTGTTAACGATATAGAATTAAATAAGAATAATAGAACTGCCATTATTATGCCTATATACAATGAAGATGTTGCTCGAGTAATGGCAGGAATAGAGTCAACACTGCGCTCATTAGCTGCGACCAGTAAACAAGATTATTTTGACTTCTTCTTACTCAGTGATAGTACAAATATAGCTATTGCATCCCAAGAGAAAGAAGCATGGGCCATATTAAAAAAACGTTTAAAAACACTCAATATTAATTTATTTTACCGCCGTCGTGAAAACAATACCCATAGAAAGGTCGGCAATGTGGCTGATTTTTGTAAGCGTTGGGGGAAACATTATGAATATATGGTTGTACTAGATGCTGATAGTATTATGGGAGGAGAAACATTAATTTCTCTAACAGCAAAAATGGAAGCCAACCCCAATGCTGGCTTAATACAGACGATTCCTATACCTGTACGTCAAGAAACATTCTTTGGCCGGTTTTTGCAGTTTTCCGCTGAATTATACTGCCCTCTTCTCGCGACTGGTAATAGCTTCTGGCAAACAGATACTGGTAATTACTGGGGTCACAATGCAATTATCCGAACCCAAGCCTTTATCGAGCACTGTGGTTTACCAACACTCATAGGCCCTCCTCCCTTTGGCGGGGAAATTTTAAGTCATGATTTTGTAGAAGCGGCTTTGCTCAAACGCGGAGGCTGGCAAGTATTAACCGTAACCGAGCGTGTCGATAGTTATGAAGAAGTTCCCAGTAATATTATCGACTTTATCACCCGCGATAGACGTTGGGCACAGGGTAATATTCAACATTTAAAATTGATCTCCAGTAAGGGGCTACATTGGATTAGCCGCCTCCATATGTTATTCGGGGCAATGGCCTATATTTCTTCATTCTTATGGCTGATTATGTTAACGCTGGGAACAACAGATGCAATATTAACAGCACTCAATAGCAACCAGTTCTTTACGCAACCTTACCAACTATTCCCTAATTGGAAAATTGTTAACCCCGAATTGATTTATTCTCTCTTTGGCTTAACAGCATTACTACTATTGACACCAAAAATACTCTCTTTCACTCTAGCTTTCTTAAAAAGCCCCAAAGCATTTGGGAATCGTTTGAGTTTATTCATCAGCACGCTGCTTGAAATCATTACCGCAATAGTAATAGCTCCTATCATGATGATTTTTCATGCTTATGTTGTCATTTGCACATTGGTTGGTGCCGATGTTATTTGGAATAGCCAACCCAGAAATGGACGCAATATACCCTGGAAAGAAGCCTTAAAAGCCACTGCAATTGTAAGTTTTAGTGCGGTTATTTGGGGAGGCTTAAGCTATTTTTATGCACCTGAGTTCTTTTGGTGGTTGTTACCGGTTTTAACAGGTCTTATATTAGCAGCACCTATCGTTCGTTACTCAGGTAGTTTTTGGATAGGAAAAATACTACAACGTTTGCAATTATTTATAACACCAAGTGAAAGCAAGCAACAGGCAGTAATTGCCAATATTGACGAATATGCCCTCTTTTATACTGTCAAAGCAGGTAATAACTTACCGAACAGTTTTACTTACAAAGAAGTCGAATCAATTTCTTTACCAAAGGAAATTTATGCAAAAATGCCAGTTCAACAATTATAGAAACATAATAAAAAATCACTCAAAATTGTGATTATTATTATTCGAACCACTTTCCCTTACGCATAAGATATTGTTCTCTTTCAGTTGTAATTTTAACAAAATTGGAAATAGCGCCATTGGCATCACTATGATCTTTTTCGGTCAAGAAATTTTCCACATCAGAAGCAGAGGCATGTAAAATTACATCTAAATAGTGACGCTGTTCTGCTTCGTTTAGCGCAGTTTTTTTAAGTTGAAATGGGTGATGAAAAGCAGCACATAAAAAAGCCGTACGCTCTTCATCTTTCGATATTACGTCAAAGTCTCTTTGATCGATAGCAACAGTAACCACAAAATCAGCAAAACCACTTGCTACAGCAAGCGCCATAGAATACTCCCCATCTGAAGCCGTGGCAACCATACGCAAGTTATTATATTTAATTTCTTTCACACTCGACTCAATTACCATTTATAAAATAATGCTTGCAGTTATGCAAAAAATATAATGGCATTTTTTATGCGGCTCAAAAGCGTAACAGTATCGCAGAGAATATCAATTCTTTACGTTCTATAACTATTACTACTTTCAGATAACAATTAAGAGAATATGCCCCCTTTAATTACTCCCCTTTAGTATATATCCCTTTAATATCCAATAACTGCGCAGGAAAGCTATTTTGATAGCGTCATTGATTGCTTATATATTTAACCTAGCAGTCACTTCTATTTCTAGTTTCATAGCATTATCAAATAAGCCAGCAATAAACATGGTAGCAGCAGGTCTCGCATTACTAAGGTATTTCTTAAATACTGGCCAACAAGGTTCAAAATCATTTCTATCAGGGTATATATAATGAACTCTCACAATATTATCAAGACTACTACCAGCTTCGGCAAGAGCTCGTTCAATATTCTTAAAGCATTGCTCTGCTTGTTCTACTGGGTCACTTGAAATGGACATAGTTTCATAATTATAGCCTGTCGTACCAGAGACAAACACATAATCCCCGTCTACAACTGCACGTGAATACCCGATTTTTCTTTCGAATTCAGAACCACTTGATATCAATGTTCTACTCATTTAATCCCCCCCTAATGAATAATACGGCTTATCTTTATACTTTATTTATACTTTACGAAAGACCCATTCTAAGGGACCCGTCTTAAAAAAGCTAAGCCATACAACACTAAAAACTGTTCCAACAATACAAAATATCAATGCGCTAGATAGTGAAAAATTAATGGTTTGGTTTTCTAATCGACCAATAGCTTCAAGAAAGCCCATACCAATCATTACGTGAGCTAAATACAAAGTTAAAGATAACTTTCCAGTTTGGCACAGCCACTTGATGATATTGTTTCCTGAAAACCTTTCAGACAAGTATAAGCAAGCCATCAATACTATAACGGCGGAACTAGCCGCAGAGAGTATATATTGAGGTAACGGAGGTATAATAGATATGGAAAATAAAAATGTCACTTCTTCGGGTGTCATTTCAAGCACACTACTATCTCCAACAGTTGCTTTTATCCAATAAAAACTATATTCAATAACAACCAACGTAAGGAGTGACCAAAGAAGTAATTTTTTCCTTATCAAACCTTGGGATAAATCCTGCCTCCCAAGCCACATACCAAAGACTAAAAAAGCGGCCCACGGAAAGACGGGGTGAAAACCATTAAATAGAATATGTCTGATCATTCCATCGAGTGACCATAAATTTTCATACGTTAATGTTGCCCAATCCCAGTTCTCCTCATAATTAAAAAACAACATTAAAACTGGAAACACCAGCATAATAAATGCTGAAATAAACAACACAGTAGTTTTATTAAACGTAAATATGGCAGCCGCTATCAAGAAATAAAAACCATAAAAATGGAGAATATCAGCCTCCCATATTGGCGTGTAAATAAGGCCGATAGTAATCAGTAATAACCCTCTCTTTACTAATAACAACCGCCCCTTAACAATAAAAAGTCTATCATTGGATAACCTTGCCTTATTGGTAATAAACGACACTCCTACACCGGCAAGAATCACAAACAACGCAGAGGCTCGACCTTCAAATAGCTGTACAACATTTACCAATAGCTGAGAACCAGTATTTGCACTCATGACAATTTTAAAATTAACAATGACCATTCCGAATATAGCTAACGCTCTGGCAAGATCAAAACCAGCTACCCTTTGACTCATAAAAGCTCCATTAAAAATCCCATTTAAAACTAATCTCTCAAACAGTGACTAACATTAGTAAAGTTGCGTATCGATAGCTGCGAGTCAGCTTAGTTTCTTAAGCTTTACCCGTCTTGATAAACCAATCACGATAAATAATGACAACGCTCCTTATTTAAGAGGGGCAACCATTCAAGGGGACAGTGACAAATTCCAATAAAATAATGCTTACTTATCATCGCCCCTTTTATTTATCTCCTTATTACCTTGTATTTTTCATCTTGCTTGACTTGCTATAGTCAAATTCTTAATTTAATTGAGACTTTTCCAGAATACAATTTTATCTTCTCCTTTTGCATAAAAATCTCTTATTACCGCCTCTTTATGGTAACCGATAGAATCATAAAACTTTCTTGTACGACCATATTCGGGAAGCGAAGATGTCTCTACTAATAGGGTTGAGCTATTGCTACTCTGGAGAATTTGCTCAATATTACTCATAAGTAACCCTCCTATACCCTGATGTTGAAACTCCGGGAGAACTGCAATAGCAAGCACATTCCAAGTGCCCTCCGTAAGTCTTTCCTGCACACAATACAGAAACCCTATAGTCTCTCCATTGTGCTCATAAACCTGCCAAAAATCAGTACAGACTGAATCGTGGAAAAATGGATTAGCCATTTCTTCAAGCATTTCTGAAGGGAATAATTCAGTCTGATCGAGTATAACTTTTAGCTTTGCTAGATCAGATAATTTTAACGAGCGGATATTAGATGATTTAAACATTTTCAAACTCTATATTTTGTAAACCATTCAAATGATTGAGTGGTTATTAGGCAAAAAACAGCCTTCGAATAATCGAATTCTGAAATTTTAGCAAGTCTAGGCCTTGCTTTGCCTATTTATACAAACATTAAAGTCCAATAATGATAGTCAGGGTGAGCCCTGAAGGGCAAGTGTATATGCTTTTTCACCAAAAGTGTATAGAACTGATAAGCCATAACACTCGTAACACAGGAAAATTTAAAGAGCTTTTTGGAACAAAGATTTAAAGTAGCAGTGACAAGTCCTAATAAAAATAATTCTTATCTGTCATCAATTCCTTTATTTCTTAGACGTGACTAGTTCGACGTCTGGTAAATTATCTGCAACCTCTTGATAAGTTGTATGGTTATAAAGAGTATCAACTACAACAGACAAAGGCTTGGCCCAAATTTCGGGTAAATCGGCTTCACCATACGTTACGATGGGAAAAGCCAGTTTCTCAACAGGCGGACAGAATGCAGCCGAAACACCTTGTTTATTACCTCGCGCATCTACGCGATACCAACCATAGCGTTCTAAATAAATAGCGTTAAGACCATGAAGACAAAACGGAGGAACATCTGTGATAGTTAAGCGTTGGTAGCATAGGCCCGAAGGAATTTTATTTGCTCGCAGTAATGCAGCCAATAAATGGCTTTTTGCGTAGCAATAACCTGTACGATATTCGAGAACATCTGATGCTATACATGTTACCGGATTTTGCTTGTAGTCCCAGCTATGTCTAATTTCGTCACGAACAAACTCAAAGCACCTCTGAGCAATCTCCTCTGGATCAGAAACTCCATTAGCAAGCTCTTTAGCTTGAGCCAATATATTTGGATTTTCCCAGTCTATATATTTTGATGATGCTAAATATTTATTCATATACTCGAATTCAAAAAAGTGGCTAATGCTCGGCTAAGCGGAGCAGCGTTGCTGCGTCCTAGATCAAAGGGACAGAGTTCTTGATTCTCAATTTCTTCCTTATTTTAAGTACTCTGACTCTTTGATCCTAGAAAAATCATTTCTTTATTATAATTTTATATAGATAAGTTAGAGGGATACCGACATAAATTATTCCAATAAGCTTTACAAACTCTGGAACAGCTTCCGCAACACCATAGATATAGTTAAATAAAGAAACAGTTAAAAAGGCGTTAACAATTGAAAAGGCGCCTAAAAACAACTTGAATGCTAAATATTTCTGCATCAGTTTATAGCCACATTAAAGCTAACGCCGTTGTAAGGGGAAGCCGGAGCAACGCGCAGGCTGTCCCACGCCTTTTGTGGGCGTTTTTTAATGTGTTTGTTAACTGCTTGCCGGTTGATGAAATTCAATAACATTACTATCAGGATCTCTTATAAAAAAGAACTTAGCACCTTCAAATTCAACTTCTCCAGTTATTGTAATACCAAGCTCTTTAACTGACTCTAATGCTGATTCGGCGTTAGTCACTTCTAGTGCGACATGGGTATAGCCAGTATTTTTCTGAGGTATATCCATAAGGATGTTTTCAGTGCAACTAGCATCGCCATTAAGGATAAAATTTATATTGACGCCTGATGGATGTTCCATAATAGCAACAGGTTCTGGCCCGACTGGACCAGCTATAAATATAAACCCTAGTTTTTCGTAAAATCCTCTGGATGTTTCTAAATCCTTAACTCTTAAGCCTAGGTGATTAATTCTGGTTATTTCTTTCACTATGTATATTCTCTATATGTGTTTGCAGTTAACGCCGTGGTAAGCGGCGACTTTGTAATTGTGAGTGTTGTGCTATTCAAGCACAAAAACGAACAATGGAAAAGGCGTCCGATTGACCACCTTGTTAGGCATTTTGGCCGAAAGCCTCAGAAATAAAAAGCTTGTCTTCATTGCTGAATGGGTAATAGTGACCATTAGTACATGAAAAATTATTATCCACTAAATGAAGCCCATATTTTTCCCACAAAGCAATATGCAGGCTTTTCTTGGTAGCCGCATCTTCAGGCACAACATCGTGTTGTACCCAAAGCCTAGTGGATTCTATATTTTTGCACCCCGCTGGAACATCATGAACTGGGGCAAGTATTAAGTCATTGGCTTTGTCACAGTAACTTAATCTAAGAATACTGTTTGATTGGCCGATTATATTTATGAATGACTCAAACTTCTCGCGCGCATCGTTGCCAACCATAGTTTGATCTGGATGCTGACATAAAGCTCCAAATAGAAACGGAACTGAAAGACCAAAATTACCTTTGTTTCTCCAAGCCTCCAATATTTCTAATATAATTTCATCCATATGCCTAACGCCGTGCACAGGGGCGGCTAAAAAAGCGGAGCGTTTTGGACGTCCCAGCGACCAACGGGAGCGATTGTTGCTCCTTGTTAGGCATTTAAGCTTACCTCTATAATTGACCCAATAGCCACGATTCTTGAGCCTTCACGAATTGCAAATTGAGCACCATTCTTAAACTGGCCAATAGCTAACTCTTTAATAGTACCTGCTAAAATAATTTTGCATTTAGAACTTTGGCCTGGGTGCAATTCACCATGCTCGAAGATATAGGCAGCTAACCAATCGGTACACCTCTCATCGTTAACATGCCAAAAGAATTGGCCACGATAATTATCGAATACCGGAGTTTTACGCCCAGAAAATTCGGTTTCTATCATTTTTACGTTAGCCAACAAGTCATACCTTTCTAGGCTTAAAAAATTTTCCATATTAAAGGTGCCTAACATTTTAATAGTGAGCATGCGCGATATTCTTCCGTAACTCTCTCGAGAAAAATACCTCAACTCACTGTTTTTATTTGATTTATTGCTCTTTTTACCAGCAAAGACTCGGAATGTAAACGCGCATGCGCATTATTCTTCCGTCACGCGCCTATTATTTTTCTTTAGGTCTTATCGAAGTAAAGGGGTCGGTGACAAATGCTAATAAAAATAACTCTCATTAAGCAGCACTTATTGATTATCTGTATTCTCAAAATACGGCGTTATTTTTTGCAAGAGTGAATCCAGCGTTTGCTTTTCTTTTTGAGAAAGCATCTGCGTTAGCTGATCTTGGGTTTTGACATGTTGCTCTACAACTTTATTAATCAATGTATAGCCTTTATCACTGAGCGAGATCTTCATGCTGCGTTTATCTTGCTCGCTTTGGACTCTTACAACTAGCCCAGCCTTTTCCAGCTGATCAACACGGTTTGTCATGGTGCCCGATGTCACCATGGTGGATGCTATCAGCTCACCCGGTGACATGCAGTATGGCTTACCTGATCGCAGTAAAGTTGCTAATACATCAAAACTCGCGCTGTGCAAATCAAACTCTGCAAAGGTTCTTTCCATTTCACGGGTAAAAAATATCGACAGGCGCTTTACACGACCAATGGTTGCCATAGGGCCAACATTGAGGTCGGGGCGCTCTTGATTCCACTGTTTAATGATTTTATCTACATGATCCATACGCAGATTATCTTTGCCTATTATCTTGACGTCAAGATTTTTATTATGATATCTTGACGTCAAGATAAATTATATCAACAGGCTTTTATGTATCCATACCGTGATATAGCAATAACCGCTCTGGCGCCCATCATTTGGGGCACTACTTATTATGTAACAACGGAATTTTTACCGAATGACTACCCTATTACTGCTGCCATGTTACGGGCTTTACCTGCGGGACTATTTTTATTATTGATCGTTCGCAAGCTACCGCAAGGCCACTGGTGGTGGAAAATGTTTGTTTTGGGGGCTCTTAATTTCTCTATTTTTTGGGTATTGCTCTTTATTACGGCGTATCGCCTGCCGGGGGGTATAGCGGCAACACTCGGGGCAGCGCAGCCTATTGTTGTTATTTTCCTTGCCTATCTTTTGTTGGGAAACACGATCACTATAAAAATCATTCTCGCAGCAACAGCCGGTGTTGGCGGCGTTGCTCTGCTGGTACTAACACCTTCGGGAACACTGGACTTTATGGGTGTTATTGCGGGGATTGGTAGTGCCTGCGCAATGGCGACTGGCACGGTTCTTACAAAGAAGTGGCAGCCACCAACATCGCTGCTTACTTACACCGCATGGCAATTAACCGCAGGCGGAATATTACTTATTCCCCTAGCAATATGGCTAGAACCTCCTTTGCCTCCCGTGAGCCTAGCAAATCTAATGGGGTTTCTCTGGCTCAGCATTATTGGCGCAGCATTAAGCTATTTTATTTGGTTTAGAGGGCTGACTCGTATCAATATGACAGTGGCATCAACTTTGGGTTTTCTAAGCCCAACCACGGCGGTTGTAATCGGGTGGTTACTACTGGGAGAAACACTAACGGTTTTACAAATAATAGGAGTTACGATCGTTTTAAGCAGTATTTGGTTTAGCCAATACCTAGCTCAAGTAAAAGGCAAACAATCAAGAACTCATACACTTAACTACAAAGGTGAAAGCATATGAAGGTTATTATTATTGGCGGGTCCGGAGATGTTGGCCGTCGTACAGTAAAAGAAGCGCTCAACCGAGGGCACACAGTCACCGCTGTTACGCGTACCAAAAAGTCGTTACAGCAATTGCCTCAAACGGTAAAGAAAATAGAAGCGAATATTAATAATATATCTATGTTTAACGACAACATTGATAATAGCGATTTAATTATCAGTGCAATTCGCCCAAGTGCTGGAGAAGAAGAAACTCTAGTATTATCAACTCAAGCAGTTTTAAAGGCTGCGGCCAATCTCAATACACGAGTATTAATTGTTGGTGGTGCAGCACGCTTAAAGCTAAATAAAGAAAGTAACGAAACCGTTCTGACTTCTCCGGGCTTTTTACCAGAAGAGATCATTCCTATTGCCCGTGCCTGTCAAGCCCAGTATGAGGTTTGTTTAGCCGAAAAAGAAGCGGACTGGACCTATATTTCTCCGCCAGCAATGTTAGTACCGGGGATAAAAACTGGGCATTATCGCGTTGGTACAGATACTTTGCTTACAGACCAAGAAGGTCATTCGCATATATCGATGGAAGATTTCGCTAGCGCAATAATGGATGAAGCAGAGTCACCCCATCACAAGAATAGTGCGTTTACTGTAGCTTATTGAAATAACGCTTATTGCAGTAACCTTAATTCCCTTAAAGGCCGGGAATGGAATTCACGTAAATACAATACGATGACAACCAATGTACTTGCGGCAACAAAGAACCACACGTTAATAAACCACGCCAATACAGAGAGAGAAAAGTAATAGGCTCTTAAGCCATAATTATAAGTATGTGCGGCCATATCAATCACCTTGGCGCTGGCTCGAATAAAATCTTTCGCGCAATCCGGGTCTTCTTCAACCTCTTCTTTTAAGGGTGCAGCACCAATAACAACTGTCGCAAAACCATACTGGCGCATGGACCAGCTAAAGGTAAAAAAGGCGTAGGCATAGATTAAAATCAGTACAAAAAACTTAATATGCAGTAAGAAAGACGTACTCCCCATATGGAAAGGGACATCCACTAGTACTGCCTGAATTTTATCCGTGGAGGCTAAAGCAGTTAATAGACCGGCAAGCACAAGAATACTGGACGATGCCAAGAAAGTAACATTGCGCTCCAAGTTTGCAATAAGCGCTGCATCAGGGATACGCATATCACGCTTGATCAGCTGATTCATCCATTGCTTACGTAAATGATTCATTACCGATGAGAGGTTTTTATTGGAACGCTTGGCTTGATAACGTGCAAATCGAGCATAGCCCAACCACAAGAAAATAAACCAGCCAAATGCTGCAATATTATACCAACCAATATTGGACCAATCCGCTTCTTGCATAATAAATAATCACCCTAAAAGAGAATAAGACTAACGCCCCTATTATTAATTATCAACTTAAGCCTACAAAGTGTATAAAATCAGTTAAACTTACTGATAAAAATAGTGCCTAATGGCCATCAATATTATATGCACTATGTAATATCGATAACTAACATTACCATCCATTCTTTTTAGACGAGTTCTATGAAAATATCATCTCATACCAGCTTTGAGCATATCCGTAGCGAAACCTTAACTTCTCTCAATATTACGGTACATGAATACCAACATCGTAATACCGGTGCTCAACATATTCATATAGAAGCAGATAACGATGAGAATGTCTTCTTAGTGGCCTTAAGGACCGTACCCGAAGATTCAAGAGGTGTGGCTCATATTCTGGAACATACAGCACTCTGCGGCAGTGAAAAATACCCTGTGCGCGACCCCTTCTTTATGATGATTCGCCGTTCCCTGAATACCTTTATGAATGCTTTTACCAGCTCAGACTGGACGGCTTACCCTTTTGCGAGCCAAAACAGAAAAGATTTTGATAACTTATTAGATGTGTATCTGGACGCTGTATTTTTCTCTCGTTTAGACCCTTTGGACTTTGCCCAAGAAGGACATCGGCTGGACTTTGCTGAAGAGGGAAATCCAAACAGCCCTCTTGTTTATAAAGGGGTTGTTTATAATGAGATGAAAGGTGCGATGAGCTCTATCACCTCACAGCTATGGCAAACACTCAGTAAATATTTATACCCCACAACAACCTATCATCACAATAGTGGTGGTGACCCACAAGCGATTCCTGACTTAAGTTATGAACAGCTAAAAGAGTTTTACCACACTCATTACCACCCAAGTAATGCTATTTTTATGACCTTCGGTAATATTGCGGCGGAAGAGCATCAGCTTAAGTTTGAGCAGCAAGTACTGCATCGCTTTGATAAGCTTGATAAAAATATTAGTGTGGCTCCCGAAAAACGCTACAACGCATCTATACGTGTTGAAGAGGCCTACCCTTACCAACCTGAGGCTAATGAAGATATTGAAAATAAGGCACATATTGTTGTTGCATGGTTATTGGGCCCCAGCATTAACCTAAAAGACAATCTCGAAGTTAATTTATTATCCAGCTTATTATTCGATAACAGCGCCTCCCCTCTTCAACATTTACTGGAAACGACAGAATTGGGGGCTTCACCTTCGCCTTTATGTGGCATGGATGATTCACAATATGAAATGTTATTTATGTGTGGATTGGCGGATACACAAGTACAGCATACCTATGCGCTAGAAACAGAAATAACCCGTGTATTAGAAACTATTGTTAAGGACGGCCTTCCTCAAGAACAAGTTGAAGCATCTCTGCATCAACTTGAATTGCGCCAACGAGAAATAGGCGGTGATGGTTATCCTTACGGCTTACAACTTATTTTAAACGGGCTAAGTGCTGCAACTCATAGAGGTGACGTATTAGCGTTTCTTGATCTTGAAAATACACTTGAAGAGTTACGACAAGATATTAGCAAGCCGGATTATATTTCTACTTTAATTAAACGCTTACTGTTAGATAACCAACATAGAGTTACGCTCACACTGCGCCCTGACAGTGGTTTTCATGAACGCCAAGTGCAAGCAGAAGAAGCGCAATTGGCTGAAATTAAAGCCTCGCTTAGCGATGATGAAAAGAACGCTATTATTAAACAAGCAAAAGACCTTGATCAACGCCAACAACAAGAAGATGACGATAGTGTTTTACCTAAAGTAGGTCTGAATGACATCCCTAAAGAGAGTAAATACCCTCAAGGAAAACAAAAAACACTTGGGCACTACCCTTTACATTCTTACAGTGCAGGCACAAATGGTTTAAGTTATCAGCAAATTATTTGTCCTCTACCCCAATTAGATAAAAATCTATTAGAAGCATTACCTTGGTATACCTTGTGTTTAACTGAAGTAGGTTTGGGTGATATAGATTATCTTTCTATTCAACAGCGACAATCACAGGTCGTGGGCTCTATTAACAGTTTTTACAGTTTACGTAACCATACTGATGATCCACAAAAATTACTGGCTTACACGACATTAAGCGCTAAAGCACTCAACCGTAATCAAAAATCAATGAGTGATTTAATGCAGGACACTTTTTCCTCAGCACGCTTTAATGAATCAGAGCGTATACAAGAACTCATTACTCAAGCACGGATTGGGCGAGAACAAAGTATTACGGGAAGCGGTCATGTTCTGGCGATGCAGGTTGCCAGTTCGGCCTGTAATCCAACAACGAAACTGATTCATGAATTGATAGGGCTTGGTGCGGTACAAAGAATCAAGAAACTTGAAAAACAATTAGCAGAAGGGCAACATCAGGTATTGCAACAAACATTAGAGCAGCTACACCAACAGCTACTTACAACAAACAAACACTGGTTGGCTGTGTGTGAAAGCGAAAACATGGAAGGGTATTTAAGTACTATTGAAAATAGCTGGAGCGCACAATTACAGCAAGCCCCCATTAACTCAACTTTTTTACCCGAGCAAAAGGCATATTCACCGATTCAACAAGCTTGGATAGCAAATTCTCAAGTTCATTTTTGCGCAAAAGCTTACCCGACCGTTGCAATGGGGCACGCTGATGCTGCACCCTTAAGTGTATTAGGTGGCGTCCTTCGTAATGGTTATCTCCATAGAGCCATTAGAGAACAAGGCGGCGCCTATGGCGGTGGAGCCAGTCAAGATAGCAGCGCAGGTACTTTTAGATTTTACTCGTACCGCGACCCTCGCATGAGCGAAACACTGTTAGATTTTGACCGTTCATTAGAATGGTTATTTGAACAATCAATAAGCGAGCAAAGTATTGAAGAATCTATCCTAGGTATTATTGGTTCGCTTGATAAACCCGGCTCACCTGCAGGTGAGGCTAAGCAAGAATTTCATGCTCAACTAAGTGGCCGTACTCAAGAAAAACGAGAAAAATATCGCGAGCAAATCACTCAGGTTACAGCCGATGATTTAAGGCGAGTGGCAGAACAGTATCTAACACCAGAAAAAGCATCTTCTGCTGTTGTTACTGGTGCACATGGCGAAGATGAAGTGAAAAGATTATCCTTCGATATTATTAAGATATAACGTCAACAAAAGGAAGTATTATGGGTTTTGAATTAGCGGCTTATATTCCAGAATTACTATCAGTAACCATCATTGCTATTTTTATGGCTATTAGCCCGGGAGCTGACTTTGTTATGGTGAGTCGGAATAGTATTTTCTATAGTCGTTCTGCTGGTTTATTTTCCTCTTTAGGAATTAGTCTAGCAATCTGGATTCATGTAGCCTACTCCATTGCTGGCTTAGCTATTATTATATCCAACTCTATTGTTCTATTTTCCATCCTTAAATATTTAGGCGCAGCCTATTTGATCTATATTGGTTGGAAAACATTTAAATCCAGACCTTTAGCAACAACAGCGGATGAAAAAAAAGAAGCCAATCTTTCAAACTTTTCAGCGTTTAAGATTGGTTTTATTTGTAATGCGCTAAATCCAAAAACAACCATCTTTTTTCTTAGCATTTTTACCCAAGTGATCAAACCAGACACACCACTTATTATTCAATTAGTGTATGGCGCCATAATTTCAATGGCCCATTTGGCGTGGTTCGGCTTTGTTTCTCTATTTCTAAGCCATCCAATATTGCTAGAGAAGTTCAATCAGTGCAAAAGCATTATCGAAAAATGCATTGGCACCTTACTCATTGCCTTTGGGGTAAAAGTAGCATTCACCAAAATCAATTAGGAAAAGAAAGGAAAATTTAAAAATCAAGGGAGGTAAATACTAAAGACACCACCATTAAGGCTACCACCATTAGAAAGTTCTATTTGGCCTCGGTGGTCATTCTTTTTATGGAAATTGGCAATACGACTAGCAAAGAATAACCCAAGTTGAGTACTATCAGTGGCACTACGACTATCACCTTTTATAGAAGCTGCATTAATCATAAATTCTGGGAAACCATCCCCATCATCTTCTATTTTTACCACCAACAACTCACCCTCAATATTTGCCGAGAGATTAATACGAGATTTAGCATAGCGTGCCGCGTTAATCAGTACGTTATGAATGACGTTTCCAAGCAGTTCATTATCATAAAACCATGCCAAATCTTCATCACAATCAATTGATAATTCAATGTTTTTTGTCCTAAATAACACATCGTTTCGTGCAACCTGATCTTCAAAGGTATCTGAAATGTAGTTTTCATCCAAATTAAAGGGTAAATTTTTCTGTTGCAAACGATAAATACTAAGCAATTGAATTAATTCTGAATTAATTCTTGACGCTTCATATTGTAATATTGAAAAATGTTTTTTTTGCGCATTATCTTGAGGCGGCGCGTGATCTATAACTTCTTCTAAAGACGTGAGCAACATACCTAACGAGTTTTTCATATCATGAACACTCGACGCAAGCACCATAGAAAAATCTAATTGATGTTCTTCATCCGTAGGATGACTATGCAAGGATTTAGATTCCCTATTAAGGTTTTCACCAGATGACAAACTGGACATTATGATTGCTCCTGTGTTGGCGAGGTTATAGCACGCAACATATCTTGTAACTGGCGATAACGTTTAAACTGTGCATTGTCAGCAGTAATGTAACGGCTAACAACATCAAATATTGTGACACAACGAGAAATACTGGCTTCATCTATCCCATTCTGACGCAATTGGCTGATAATTGCTTGGGCTAAATTAAGCTTTATTCCTAAATAGCGAGGATAGCGTTTTTCAACTTTAATAAAATAATTAATGGCCACATCATATTCAGCAGCTTTATAGGCCTCTATACCTTTCTTATTGACTTTTGCTAAAATTTTCTTTCCTTTTTCACTAACAGGCTCAGATAACAAGGGGTCAATTTTTTCTAGAGCTGCCTCATCATTTTTATATTTTTCTATCATTCTTTTTAGTTGTAACTGAGACCTATCAAACTCATTGTTTGAAATCAAAGTATTGACCATTTCAATTTCTATATCGATATCAACAGACACTTGATCTTCTAAAGAATCAGCCACGATATCAAGTATTTCTTTTGATTTTTTATTATCGCCTTTTATCGCCCACAATTGGCTACCTAGCAATTTTGATTGGGTTTGAAGCTCAGGATCAATAACTTGTTTTTCTTCTAATTCATTTAATATCTTTATAGCTTCTTTTGCCATTTCACCCGCTTTAAGTGCATCATTATCATAAAAACGAGCAACAGCTTTTGCATAATTTAATTGATTCTCAACCGTGTCATGACAAGAGTTCGCACCATGCTTAACCGTCTTTCTAAATGCTTTTGCTGCAACCTCTGCATCGCCATTTTCTAAGGCTGTTTTCGCTAGTGATACCTGTCGACCAATTGACATGGGTGATATTTCAACCGCTTTTTCTAAATTTTGTTGCAAAGCATCTCTATCATTTGTTGCTTCCAACGCACTACTCAAAGCATCATAGGCTTTCATACAGCTAGGGTTTTCTTCAATAATATCATTGAGCCATTGAACCGCTTTTTCGGGTTCACCTTTAGCCACTTTCACCTTTGCTAAACCAACTTGCGCCCAATCTAAAGCTCTCATTTCTAAAACAGTTCGATAAATTGCTTCAGCCTCATCAAAACTGCTTTCCTGAAGGTATAATTCTCCTAGTAATTTTTGACAATCCATACTATGACGTGAATTTTCATCAACAGACCGTTTCAGTAGGCGAATAGCCTCTGCAATATCACTTTTTCCAAGGCTCTCATAAATACTCAGCATTTCATTACGTTTATTCAATAAACGCTTAAGTCGTTGCTGTATTACCTTCGTTGTAATGGGTTTCGTTAGGTAAGCATCTGGCTCACAATCATAAGCAGACATAACCACATTACGACTTGTCTCAGCCGATAGCAAAATAAAAATATCTTGTGATTTTAATAGTTTACTGACTCGTAAATCCTCTAAAAATTGTTGGCCATTCTTACCCTGCCCTAAATTGTAGTCACATAAAATCAGGTCATAGTGGTTCTTCTCACATAGCGACAAAGCCTCTTCTCCAGTGCCGACGCTATCGACATTCTTAAAGCCCAGTTCATACATGATTTTATTAAGGGTAATACGGAAACTGTTGAAGTCATCAACGACGAGTACATTCAGTGTTCCAAAAGGGTTGGCAGACATAGGACGTGCAGTTTAAATAGTTAATTTACTTACTTTAGAATAGACCATATTGACTAATATGCCGCCTAGCGTACAACTTGGATTGTGATAATAGCTACCCATCGATATAATCGCGCCATTATTGACCATTATTGGTAATACCCGACAATTTTATGACAGACCAGCCCACAGATTCCATTTACGCTAACCCACTGACAGAAATCAACCGCTTCAGTTTTGATGAGCAGGTTGTGCGTGTTTTCCCAGATATGATTAAACGCTCTGTGCCGGGTTATATGACCATTTTAAGCATGATTGGTGATATGGCAGAACGCTATGCTCAGGCAGATAGTCATTGTTATGACCTCGGTTGCTCACTCGGTGCTGCTACGCTGGCCATGCGCCATAGGATCAAAGCGGCTAATTGCAAGATTATTGGCGTGGATAACGCTAAGGCAATGATTAAACAGTGCCAGTCAGTTATTGATGCTGATAGCAATGAAACTCCCGTCGAATTACGGTGTAATAACATAGAATCTACCAATATTGAAAATGCTTCTATTGTCGTCTTGAATTTTACCTTACAGTTTATCGATCCGAGTCAACGTGAAAGTATTATTCAAAATATATATGATGGACTTAACCCTGGCGGCATTCTGCTTCTATCAGAAAAAATTATTTTTGAAGATGAACCGCACCAACAATTAATGACGGACCTTTATCATAATTTCAAACGCACTAATGGCTATAGCAGTCTTGAAATTGCTCAAAAACGAACAGCTTTAGAAAATGTGCTGCAACCAGAAACGATCAAAATACATAAAAACCGCATGAAGAGCGCTGGTTTCACAAGTGCAGATGTATGGTTTCAGTGTTTTACTTTTGCTTCATTTATCGCGATAAAAGTTTAAAGAACTATAATTCTTATGAATTTTTTTGATCACTATCAATCACTGAAGCAATTCCTACATGATTTAGAACAAGATCAATGGGCTAATGAACTGGAACAACAGGTTAATGATGGCTTATGTGAAAAACGTTATGGTGACCTACCCGCATGGAAAAAAGCCTTTCAGCAGCTCCCCGATATTCATCCCAGCACCATTGAGTTAAGTCAGTCAGTTTCAATTGGTCAAAAAAGTGATGCCAATAAAGAAGTACGGGCCACTCTCGAACAATCTCTAAGAGCTTTAATACCTTGGCGAAAAGGTCCTTACACACTATTCGATATTCATATTGATACCGAATGGCGCTCAGACTGGAAGTGGGATCGATTACGCTCACATATAAGTTCACTAAAAAATAGAACCGTTTTAGATGTTGGCTGCGGCAATGGCTACCATTGCTTAAGAATGCTAGGTGATGGCGCCGCACAGGTGATCGGTATCGATCCATCACCGAGATTTATCATACAATTTTTAATGCTCAAAAAATATTTAGGACAAATACCTGCTGATATTTTACCTATAGGCATTGAACACCTGCCCAGCAACCTCGCCATGTTTGACACCACATTCTCCATGGGTGTGCTCTACCATAGACGATCTCCTATAGATCATATTAGGGAATTAAAAGCAACCTTAAAGCCCGGTGGCCAACTGGTATTGGAAACATTAATTATTGATGGGAAATTAGGCGAGTGCCTAGTCCCAGAGGGCCGTTACGCAATGATGCGTAATGTCTGGTTTATACCTTCAGCACCGACGCTGCTGAGCTGGTTAAAAAAGTGTGGCTTCAAAAACCCGCGCTTGGTTGATCACAACATTACTACATTAGAAGAGCAACGCTCGACTGAATGGATGACTTTTCAATCACTGCAAGATTTTTTAAACCCGGACGATAATAGTCAAACTGTAGAGGGGCACCCTGCCCCTATGCGCGGTGTCTTTGTTGCAGAAGCTTAATAGAAACCTCAAGAACGATCAGCTATAACGTTCTTTTATTACAGCACTACCTGCTCGCCAATTGCTCTAAAGCTTGGCGAATCTCAGCAGAGGGCGTGACACCATTAATCACATTGATTCGTCGTCCTCTTTTGTCAAAAAATAAAAGAGTGACATGGTTTACTCTATGTTTAGAGGCGAACTCACTCCCCTTTTGATTTTTGATATTGGCTATTTTAAATTGAACAGTATCCTCAAAATCACCTTTTACGCGATCGACATTACGCTTAAGTTGCTGGCATAACTGACAGCCCGGATCATGAATCTGTACAACCGTTGCCGTACCATTACCAATTACACTTAAATCCTGCTCAAGCGCCAGTTTATCCATATAAGCAGCAACAGAAAATGTGGTGATACCCGCAAGCACAAGAGTGATAAGCCCTCGCCTACCCCATTTGAGCCAATTAATGGGTTTAACTCGATTGCTAGTTGCTGCAGATTTTTTTGATGGGGACTTCTTCGTTTTATTACTGTTTTTCCTGCGTGCCATTACCACTACTCATATCATCGCATTTATTGAGGGTTATATGGTAAGACGTTTGGGTAATGGATCTGATTGCAGAAACGGATGAACTAGAAAAGGTATTGGTCACTATTGGGAAATAGTCATTATTATAAACCGAAGGCTTTTTTGACCAGTTGGCACCATGTCTTGATACGCCCTTCTGTAAGCTCTTCTTGTTGGTCTTCATCAATGGCAAGCCCAACAAAACATTGTTCATCCTCAAGCCATGCTTTGGACGCATCAAAATCATAGCCCTCTATCGGCCAGTGGCCAATAATTGCAGCACCATTAGCGACGATCACATCATGCAGCATACCCATGGCATCGAGAAAATAGTCACCATAGCCAAACTGATCACCTAAACCAAATAAAGCGACAGTCTTACCAGTAAAATCAACTTCTGCCAGATCATCCCAGAACTCTTCCCAATCAGACTGTATTTGGCCAAAATCCCAAGTCGGTATACCTAGGATAATGTGCTCATATTCAGTAAATTCAAGCTGTGTGACATCTGCAATATCATAAACATCAACGGCACCTTCTGGGAATTGCTCCTGAATACGACCCGCCACGGCTTCTGTATTACCCTCATCACTGCCAAAAAATAAGCCTACTTTTGCCACATCAACCCCGATAAATCCGCATACTTTAGTTACTGATGAAGCGTGTATCGCCACATACTTAAAATCGGCGCGAATTGTCCCAAGTATTCAAGTCTATCGCAAGCTTATAAACACTACCGAGCTGTAAATCCGCTTATTGGTGAAAATAGGTGAACAATAAAAAAGCGGCTCGGACTAAACAGGCAAAATTGAACTGTCAGCGGCAATTACATTCCGGCAATTAAGGCAAAGAAGTAATCAAAATAAGTCAAAAAAATGCCGCTATATTCCTTGCACTATTAGAATAAGCGTCTAAGCTATTATTTTAAAAGGAGAATTTAACCTCAGGAGAGTTGGTATAGATTTCGCTTAATTTGTAAACGAAGTACGTAAATGACATGTCTATGTTGGTATAAATAGACCGATATAGACAAACAAAGCGGTACAGGTCAGTGCATTAGCACTAGCAAATGAACAAATTAGAATCCCTTATACGGGTAAAGAATGGTAAGTCCTATGGCCACATCTCTTAGTTCACATTCGAATAGAAATATCTCATCAAAAGCGGGAGATTCTTCGCCTATAAGTACTACTTTTGGGCAAGACTTTACAGCGAATACTCAGTTCAAATTGACAACGCTTCTACAAACAACGATAGAACTAGAACCTTTATTTGAATTATTCTTTGGACAATTGCAACACTTACTCAAACTCAGTAGTTGCCAGTTTCAGAATACTGACCGTAATATCTCGATTAAACTAGGCTCTGCTGCAACCCATACCTGTGACTATTCCCTCACAATACAGCAACAGTACCTAGGCAATATCACATTTAGTCGAAAGCAACGTTTTTCTAATGATGAGCTTGCTCAACTTGAAGCGCTTTTGAGCACCCTTGTTTATCCTTTACGTAATGCCTTGAATTATAGAGATGCCATTAACCAAGCCTTAAGAGACCCTCTTACCGGCTTAGGTAATCGTGGTGCACTCGAAAATGCCTTAGAGCACCAATGGCAAATGGCCCAACGTTATGAACAGGATTTAGGTGTTTTGATGATTGATATCGATCACTTTAAATCAATCAATGATAATTACGGGCATGATGTTGGCGACTATGTCATAAAGAAAATTGCAGAAGTCATTAACGCAACGACACGCCAAACAGATTTAACTTTCCGCTATGGTGGAGAAGAATTTTTAGTATTGTTAAATAAAACAACGCCAATTGGTTCAACGATTATTGCTGAGCGCATTAGAGAAAATATCGAAGCACTACAGTTAATCGATAACAAAAAACAACCTATCCAAGTCACCGTGAGTATCGGTGGTAGCCATCTACAACCCGGCGTTGACAAGCATACTTTGGTAAAAGAAGCGGATAAGTCACTGTATCATGCAAAAGAATCTGGGCGTAATCGCGTCGAGTTTCATCAAAACAAACAAACAAGTGATCGTAAAGGCCATTTATCTGTTTAATGGCTTTTACACCAAAATAAGATGATCAGCTTTATACAGCCACACCAAATAATTTTCCAACGAAAGCTGTTAGTGCCATTGCTATGGCACCCCAAAAAACCACTCTAGTGATCCCTATTACTATTGAAGCGCCTCCTATATATGCAGCCAAACCACCTAATAGTGAAAGAGATAACAAAGATGTGAAGGCAACAATAGAAATTAACTGATCTAGTGGGGCAAACCAAACAGATAATAATGGCAGTAAAGCACCGACAGTAAAAGCTAAGGCAGAAGAAATTGCAGCCTGCATAGGTTTTGCTTTAGCATGCTCAAAAATACCCAGCTCTTCTCTTGCATGAGCACCTAAGGCATCATAGTCCATTAATTGTTTCGCCACCTCTTGGGCCAAAGTTTTTTCTAAACCACGGCCTTCGTAAATATCGGCAAGTTCTTGCTGTTCTAACTCGACATTGTTTTCTAAAGAGTTTTTCTCTAACGCTAAATCTGCTTTTTCTGTATCCGCCTGTGAGCTCACTGAAACATATTCACCCGCAGCCATAGACATAGCACCAGCAACTAAGCCTGCTACTCCCGTAAGAAAAATAGAGTCATAAGAGACATGAGCAGAAGCTACACCAATGATTAAACTCGCCGTCGAAACAATACCATCATTAGCCCCTAACACTGCAGCGCGCAACCAACCTACTCGATGTATCCGGTGCATTTCACGATGGCTCATAGGCGTATTCCGAATATTTATATTTAATAGTGGAATATTAATCAAGAAAAACCTAACGTTTGCGGCGTGATTTTCCCGCTCGCAGTTTACGCTGATGACGTTCTCTTGCGGCTTGCTGTGCAGGCGTGAATGGTGCATTTTGTTTTGGACTATCGACACCTGCTGTCAAACAAAGATCTCGAATCTCTTTATCGTTAAGCTCTGTCCATTGACCAACGCGCACATGAGAAGGAATAAAAATATTACCAAAGCGTACGCGTTTAAGGCGACTTACTTTTACATCTTGTGATTCCCACAAACGTCGTACTTCACGGTTTCGCCCTTCCATAACGACACAGTAAAACCAGTGATTACGCCCTTGGCCTGCGCCATCAACAATATCCGTAAAACGTGCCATGCCGTCTTCTAACATCACGCCTTGTCGAAGACGATCTTTCATATCATCATCTACATCACCTTGAATACGAACAAGGTATTCGCGATCGATCTTTGATGAGGGATGCATCAAACGATTGGCAAGCTCACCATCGGTGGTGAAAAGCAATAAGCCGCTGGTATTAAAATCTAAGCGTCCTACTGATATCCAACGTTCGCCTTTTAATTTGGGTAACTGATCAAATACTGTTGGGCGCCCTTCTGGGTCTGAGCGAGAACAAATCTCACCCTCCGGCTTGTTATACAACAAGACCTTAACTGACTGTTGCTCTGGTGCCTCAAAATGAATACGTTTTCCATCCACTTCAACGCGATCAGTTAATAAAATCCGGTCTCCTAAAGAAGCTTTGTGTCCATTAACATTGACCCGGCCTTTTTCAATGACACGTTCCATTTCGCGACGCGAACCAATGCCTGCACGTGCGAGTACTTTCTGTAATTTTTCGCCTTGTGGAGAAGGCTTATCTTCAGATTCTAAATCTTTAGAAGGGGTATCTACAGGTGGTTTTTTAGAAGAGGACATTGATTATTGGGAGCCTGTAGTCGGTTCAAAGTTATTGATATCTTCAGAAGTATCATCTGGCATTTCTTCAGAGGCATTTTCGGTATGTTCAACTTGATCATCTGCAAGCTGATCTTCACTGGCTTCATTATGGTCATCAATATTGTCTTCGGATACGAGCACTTCACCAGCATCTTTTTCTTGTTCAGCTTGGCCGCTTTCATCTTCGCTTTCAGAAGTACCCTCCTCTGGCTGAAGGTCTAACTCAGGCGTTAAAGAGTCAATATCCGCTAGCTCTCGTAGTGAAGGTAACTCTTCCAGACTCTCTAAATTAAAATAATCAAGGAATTGCCGTGTTGTTGCATATAACGATGGACGGCCCGGAACATCTCTTTGACCGACAACTTTAACCCACTCACGCTCTGATAGCGTTTTAATAATATGAGAACTTACAGCAACACCTCGAATCTCTTCGATATCACCACGAGTAATGGGTTGACGATAAGCAATAATAGATAATGTCTCCAATAGTGCTCGCGAATAACGTTGAGGCTTTTCTTCCCATAATTTATTCACCCACTGAGCCATTTCCACACGTACTTGAAAACGCCAACCGCTGCTGACTTTTTTTAATTCAAAACCGCGGTCTTCACAGCTTTGCTGAATAATTTCTATAGCGTCTTCAATTTCCTGTTTACTCGGGACATCGGCAACTGTTCTTTCTTCTTCATCGTCTTCAGACTGTGTTCGTATGTCTTCAACAAATAATGATTGTAGTTTTTCAATGCTTAGCGGTTGCCCGTAAGCCATCAATGCACTTTCAATAATAAGACGTAATTTTTCTGGTTCCATAATACTTTTCTACTAAGCAGATAATGTTCTGCTGTTTTAGTTCTTGACTGTTAAACTTTGGTTTATTGACACACTGCTTATTCAGTTTTTATTTACTACCAAGCTATTCCATTTTTGCTTTCACATGGATAGGACCAAATGGCTCATTTTGCACAATATCAATAAGCGATTCTTTAATCAGTTCCATCACGGCCATAAAGGTAGTAATAACCCCTATCCTTCCTTCCTTTACTTTAAATAGGCTCACAAAGGGAACAAAAGTTTTTTGCTCACTAAGTACTTCCAACACTTGAGTCATTCTTTCCCGGGTAGACATTTGCTCTCGCTCAACCTGATGGCTTTCGAACATGTCAGCCCGCTGTAATACTTCCGAGAGCGCCAATAAAATTTCTTTTAAATCCACCTCAGGATCAGGCCGAGTCAAATTACGGTCCGGTGCTTGAGCAGATATAACATGAACATCTCTATGTAGCCGAGGTAGTTCATCAACATCTTCAGCGGCTTGCTTAAATCGCTCGTATTCTTGTAAACGTCGAATCAGTGCCGCTCTTGGGTCTTCCTCTTCTTCTTCATTTTCTTGATTACGCGGCAGTAAACTGCGCGATTTAATTTCTGCAAGCATTGCAGCCATCACAAGATATTCTGCCGCAAGCTCAAACTGCATGGCATCCATCATTTCCACATACGAGACATACTGACGTGTAATTTCTGCAACATTGATCTCAAGAATATCAAGGTTTTGACGGCGGATAAGATATAAAAGCAGGTCTAAAGGGCCTTCGAAAGACTCAAGTATAACCTCTAGTGCATCGGGTGGAATATACAGGTCTTTTGGTAACTCGGTATAAGCTTCACCATGAACTAACGCAAAAGGCATTTCATCTTGCTCAGGGCCTGAGGATGCTATAGTTTCATCTGTTTCAGTTATTTCAGCAGCCTGATCGGGCGTATTTTGTTCTGTTATTGTTGTCATTAGATGAGTAATTGCCTAGCTCTTTTATGACTGACATTCTAGGTCAGTCCGGATTTGCTGAAAAGGGTCGGCGATTATAGCGATTTTCGGGTAGCAGATACAGCGATCATTACCTGCTCCCGAAAATAATCAGGTGATATTATGAGGGGCGTAATCTAGTAAAGCTTATAGCTTATCAGGCATGCCTGTTTGGTCCTAGCTTATCTAGGCACCTGCTAAGAAAGCGTAAGACAGCCTCTCGCTTAAGCCTCTATCAAGCTACGAATCATCCAAGCAGTTTTCTCATGTACAACCATACGGTCAGCAATCAAACTGGCGGTAGATTCATCATCTGCATCTTGCGCCAAAGGCAGTATTTTTCTGGCCGTACGCACAACAGTTTCGTTATCTTCGGTTAAAATCTGGATCATATCTTCTGCACTTGGCACTCCGACAGTCTCATTAATTGTCGACAAATCAGCATATTGGCTATAAGTACCGGGAGCTGGAAAACCAAGTGTGCGTATTCTTTCCGCAATTTCGTCAACCGCCGTGGCCAGTTCGGTGTACTGTTCTTCAAACATTAAATGCAGCTCTCGAAAACGCGGGCCAACAACATTCCAATGAAAGTTATGTGTTTTCAAGTACAAGGTATAGGTATCCGCTAATAAAGAACCTAAACCCTCAGCGATAATCTGCCGTTCTTTTTCCTCGATACCAATATCGATCCGATAGTTATTTCCCACTAGAAAGTCCTCACAAAGTTAATGATGTCATCATAGACAAACATTAACTAAAGTTAAAATTTATTAAACAAATCAAAATGATAGCCTAAGGCAATCAAAGTGACAGTTGACCGCAGCCCTGACGAGTAATTACAGGCTCATCACCGGTTAAATCGACCACTGTAGTCGCTTCCATTCCACAAAATCCACCATCAATAACTAACTCCAACTGGTGTTGGAGTGTTTCCCGAATATCATAAGGATCCGTTAAGGGAAATTCATCGCCAGGAAGCATTAATGTACTGGTCATCATTGGCTCATTTAACTCATCCAATAAAGCCATAACAATAGCGTTATCAGGAATGCGAATACCAATGGTCTTGCGCTTAGGGTGCTTGAGGCGTCTGGGGGTTTCAGAAGTAGCTTGTAAAATAAAGGTAAATGGTCCCGGGGTGTATTCTTTTAATAAACGATAAACTTGATTATTGACCTTAGCGTAAGTTGCCACTTCAGAAAGGTCCCGACACATTAAAGTGAAGTTATGCTCTTTATTGAGCTGCCGAATACCCGAGATTCGATCCAAAGCCAGCTTATCTCCAATATGACAGCCTAATGCATAGGCTGAATCCGTTGGATAAGCCACCAAGCCACCTCTGCGAATGAAATCAACCGCTTGCTTAATTAAGCGGGTTTGAGGGTTATCGGGGTGAATCTGAAAAAATTGTGCCATAGTCTTATTGTGTTCACTTTCTTATATAATGGTTACCACGCCTCCCAGACGGGCTTACAGCCTTCTGGTAGCGGTGACATTTTACCCGGTGACTGCCATGCGTTATCTGTTGAATGAAAATCACTTCCACAAGATGCTAGCAGAGAAAAATCCTGAGCCGCTCGTAACAACTTTGCAGTAACCGCAGCTTCCTGCTTACCACTAACAACCTCAAGCGCTTGCCCTCCAGCATCAACAAAGTGCTGGACCAACATATATAGTTTGGTTCGAGTCAAATCATATTTATCTGGGTGAGCCAATACTGCAACACCGCCGGCATCATTAATCCAACTAACAACAGTGTCAATAGAAGGCCAATGGTGCTTAACATCACCCGCTTTGCCTGTACCTAAATAGCGCTTAAATGCCTGTGCAAAGCTACTAACATAACCAGCATCCACCAAGTATTGCGCAAAATGGGGGCGACCAACACTTTCACCTTTAGCATAATGCTTCGCCCCATCCAATGCCCCTTTGATACCCGCTTTTGCCAACCTCTCTGCTATAGTGACAGCTCGGGCATCACGAATGTCACACTGCTCTTTTACCGCTTGCCGCAAAGGTTCATGCTCAGTATTAAGGTTTAAACCCACAATATGGATGTTTCGCCCTAACCACTGTGCCGACAATTCAATTCCGGGAACAATTCTTATTTGATCACCCGCCGCTAAGATAGCGCTATCAATGCCCGATAAAGTATCATGGTCAGTCAGCGCCAAGACATCAACACCGTTTTTAATCGCCAACTCCACCAAGCCTGTGGGAGTCAATTGGCCATCAGAGCAGTCGCTGTGCGTATGTAAATCGTACAAATAACTCAATTGTTAACCTTTATTGGTAATTAAAGCGTATAGGCTTTGCTATACAGCCCCACAGTTGCGTAAAATTCCTTATTTATAGAAGCATTATTACTAAGACACATCATGACACAAGCAAAACCTGCCAAAAAAGAGAATATTTTTGTTAATTTACTAATTAACATTGTTATCCCTACCCTGATCTTGTCAAAACTCAGCGGTGAAGATCAACTTGGCGTCAAGTGGGGCATTATTGTCGCCTTAGCATTCCCTATCGGCTATGGGCTGCGTGATCTTAAAAACAACGGTAAATTTAATTTATTTTCAGCCTTAGGCATATTCAGCATTGCGCTTACTGGTGGTATGGCCCTATTAAAGCTTCCACCACAGTATATTATTATCAAAGAAGCAGCCATACCGGCGCTCTTTGCCATATTTACTTTGGTCTCTCTGAAAACGCGCTACCCTTTAGTCAAAACCTTTTTATACAACGATAAAATAATGCAAGTTGATAAAGTTTCAGCAGCATTAGAAAAATATGATAATGAAAAAAACTTTGACCAAGCATTGGTCAATGCATCCTATCTTATGGCCCTTTCATTTGTGGTCTCATCTATTCTCAATTATATTCTTGCCAAGATTATCCTAGTGAGCGCCCCTGGTACAGAAGCATTTAATGCCGAGCTTGGTAAAATGAATGCTCTCAGCTTCCCCGTTATTGCTGTACCGGCAACTATCGTAATGATGTTTGCTCTATTTTATCTTTTTAAAAAAATTAAGAGCCTGACACATCTTGAGCTCGAAGATATTCTAATTACACAATAAACTACTAAACCGATATACAGATATGTCGAGTTAGTCTATTTAACAATCACCCCTTATTAATAGAAATCTGAGGAATATTTATGTGGTACGCCATTATCTGTGAAGATATCGCTAATAGTTTACCCTTGAGAAAAGAGGTCAGACCCGCCCATTTGGAACGCTTACAAGCACTACAAAATGAAGGACGTTTATTAACAGCAGGTCCATTACCGGCTATTGACAGCGAAGACCCCGGTGAAAATGGTTTTACCGGTTCTCTTATTGTCGCTGAATTCGAATCACTAAAAGATGCAGAACAGTGGGCAAGCGAAGATCCTTATGCAGATCATGGCATTTACGCCAATGTTACAATCAAACCCTTTAAAAAAGTTTTTTAAAGGAATAAAAACGGGGAACCGTTCACATATCACAACCCGGATAATACGGTAGATTAGCGTTTTATCCACCAATAACTAGAAACCTTAATGAAAAAATACGTCAATAGCGTTACCCGTCTCTTTATTTTCTTTCTTGCAGCGTCGACAGCACATTTTGTTGCTGCAAAAGACCTTTATATTTCTGACAAACTTTATGTCCCTGTACGTAAAGGTCAAGGCAATCAATTTAGTATTCTTCACAAAGGCCTGCCCTCAGGTACGCGAGTGATACTTATTCAACGTGATACTGATTGGACAAAAGTCAAAACCCCACAGGGAATTACTGGATGGATTCGAAACCAGTTTTTGGACGACACACCGCCAGCGGCGATTCAACTCGTAAGCGCCAATAAAAAAATTGATCGACTATCAAAACAGCTCAGCAATTTACAAGCAGAGAAACAATCGCTAGAAAATACGTATCAAGCCACTGAGCAGTCTCTCAAAGAGTCAAACCAACTCGCAAAGAAAACGGAAGAAGAGCTCACATCGATCAAATCAATCTCGGCATCTGCCGTTGAATCTCATCAACGTTTACAATCTTTGGCAAAAAAAATGCAGCTTCTGCAAACAGAGAACGATGTGCTGAAGTCTGAAAATGAAAGTTTGCGCAGAAGCGAAAGAACGACGTTTTTTATCTACGGTGCTTTCGCTGTTTTATTGGGAGTATTAGTGGCTATTATTCTACCCAAGCTAAGATCTCGAAAACGTAATGATGGTTGGTTAAACTAATGACCGCACTGAGTGTTAATTTAAATAAAATTGCTCTTTTACGCAATTCTCGTGAAGGCGACTACCCTTCGGTTATTGATTTTGCAAAGCTTGCTGTTGACTCTGGCGCCAATGGTTTAACTGTACACCCTCGGCCGGATCAACGGCATATTCGTGTCGATGATGTTTTAGCTTTGTCTGACTACTCTAACACCTTAAGTGATGTTGAGTTCAATATCGAAGGTAACCCCTTTGCACCAGCAAACACATTGGGACAAACACCCTATCCTGGATTGATGTCACTCATTGAAATAACGCGACCACATCAGGCAACGCTGGTACCGGACTCAGATGAGCAATTGACATCAGACCATGGATTTAACCTAACAAAAGATAGTGAAGCCTTAAAACCTATCATTGAGAAACTTAAGCAATGGAATGTACGTATTAGCCTTTTTATGGATCCTGACATTAAGCAAATTGAGTTAGCGAAGGCTTTAGGCGTTGACAGGATTGAGCTCTATACAGGCCCTTATGCGCTAGCGTGTAAAACATCAGCGGAGGAGGCAGCCAAAAGCCTCTCTGTTTACAAAACAGCCAGTGATTATGCAAATAAGATTGGATTAGGCGTGAATGCTGGCCACGATCTTAATCTTGATAACTTAAAAGCATTTCTAACAATAGATGATATTGCAGAAGTGTCTATCGGACATGCTTTAACGGTGGATGCACTACTTCTTGGTTACAAAAATGCAATTGTCGACTATAGTAGGATCTGTCATTTCAAATAAAACTAATAGGACATGGCTATGCATTCTATTTTTGTCGCTGATTTTATGAATCATCAACCTCAAGTTGTAAAAGATACAACCAATGTCAGAGAAGCTGTTGAGTTATTATTGAACAAAAACATTATTGGCGTTCCTGTGATTGATAACGACAACAACCTTGTTGGCTATTTATCCGAACAAGATTGTATTGAAGAAATGTTAAATGATGCTTTTTATTGCGAAGAACCCGGTGCAGTCAGTAAGGTTATGCAAAAAGATGTCATGAGTGTTAAACCAAACACTAGCATTGTAGAGCTCGCCCAAACGATCATCAAAAATAAGCCCAAAAATTACCCTGTTATTGATGATGGAAAACTGGTTGGATTGATCAGCCGTACAGATGTATTAAAAGCCTTGGTCGATAATGACGACGATTGTTATCTAAGGCAATCCTGACCCACCGTTAATACCCTGCTACACCAAAGTATTAATGAAAAATCTTTGCACGGAAGATAATTTTGCTTTCAGATTTAGCAACGCATGAAAGTAAAATGGCATTCGTGCAAAGGCCTCAATGAAATATAACCCCAACACCTGAACTATGGCCATGGCTTCCGATACCAAAGCGGAAGAAGAAACGTGGCCAATAATCATCGTGTTCATCACGGTATTCTTGCCGCCATGCTCTGTTTTCACTACTGGTAATCACCGGCAATATTTGTGTATCGCCCGTAGCCAAAGGGTAAGTTTCAACGGTCGTAAAATGGCCTGCCAAAGTGATTAATCGTCCTCGATAATAGCTCGCTTTTTTATAAGGGCCCGCCACCCTTGCAATAAAACGACCTCCAGGCGAAGCTGAGTCTAGAGGAATACCTTCTGCATCTAATGGGTATTCTTGTACTTCAAGATGCAGGCGTTGTTGCTCTTGATCACCCACTTCAACTACTTTCAATATTCTTCCCCCCCAACGCACCTTGGAACCAATAAAGGGCTCATAATTTTGCTGCACTTCGGCTAATGTAATATCATTTAAAGGAGGCTGTGTAATATCTTCTGATGGCGGCGGTAAGGCACAACTCATCAAGGTTGAAATTAAAAAAGACAATATGAGTTTTTTCATATAAATTACTAACCACAAATGTGTAATGTGTGTGTTTAATTGACTATCGAAGTATGAATAAATTCCAAGACTCGCCTGAATACCTAAAAAAGAAAGCCTTATTTCAACAATTACTCACTATATACGGTAGAAAACCTGTATTGGAAGCTCTGCAAACTAAGTCACTGCCCTGCTTTCGTCTACATCTGGCTGAATCCAACAAGCCAGCCCCTATTATTAAGGAACTCAAAGCCCTCGCCGAGCAACAAAATATTGAGATTGTTTATCATGATCGTCAAGCACTGTCCCGTATCTCCAAGAACAGTAAACAAGACCAAGGGGTCTGTCTGGATATTCGTTGCACCTCTCATCAAGACTATAGGGCGTTCCTAAAAAGCCACAAAGATATAAAACCGGGGCATTCAACTCAAACAATTCGCTTGCTTGCACTGGACCGTATCACCAACCCACAAAATATGGGTATGATCATACGCTCTGCTTGCGCTGGAAATATTGATGGAATTCTTATTCCTGAAAAAGGTTCAGCAAAATTAGATGCATTGGTCATTAAAGCGAGTACAGGTACACTATTTAAAGCACCGCTACTCAAATGCGATTCATTAGACCAAGCTCTCGTCTCTTGCAAAGAAGCTGGAGCAGCAATCATTGCTCTCTCAGGAGAGGCTCAACTTGCCTTGGCTGACTTCAAAGAACCACAATTTACTGTATATGTACTAGGGAACGAGACGGAGGGGGTGAGTAAAACAATAAGCTCTCTATGCGATACCTCAGTTCATATACCCATGAATAATCAAGTAGAATCTCTCAATGTTGCTGTCACAGCAAGTTTATTAGCATTTCGCCATCTTTTGTAATGCAACACAGATTCTCGCATATCCAACTAATGAGTATTATTAGTATGATCGGCTTCTATATCCCATAAGGCACGCGTAAAGAAAGTGGCAAAAAAGGCAATAAAACTAGCAATTGCACTGATTTTAAGTAAATACAAAACACCCCATGATTCAATAGCAAACCCGGCAAATAATGAGCCTAAGGGTGCACAACCGAATAATGCTAACTGATAAATAGAAATCACCCTACCTCGATAGGCCAATAGTGCTTGTGATTGTAATATCGCTCTTCCTAAGTTAGATGAGACACCAACAACAACTCCCCAAAGGAAAATTAAAAACATTAAACCGTACTGCGTCGGCCCTGCACTCAAGCCCAATAAAATCAGACCTGCATATAAAACACTAAAAATCACGCGCCGACCCGGAGAATCTAGTTGACCACGAACAATCACCAATACCGTCGTTGCAACGGTACCTAAAATAAATAAACATTGTAATAGACTATAAAAACTCACATCTTCCACATAAATTTGCTTCGCTAAAATAGGAAGAGCAACAACAAAAACACCAACATGAAAAAAGCCATTAACCACAACAATGGCTATAAGACTACGTAACACCTTAGATTCCCAGCAAGATTTAAACCCTGAAAACAATGAACTATAGGATGGCTTTTTAGTTGTCTGATATGTTTCTATTGAATTATTATTACTGACTAAGCTAGCTCTTAATAAATAAAAACAAAACCCGGCAACAATAATTAATAGTATTTGAAGCAGAGGCAATAACTCTAAACTATACAAATATAAAGGAGATGCCAAAATAATCCCTAGTGCCTGACCGCTATATTGACAGAGATTATTTTTAGCGATGGTTGCCTGAAGATTATCTTTAGCTAATGACCCCACCAAATAATCTTTAAGTGGTTGAATAAACGCAGCAACACAACCTAGCAACAAAGCATAAACAAGCAACAGACTAAACGATAGCCACACCTGATCCAAAACAACAAACAAATAAATATGTGACAAGCCGTAAATAATCAACAGACATAAAAATTTACCCAGCAATGTTCCCCTGTCTGCGCTAATACCACCAAAGATAAGTAAAAATACATTAGGAATAAGAACCGCTGCTTGTACTAAAGCAACAAAAAAAGGAGACAACTCAAGGTAATCAACCGCCAACCAGGGAACTGCGATTATTTGCAAGCCCATCACAACAGACAACAGGAAGACTGCACCAAGATAAATAGATAATGGTTTCAAAAGCAAATTCTTAAAAATTAAAAGGAGCTTATAATAAACGATTAAAGCAGATTATGCATTGAGCATCGAATCTTTCGTAGCGTCATCAAGACACAGTCAAAGCTAAGCCTTTGCGAGAAAGCAAACCAGCATGTATGGAATACAATAAAAACCCCGCTGAATAGACTATTCAGCGGGGTTTAATCATTAAGATGCTTATTATGTGATATGAATTATAGGTTGTTATAACCTGTCTCACCGTGAAGAGCCAAATCCAAACCACGCTGCTCTTCTTCTTCAGTAACACGAATACCACCAGTAAATAAACCCGTAACCTTCAATAAAATAAAGGTCACAACCGCGGTATACACTAAGGTAACCAAAACACCTGTAAGCTGAATACCAAATTGCTCACCAATGGAGATTTCCAAACCTTGACCACTAAAAATACCTATTTCAGATGAGGCAAAAATAGCCGCCAGCAAGGTCCCTAAAATACCGCCAACACCATGCACTGGAAAAACATCTAAAGAATCGTCAATCACAAATTTTCGCTTGATTAAGTGCGTTGCATAATAACAGACAAAACCTGCGGACAAACCAATAACCAAGGCACCCATTGGACCAACAAAACCAGAGGCAGGAGTAATAGTACCTAAACCTGCAACCATGCCTGTCACAATACCTAACACACTAGGCTTGCCATAACGACACCATTCAACCGTCATCCAAGCAAGAGAGCCCGCCGCCGCTGAAATATGTGTTACTAGTATCGCCATAGCAGCATCGCCATTGGCAGCAAGTGCACTGCCACCATTAAAACCGAACCAACCGACCCAAAGCATACCCGCACCACAAACTGTCATGGTTAAGTTATGTGGCGGCATGGGCGTTTCAGGGAAACCCTTACGGTTACCGATAACCATAGCGGCAACAAGAGCAGCGACACCGGCCGTAATATGAACAACCGTACCACCGGCAAAATCTAATAAACCCATAGCACCTAACCAACCACCGCCCCAAACCCAATGACAAATGGGTGCATAAACACACAGCAGCCACAACACACTAAATATGATCATTGATGAGAATTTCATCCGTTCGGCAAAACCACCAATAATTAAAGCTGGTGTAATAATGGCAAAGGTCATCTGAAACATCACAAAAGAGGTTTCAGGAATATCACCACTTAAGGAATCCTCACCTACTCCAATCAGGAAAGCTTTGCTCAAGTCACCCAGATAAGCTCCACCTTCGGCAAAACTTAAGCTATACCCAATAATGAGCCAAAGCAACGACATCAGACAAGCAATAGCAAAGCACTGCATTAATACTGAAAGTACATTTTTTGTACGGACCAGACCCGCATAAAATAATGATAAGCCCGGAAGGGTCATAAATAGGACTAGCGCTGTAGACGTTAAAATCCAAGCACTATTTGCCCCATTTAAATCACTGGCACTCACAGCGGAAGATAAGACCAGTAAGGGAAGTAACCAAAGGCTACGGAGAATAGTGATTAATCTCTGCGTTGACATATTCACTCCTAAATTATTATTTTGTTTATTATGTTTTTAGCGGAATAGAAAATACTTTATTTGCACCAAAATAGCAAAATATGTCGACCTATTATCATGCACAAAATAATTTTGCACCAAATTTGTGCAGTCAAAAATATTTATTCGAAGGGATAACCTGTGCCGCTATCTTATTTTATGCTTGGATGCTCTACTACGCTGGAGAGTGATCACTCAAATACTTTACAGTCGATAATAAGTGGGAATATAAAAACAAATAGGATTGAAACGATCAAAGTAATTTAATTAAGCTTCTAATACGATTGTACTCAATTTTGTTAAGATGAGTTTTCTGACCGTATAGCAGATTAACAAAATCAGACTCTAATACTAATAGGTGGTTTTCTTTTTCAGGAAGTACTTTCTGCGCTTTTTGAAAAACTTTATTAACGGTATCACCTGTATGAAATTCTACATTCTTTCTTTTCATTTTTTTAATAAAACTATCGTAGAGCTTTATTGTCTTTGTTTTTGATTTCACTTGAGGTCTCAGTGTAAAAAAACTAAAGATCAATAACATAACTGTCGCGGGCGCTACTAAAAGAATAGCCAAGCGAGTAGCTGTCACTTGCCCAAGAAGGTTGCCCAGCCATTCAGATTGGACATCTTTGTCGTAACTCAACACCCAACGCTGCCAACGATAGTTAAGGCTATCCCATTGCAAAGCTAAACGGTTAATCCATTGAAAAGATGGTAATGCAGAATCATTAATTAGATCTTGCTCTGTATCAGATAAGGCATCGAATAAACCTTGTTCTATTCGATTAGGTGCAACAGCGGCTGTCGGATCAACTCTCACCCAACCTCGATCCTTCAACCATACCTCAGCCCAAGCATGAGCATCGTATTGCCTGACAATTAAATAGCGATCCTGCGCATTCCATTCACCGCCCTGATAACCTGCAACCACTCTAGCAGGAATACCAGCAGCTCTCATCAACACAACAAAACTACTTGAAAAATGCTCACAAAAACCACTTTGTGTATCGAATAAAAACTCATCAACAGTATCTCGGCCTAATTTTGGTGGTGATAAGGTATAAGTGAATTTTTGATTATAGAAGTCCAAAACTTTTTGGATATATGCATTATCTGAGTCAGATTCACGGCGCCACTCTTGAGCCATTTTTACTGCACGCGGATTGAAGTCTAAAGGTAATGAAAGTGCCTGCTGAATGCCTTCAGGACTTTCATTCAATTTATAATTAGCCGTTGATGTCAAACGATATTTCATTCTTTGGGTTACAGGCTCTGTCAACCACAACTCATTAGTCATAGATCGTTTAACAGCATTATCTAAAGATACAGCTAAAGGAATGCCGTATACCCAAGGCCGGTTGGTTGTTTCAAGTACAATTTCATAATTAAAAGCTGATGGGTCATTTTTTATTACTATTTTTTCAGAAGGTTGTGAGTCAAAATACTTATTCGCACCCTGTTGACGCTGCCAACGCCGCCCATCGAAATCGGTCATAACCAAACCGCGCCAATAACGTTCAGAAGGTGTTGGAACCCTATCTCCATCAAAACTCACCCTAAAGGCTAATTTTTTACTACGTGTGAGCTGGCTAAAATCACCCGGTGACATAGTGTCACTGACTCCAGTGACACCGCTGCTACTTTGTAATGGTACAGACCACAATGCCCCTATGCGTGGAAAAACAAACAGCATTAATAGCATTATAGGCACCGCCTGCAATAACAAAGCTGAAAT
>JBOEHG010000014.1:0-106492 GCA_050633825.1 Cellvibrionaceae bacterium | reverse complement strand
CATCTACCAAACGAAACCAGACCCCATCACCTTGCCCTCTTCTATGGGTATAAACACACTCAACATGATGAACAGGAAAGGGATAAACGGTAAATTCAGACACAAGCTCAGAGCTGTTTGCATATTTTCGCTGCAAACACGTATTAGAGATACAACGGTCAAATACCTTCTTAATATCGACCCGATCAACAATAACGTCTGACATAGCTGTGTGCGCAACTAACATAGTAATTAATTCGTTACCTTTAAGTCATATAATTCGCCCACTGCTAAGGTAATCATCATCGATGACTCCAGTTTCTCCAAAACAGCCAAGCATTCTGTGGTTTTTCCTTTTTTTAAGAGTTTTTTAACTACAGCAATATTATCGATATAGCTTTCTGCAAGCATTTCGGATTTTATAAACTCATTTGTTAGCATTTGAGACATAAGTAACGACCATAAAGATTGAAATTTTATTCAAAAACAACCTAAATATACTGACCGAAGAAAGTCACAAATTCAAACCAATTGGGTGCGCATATTTATTATATATCATTCACCATTTGCATAGACCCTATTCATAGCCCCCATAGAAGAAATCATATCATTTAGCTTTTTCTTATTAACATCAATTTCTTTAATCGTACTGGACACATTAGAGATAAGCGCCAGCAAACGGCTCCTATTAAACGGACTAATATTTTTTACTATTTCCACAAATAAAGTTTGCCGAATTTCTTGTACTCGTCTAACTAGGTGAAATTGTTTATAGTGTTTCATGTGAGCGGTAAAAGGTAGAGCATTATCCAAACGAAAACCAACTTGAAGACGAGCACCTAACTCAACCGGTAATGGAATAGGGTTATCTGTATTTTCACATTGCTTATAACGATGAAGGGATAAACTTAAGACTTCAGCCATAATAGATAGGGGTATATTATTTTTTTCGCGAAACTCTTTAAGACTGACAGCAAAGGAATAATAATAGTCATAAGCAAACAACTCCATATCCAGCCTATCTGGAAACATATAATCTTTGTCATCGTAATCATTTAAAAAACCGTAACGTTCTCCTATTGCGTCTTCAAAAAGCTTTGTAGATACCTTCTGTTTTTCAGTTAAATTACAAAAAAGCTGGTCAACAACATAACCAAATTCTAATTTCGGTAACAATCCTGAATGAATTAAGCACTCAACAGAAATATCATCTAAATCAGGATAAGCTTCCCGTATATTTAAGCCCCTATAAAAACATGACATAGGAAGCATTGTTAGCCAGCTATAAGCGGCTACAACGTGAAGCGGACGAATTTTGCTATAACTAGGTTGGAGATATCGTTTCCATGTAGAAATATTTACCCCTATAAATTTACTCTCTAAATGCTCAAACTTCCATCTTTGCAGTTTACGAACATAAGCCATCGAGGCAGATATAGCTATATGTACGTCAACCAACATTTTATTCATACGAATAAGTTCTTGTTGATTTAATGGTTTAACAAACCCCATAGCCCGATAAGTCCTCAAACGAATAGCCGAATATTGACATTAAATAAAAATAAATATCGACTGAAATAGAGAATTAAAAAAATTCGCTTTAACCTCTACTCAACCGAATGAATTGAAACCACTTTATCTGTACAAGAACAATCATCAAGAATATTCCTTAACTGAGTCAGTTGAATCATTAAGGGGTTATAGCCACCATCCTCAGTTTTTGCTGCATCACAGACAATATCTATAAGTTGTTCAGCAACAGCCAGATGTTTTTGAGAGACATTACTCAAACCATCGTTGCGTATTCGATTTAGACTATTCAGCTGAGCTTGTGTCAGAGAGTCTGCTATCCTAGTATTATTCATCATTCCCTCGGCTAAATTTTGCCCTGCAAATTCAATGATTGGACCAAGTCATCTGAAGGGTTGAACCTTTGGATGGTATAAGAAATACCGAAAAAATTAGCCAGAGTATTGGTATAACGTAGACATAAAGCACCCCCTTGAGCATAATCATGTAAATATGTCTTACTCGGCACATGCTTTTTGATTTGCTCTTCGAGCTCGCTTTCAGTCAGTACTTCTCGCTCAATTAGCCATTGCTTGGACTGAAATAAATCGTGCACAAACTGATCGATTCTGCCATGTAACTTGGCATAGGTACTACCAACCTGAGCGACATCGTCTCTAATTGCTCGCCTAAGGGTCTCATCAATAAAGGCTGGCAAAGAGTGGTCTATAACTGCATGATTGTGGATTTCATAAAGCTTAGTGTTCATTATTTTCTCCATTTAATCTAAATCGCGAATACCATTCGTTATTTCGAATGGTATTTGTATCAATAAAGAAAGGCCGAGTCTATGCATTTTCGCGCCAACTTAACTCTTATAGAAAAATAGTCGCTTAAATCCATAAGGAATGTCGATTCCTTGCTCGCCACTCCATTCACTGGGTATATTTTTAGTGCCAAAAATAGTATCCCAAAGAGAAAGTGTCCCATAATTATATCGATGAACACCTTTCTGATGATGGACAAGATGCATCTCCGTTGTCTGTATGACATGGGATATAAAACGCAGTTTCTTAGGTGTTTTGATATTACTATGGTGGTACACCTCAAAAATCCCCTCAATCACAAGCGCCATGGCAATAGCAAAAATAGGGAATGAAAAAAACCAAGCAAAGAAGCCTATCAACAAGGTATTTAAAACGATTTCGACCGGGTGTCTAAAGAAAGCTAATATAGACTCCATTTTTGATGGGCAGTGATGAAAACGATGCACATGGAACCAGAGAGATCTATTCTGATGTTTAAAACGATGCCACCAATAGTTTAAAAATGAGTATAGAAAATAGAGAGCAAAACCAGACTCAACAGCAGTAAGGTCTGAAGAGAAAAAGCCTTCAGGAAGATTGGGCCATACTGCGTAATAAAAAGAACTCCAAATCAAAGCAAAAAAATTAACTATTATCAACCATTGCAGTATCCCTTTGTTTCTTGGCAATGATCTGGCAGGCAATATTTTTTCTATTAGAAAGAAACAAAAAAACACTACCATTTGTAGTGAAAAAATAAACGTATATGACATTAGTATTACTCCTCATAAAAAGAAAAAAGTCATCAGAAGAGTAAATATCGCGCCAAAAAGTTGAATAGGACGACAAGTAATTATTATTACCCTTAACTGAATGACAAATTCCAAAATACAATAAAGCACGTCATAAGACAGCCATATTAGGAGTACAATTACAGAAAACTATAGAGGCATTTAGAATATAAAAATGAAAAATTTAGCAAAAAGATAATAAAGAAGTGGAAATGAAGAAAAGGGTGCCAAAACATCATTCAAAATTGAATTTGCTATACAAACATATAACATTAATTTAGAACAAAAATATCTCCTGAATCAATAAAGCTTAAAAGCAAATCAAATTGCTCATCATTAGGAAGATTTATAATACTGCCATCACAAAATTCTCGAGAAAAAACTTCATCGCAAAGATAGCTTTCTCCATTAACAAATAAATTTTCCTTTGAAAAAGCCATGCGACAACTATTTGATGACTCTAAAATTATTTCTTTATCTCGATCAAATATTGCTTTTAGATCAAGCAATGTAAAACTCTGCTCTTGCTCATCAGCACCATACCTAGGTTCTGTCACCAACTCACCGAAAACCTTCTCAACAGACGCCTGTATATCCTCCGCAGTAATCGATGCTAATAATCGACTTAATTTTTGATACACATGTGTGTTAATTTTATTAGGGTCACTGTCTATAGATTCTATAGTATCTTGATAACGTTTATGATTAGAAAGGTTACTGGTAATATCTTCTAAAGCTGCCGTTAACAACTCTTTTTCAGACGGCGCTCTAAAACCAACGGATAGTGTGATGCAGTCATCACTGAGAGCCCTCCCCCAATGGCTTACGCCAGATGGAATGTAAAGCATATCGCCAGATGATAGCTCATGGGTTTCTTCGGTTAAAAATTCTTGTAATAACTTAACTTCATTATTTTTTTGTAGCGGTGTATCTTCATTACATTTTTGGCCTAATTTCCATTCGCGCTTACCGGATACCTGAATTAAAAACACATCATAATAATCAAAATGAGGGCCAACTCCGCCGCCTATGGGTGCATAACTGGCCATAATATCTTCTAAACGCCAACGTGGAAGAAAACTGAATCGCTTAAGAATATCGCTAATCTCATCCACCCATTGATCAAGACCTTGTACCAGCAAAGTCCAATTCTGTTCAGGCAAAGAAGTAAAATCGTCTGCAGAAAAAGGGCCTTGAGAACAAGACCAGTGATGATTGAGCTCATACCCTTGAATAATGCGTGATTCCACATCCTCCTCACAAGCAAGCCCGGCAAGCTCATCGCCATCAATGATACCGCTCAGATCATTCAGCGTCTGCCGAACTACTAATGGCCGCTGCTGCCAGTACTCGTTAAGGAAAGTGTCGTTCGTTAGAGGGGAAAACAGGGACATATAGATACCGAATCATAAAATTGCTGTATTATCAGATATCAGCAAATGATTTAACAGGCTAACAATACATTGAGTTTAGAAACACCCAGCAACCAAGAGCAAAGAACACTACAAATATGGGTCGATGCAGATGCCTGCCCAGTGGTTATTAGAGAGATTATCTGCCGTGCAGCAGAGCGCACTAAGACTCAGACGACATTTGTGGCCAATCAAGCTATTAAGTTACCCAATTCAAGATATTTAAGTATGCTACAAGTAGAACCTGGATTTGATGTAGCAGATGATACCATTGTGCAACGTACTCATGCTGGCGATATTATCATTACCAGCGATATCCCTCTTGCAGCAGAGATTTTGGATAAAGACGGTTTGGTACTGACTGCACGAGGACAACGTTATACCAAAGACAATATCAAAGCCCGATTAAATATGAGGGATTTTATGGAAACCATGAGAGCCAGTGGTATTCAATCAGGGGGGCCACCGGCATTGAACCATAGCGATAGACAAAATTTTGCTAATGCTCTGGACCGCCTGTTAACCGCAGCGAAAAAGTAATGGCCAAATAATAACTACGAATCACTACATATGAGCAGTAAAAAACTTCTTTTATTTTTGTGTTTTATCACCGCAAGCTTTTTAGCCATTACGGTATTTTATATTGAATTTAGAATATTATCTGAAATCGATAACTTCGAAGAGCCGACCTATATTTTGTATCAATACGGTATTGAACTGAAAGGTGCTAAAGCAGCTTTAGCCCATTTTGGGAATATTACATTTGGGATATCAGCCATCATCGTTGCATCAATGTGTTACCGTCAACTACGAAAATAATTGACATTCAATGCTTACCGGAGACAACTTCACCCCATAACTCTTCTACCCGGGCATCACGCCCACAGACAGAGCGATAATAGCGATAACGTAAGCTACTCTTTTTATAATAGTCTTGGTGGTAGGCTTCAGCGGGGTAAAACGTTTCTGCCATTAAAATTTCTGTCACAATGGGTTCTTTAAATGGCTTGGTTTTATTGATCCGTGTTAACGAATCGTCAAACACTTTTTTCTGCTGATCATTTTGATAAAAAAGTGCTGTTTTATAAGGAGACCCTTTGTCACAAAACTGGCCATCTGGGTCAGTAGGATCAATGGTTTTCCAAAAGAAATCAACTAAGGCCTCTAGCGAAACTTGCGTACTGTCATAGGTAATTTTAACCACTTCAAAATGCCCAGTTTTTTTACTGGCTACCTGTCGATAGGTTGGGTTGGGGACAGTACCATTCATATAACCCGACTCTGCGCTAACAATGCCTTTTTGTTTTTCATAATCTGACTCAACACACCAGAAGCAACCGCCAGCAACGATTAAGGTTTTATTTTCAGCATAAGAGTGAGATATAAATAATAACCACGTTATAACTAAAAGATAAATAAACTTCATAATAGCACTCACATCAACATCTTATTTATTTACAGCGCTATTTTGGACAAGCATAAAGCCTTAATGTTCAATATACCCAATAGTAACAATTTATTTAATCAGTTGCGTCTCAGGGAATGCGGCATGCCAACCGAACCAAAATGCACGATGATAAGGTAAGCGTTTTAGGTGTTGATTACTATTCGACTTGACCAACCGATCTTCTTTTAACAACCAATGTTCACCTTTGGCATCGATCACTGTACTGTCTTGATCGTAGGAAACAAAGTTAATACCTTCTGGGTCATATACACGGTTGGCTCCTGATTTATCGGTCAAAACGATAAATTTTTGTTGGCCTATTTTATTTTTATACAAAGGGGTTGCATTTAAAAAATCAGTATCAATCGCTAATTGCTCTTTGGGTGATGCAGCAAATCGTAACGCCAGCACCTCTTGTTTATTTTGAAGGCGATCATCATTAAACGGTGTATTAAACATCAAACGATCATTGGAAAAATAATCCTGATAGGCAACACCTTCTCCATAGTCTCTAACATGTCCTGTTTTTAATGAAAGTACAGTAGTATCAGGGTGACGTTTCTTCCATTCACCCCAAGTCGTTGTCACAATACTCAAAAATTCTAGTTTAATTCCCTTATCAACAAGTGGGCCTACAACGGGTTCACCTTTTATCGTACTCCATAAAGACTGGGTTGCTTGATCATACATCAGTTTATTCGAACGATATAAAAAACCACTTGTACCTAACCTATGTTTAACGCCATTGGCCTTTGTTTTATAGGGAATTATTGTGCCACACAAAGTACAATAAACACCGGCAATATCGACACCACCCACAGTATCGGTGAACATTTCATGCCAAGCTAAGATACGCTTAGGATAAGCTCGGGCATCACCATTAATTTCCAAGCCAAAAACAATATTGTCATCATCAAGGTAACGGGCTTTTTTAACCGATATCATTTCAGGGTTTCTTAATGGAGGAATACCATCTTGCAATACACCACCCCAGCGAATTTCATCAAGTCGAATACGTGCACTTGTCTGACGGTCGCGAAAGTATTTTTCAAATTTAGGGTCTATTTTTTTATAAATATCTGCTTTAAAGTTTGCATAGTCTGAAGTAACACTTTCTTCTTGATTCCAAAACCAGCGATACCATTCATTAATATTACGCCCATAATTTTCCCCTGTTTTTTCCGCCAGCAGATTAATCATTCCTTGAAAGACAATAAAATTGCGTGAATTGGCAATAGTTTCAAGTACCTGTGGAACGTAAGCATTTTGCCATTGAGATTCAATAACAGACACCGCGCTACTGATCTCCGTAGTACTCGTCGTATTCAGTAAAGTATGGAAGGCTTGGCTTATTTTATTAACACCAGCAGAAGGCTCTTCAGCATTGGCACTGGCTGTTGTAGCAAGAGCCAAACTCATCGTCGCATAGACGGAAACAAGAAAAACTAGAATGTTGTGTTTCAATTTCATGTAATTTACTCCTCACGCTTCAGATCAAAGCAATAAGAAAAAGTTGCACGAAATAGTTAATTTTTATGTTTTATAAAAAATTGAAACATCTGAGTTTGTTTTATTTAAGAATACGCTGTCATGATTCAACCACTCCCTTAATGATTTCCTGTTGAATAGAATAAAGGCTTTTTTCTTCTGTCATAACGGCTGTTGACCCGTGACAACAGGGGTCTCTGGGACAATCACTACTACGCGGACAAATAACGCGAGCAGCGTTATCAATACCTCTTTCTACCCACGCAATATTTAAAATCCTAGCTACACTCATTAAATGTTTCTTTACTCTTGGCGGTATAGTAGAAGTCCCTCCATTTGAAGCACAAACTTCTTTTAATTCAGAAGCTAAGGAAGCAACATCAGTACCCTGAGATTCAATCGCCGGATTGAGATCAATTCCAGCACATAACACATGAGGGTTGCTTGCTAAATCATTAACCTTGACGGATTCACAGGCGTAAATGCGTGGTTCATTATTTACATCGAGTACAGATATTTGGGCAGATGAACCTGTGGAAGGCATATCAATCATTCTAAAAACCGCCCAGTGCTGACAAGGGTCCTGAACCATTCTCATATTCCCCCAAGGCAATGGAATACCATTGCCACGATAAACAGCCTTTAACTTGCCCGGCGGGTAGGCATCAAAATAGTGCCAATGAGGATAAGGAGAAACCGCCGTCATCCGCCGCATCACAACGGAGGCAGAAACATCTACTAGTTCACCAACGCTAATCTCATAATTATGACGATCAAGTAATTGCCTAAATGGGACTTTAGGGCATAAGAGTGCACCCGCAAAAAAGCTGCACTCGAAGTCACGCCATGCATGGATAATATCTTGCGCATCAACGGATGATGGTGATGAGGAATGGCTATCTAATCCATTATTTAATCCTCGATTACTACTACCGCGGCCAGCCACCATAATGCTTTTGACCCCATCTCGATTGTGTAATACACAATGTCCAATCTGCACGGCTAAGTCATACTTAAGGCGAACTGGCTGCTCTTTTAGAAGCCGATTGATATAGATTCGATTGGGGGGAACGAAAAAAGAACGCACCAAGTTTTTTGAGTGCCCTCCCGTTTCATCTAAAATTTCATCGGGGACACGGTCAAACCATATAATCTCTAGCCCCATGTTTTTACAAATCTGCATCACAGCATCAAGACTTAAGGGCATCTGCTTTTTGCCCACCTCTTCAGCAGCCCTCTCCAAATCTGGAAAGTGATTTTGGTGATGCTCTTGATGTGCCCGAATCAACAAGTGGGCAAATTGTTGGCCAGAAACCCCCGTCTGCGATAGCATTTCAGGCACAACAATTTCCAATATTTCCTTAGAAAACAAAAAACTAGGCTCCAAGGCCATACCACGAATACCACCTCGCTTCCCCTTTACAGGGATAATAGCCTCTTCTTCCGGCACATCATCTAAAAACCAACTGACGTCTTTTTGAAACACACGGGCAATCACATCCAGCATATCCTCGCTAGGGAAACGCTTACCACGCTCAATCATGGATAAATAAGAAACCGAAGGCGCAGAGTCAATATCGACTTTGATACAGCGCGCCGACAAATCTTCCATAGTGAGATTATTGCGTTTGCGCAGGTTACGGATCTTAGTCCCTAGGAAGTGGGCATTTCGCATCAGGCTTTTATAGGATTTCATAGGAGGAAACCTTTTTGTAAAATTTACACTGTGAAATTTTTATTGTGAAATTATCAAACAAAAACACCTAAACTGCAAATATGTTCTAAAAACAACAGCAAGACTGATTTTTGTTTATAGGACTCAACACAGTATTTCATTCACAAACGAGGGCAACACCATGAATACTCCCCTTAGACGAGACGCACGACAAATCAACCCTGATTTTGCTAACTTCGTCAATAACGAGGTATTGCCCCTAACGAGTCTTAATAAAGACACGTTTTGGGACGACTTCGCCAAGTTAATTGACGACTTTAGCCCAGTGAATCGTGATTTATTAAATCACCGGGATAATTTGCAAAAACAAATCGATCAATGGCATACAGACCACCGAGGGCAAGCCTTTGATAGTGATGCTTATAGAGACTTCCTTTACGACATTGGTTATATCGTCGATGAAGGAGCCTCCTTCACCATAGAGACAAATAATGTTGATGAGGAGATTTCTCAGATTGCGGGGCCACAATTAGTGGTTCCCTTAAAAAATGCTCGTTTTGCACTAAATGCAGCTAATGCACGCTGGGGCAGTTTATATGATGCGCTCTATGGCAGCGATGTTATACCCCAAACACCGGGGCTAAGCATTGCCAAAAAGCACAATATTGCCCGTGGCAAGCATGTTATCCAATACACAAAAGACTTCCTTGATGATGCCTTTCCGCTTCAACAAGGCTCTCATCGAAATGCATCGGCTTACTTGATTTATTTTAACAACCTATTGGTGACATTCCCTGATGGCCGCAGTACAGGCCTGAAAAATAACCGTCAGTTTGTTGCCAGTAATGGATCAAAGAGTAACCCTGAATCTATCGTTCTTAAAAATAATGGCTTACATATTGAAATTCAAATCGATCGTAACGGTCGCATTGGCGCTCAAGATTTAGCAGGCATTGATGATATTCAGGTTGAGTCTGCACTCAGCACAATAATGGATTGTGAAGATTCCGTTGCTGCTGTTGATGCAGAAGATAAAATCGATATTTATCGTAATTGGCTAGGGTTAATCGAGGGGAAGCTCACTTCTTGCTTTGAAAAAAACGGTAAGAAAACAACTCGCCAATTAAATCATGACAAACACTTCACATCAAAAGAGGGCTTGCCTTATAACCTTCACGGAAGAAGTTTATTAATGATTAGAAATGTTGGTTTGCATATGTATACAGACTTAATGAAAACCAGCAATGGTGATAGTAGTCCTGAAGGCATTATTGATGCAGTAACGACGGCATTAATTGCCTCACTCGATCTACAAACACAACGAAGCATGCCCAACAGCCAAACAGGTAGCATTTATATTGTTAAACCTAAATTACATGGTCCACAGGAAGTGGGGGTTACCTGTCAGCTATTTAGCCGTATTGAAGAAATGATAAACCTTGAACGCAATACTTTAAAAATCGGCATTATGGATGAAGAGCGACGTACTAGCCTCAACCTTAAAGAATGCATTAGAGCAGCTAAAAAGCGTGTTGCTTTTATCAATACTGGCTTTTTGGATAGAACCGGTGATGAAATTCATACCAGCATGCAAGCGGGTCCCTTTTTGCCCAAAGCAGGCGTTAAAGAACGCCCTTGGTTTACTGCCTATGAAAATAATAATGTTGATATTGGCTTGTCTTGTGGTTTTCAAGGAAGAGCTCAAATAGGCAAAGGAATGTGGGCAATGCCAGATGAAATGAGCCGCATGATGCAGGAAAAAATAAATCATCCCTTGTCTGGTGCAACAACAGCATGGGTGCCTTCACCTACAGCGGCAACATTACACGCATTGCATTATCACCAAACGAATGTTTTTTCTGAACAAAATAATATTCGTGAGCGGAAAGCAACAGATAAAGAGGAGATGTTAAAAATTCCACTTATTGATAACAATGTTGTTATCTCATTAGAAGATGTTGAGATCGAACTGGAAAATAATATTCAAAGCATTTTAGGCTACATGGTACATTGGATTGATCAAGGTACAGGTTGCTCAAAAATACCGGACATTAATAATATTGCTCTTATGGAAGACAGAGCAACCCTAAGAATTTCCAGCCAACATATTGCAAACTGGTTACACCACGGCTTATGCAATAAAGATCAAGTTGAATACATCATGGAACAAATGGCATTTACTGTAGATCATCAAAATATTGGCGACCCACAGTATCGAAAAATCATGCCAAACAACAGTGAGAATATTGCTTACCAAGCTGCACGCACATTGATTTTCACTGGAAGGAATATCGCGAATGGTTATACAGAATCGGTTTTACACCATTATCGCCAAGTCGCAAAAGATATGTATGCACATGAAAAGCAATCAACCTTTATTAATTTACAAGCTAGAGAAGCGAGTTAGGAGTTTATTATGTTAACTTATCAACAAGCAATAAAAACGGCAGACGATCTTATCAATCAACAGGATGCAACATGGTCTTCAATTAACGCAAACAATGTCGCTCGAATGCGTTTTCAAAACCGGTTTAAAACCGGCTTGGATATCGCACAATATACGGCAGACATTATGCGACAGGATATGGAAAATTATGATCTTGACCCAGCAAACTATACCCAATCACTGGGCTGCTGGCATGGATTTATTGGTCAGCAAAAAATGATATCTATCAAGAAACATTTTGGAACAACAAAAGGGCGGTACTTATATCTTTCAGGCTGGATGATTGCAGCATTGCGCTCTGAATTTGGTCCCTTACCTGATCAGTCGATGCATGAAAAGACCGCTGTTCCTGCACTCATTGAAGAATTATATACTTTTTTAAGGCAGGCAGATGCAAGGGAACTCCATCATTTATTCAAACAATTAGATGAAGCAGAAAACACAGAGGATGAAATTGCGATTCAATATGCAAAAAAGCAAATTGATGAATTTGAAAGCCATATTGTTCCAATTATTGCTGATATTGATGCAGGTTTCGGCAATGAGGAAGCGACTTATCTATTAGCTAAAAAAATGATTGAAGTGGGTGCCTGCTGTATTCAGATAGAGAATCAAGTTTCAGATGCCAAACAATGTGGTCATCAAGACGGTAAAGTAACGGTTCCTCATGAAGATTTTCTGGCAAAGATTAATGCCGTTCGCTATGCCTTTTTAGAACTCGGTATTGATAATGGTATTATTGTTGCGCGGACAGATTCTTTAGGTGCCGGCCTTACTCAAAAAATACCGGTATCACAATCACCGGGAGATTTAGCCGAGCAATATAATGCCTTTATCGATGGACAAGAAGTCACAACTATAGATCAAATAGAAGAAGGCGACTTAATGATTCGCCAAAGCGGGAAGCTAATAAAACCGACTCGACTAGCTAATGGCTTAGTTCGTTTTAAAGCGAATACCGGAGAAGATCGCGTTATACTGGATTGTATTAGCTCATTGCAACACGGTGCTGACCTATTGTGGATTGAAACTGAAAAACCGCATATCGGCCAAATTGCAGCGATGGTTAACCGCATTCGTGAAGTTATCCCTAATGCTAAACTTGTTTATAATAATAGCCCATCATTTAACTGGACATTAAACTTTAGACAACAAGTGTTTGATAAATGGGAAGCTGAAGACATTGACTTAGCGTCTTATAAACGTGATCAACTTATGAACGAAAAATATGATAATTCTGAACTAGCTAAAGCAGCAGATATTGAAATTCAGCATTTTCAAAGAGAGGCTGCCAAGCATGCGGGTATTTTTCATCACTTAATTACACTACCAACCTACCATACTGCGGCCTTATCAACAGATACACTGGCACGGGATTATTTTGGTGAAAAAGGTATGCTTGCCTATGTTGAAGATGTACAACGTCGAGAAATACGGGAAAGTTTAGCCTGTGTAAAACACCAAGATATGGCAGGTTCAAGTATTGGTGATGAGCACAAAGAATATTTTTCGGGTGATCAGGCACTTAAAGCTCAAGGAAAAGATAATACGATGAATCAATTTGCTTAATAATTACTAAGTAGTTATCGTTTTATTACTAGCATCACTCCACAAGGATGTGGGTTTATTTTTCCTTCCAGACGACATTAATAAAAGCCCCTAAAAGAATAAGTCCACCACCAACAAATGTCCATACAGTAGGGATTTCGCTAAAGACCCACCAACCCAAAAGTGCTGCAAACGCAACTTGAAGATAAGAAAAACTGGTTGCCTTACTTGCCGTTTCTGTTTGCATTGCCTTTGTTAGGCCTACCTGCCCAAGCTGAGTGGTCATACCAACCAACAATAAAAAGAGCCAACTCCAACCTTGCGGCATGACAATATCCTTACCGAGCAATAAGAGCGAAAGTGGTAACGCAATAATAGGAAAGTAAAAAATAATAACAGATGGATCTTCTGTTGCATTTAACTTACGTACCAGCACATAGCCTACAGCACTGCCAAAAGCACCTAAAATTGCAGCAATGATTGCAATAGGTGCATATTGAACCGTAAAACTACCAAATAGAAAATCCGGGCGTACAACAACAATCAAACCAACAAAACTCAGAGCAATACACGTCAGCGTTGAACGATGCAAACGTTCCCGTAAAAAAAGAATTGCAAGCACAGCAGTAAACATAGGGTGTAAGTATTGCAACACCGTGGCATCAGCAAAGGGAATATTTACCAAAGCATAAAATACGCACATTAAAGCAAAAGCGCCGACCGTACCCCGGAGAAAAAGCAAGCCTCTTCTCTGGCCTAATAATAAAATGCCTTTACGCTTAATATCTACAAAACTAATTACTGCAGATATCAACGCACGTGCAGCCACAATTTCTAATACGGGTATACCTTGTGCATGAGTCAATTTAACAAACATACCCATTAGTGAAAAACCAATGGCGCTCATTACCATATAACGGATACCAAGAGGAATAGCGTAAAAACAAGAGGCAATATAATTCAAAGTGTTTTAGCCATAATAATGGCATCTTCTCTATTTTTAATCGAATGTGCTTTGGTTAAGGCTGTATCAACAGGGTAATAATTCGAACGCTTTCCTACTTCATTAAAATGCAAGCTATCGTAAAGGGCAATAGCAGCAACATTAGATTCTCTTACTTCTAAAAACAATGTTCCTATGCTGGGCTCAAAAGATTGACAGAGGTATTCCAATAATTGTTTACCTAAACCTTGTTGTTGATACGGTTTGGCAATCGTAATATTCAACAACTCTGCCTCATCCGCTGCTGTTGATGTAATTGCATAGCCGACAATATTTTGAGCATCTTTTAAAATGCTACATTGATGAGACGATTTTATGCTTGAGATAAAATGGGCTTCTTTCCATGGGTGACTATGACATTCCTCTTCAATTACTAGTATCGTAGATAAATCGCTTAAACCCATTTCCTGCAAAGAAAGGTGATAGTCCTGATAAGGGAAATCCATAATAATAATTACTGAATAAGCCCTTTTAAAGCCTGCCAAGCCACCCTTTTTTGCAAAGGGTCTTCTAACATAGTAACAAGGCTTGGCGTTACCGCAATACGAGCTGCCCATTGAGAGGATTCAATGAATGTTCCATTCAGATCAGAAAAATCACTACTCACATCCAATGAAAAATCTGCCGAGGATTTGCCCATCAATAATATATGCTGAATCGAAGCCTTGGTTGTTTTGGCTGTGATATAAGCTTGCACCATTGCACGTGCTTGCGCGGCATCATTATCGGCTTTAATATTTTGATTAACAAATAAAGGCCAACGAATAATTTCACTTTGAGGCAGCTGGACAAGCGAATAACCAAGGGCACGCAAAATATTTAACAATAAAGCATCTGTCGGTAATGCAGCACCGGGCTGTCGAGTATCAATCACCAAGCAGGCTTCACCTATCTGCCAACTATTGAGTACAAAATTAATTGATTCTTGAGTATCAGATTTAGCATCTGCATTATTTGTTTGTACTTGTTGTTCACGAGTAACGGTTGGCGGAGTTATTTTTTCTGGCTGCTCTGACTCTTTTTTAACTAAGGCTTCCAAAGGAGAGACTGTATTACCTATCCCCTCTGTAATATTATTCAACTTATCAGTTATTTCTTCTTGTGAAACCGGTACATTCTCTGTCGTTAAAGTATGAGCTATAGCCTCATTTGAAGTGTAATCCACCGCTTGTAACAAATGATCTGGTAGTGGATTAGAAAGCGCAGCGCCAGGCAATACTCGACGAGGAATGTAATTTTCTATTCCCAAAGCTGATAAATATTGTTGACGCTGTCGCTCAAGCATTACACACCTTCGTGCTGAGGGTGAGCTCTATTTTTACCTGTCGCAAGTAAATTTAGCGCATTAACATAGGCTTTAGCCGATGCAGCAATCACATCGATATCGGAGCCAACACCATTAACAATATGACCATTGGATTCCAAGCGGACGGTAACATCTGCTTGCGCTTCTGTACCCGCTGTAATCGCATTTACAGAATATAGCTGTAAATCTGCGCCACTATTCGCTACTTTTTCGATGGCTTTAAAAACTGCATCAACAGGGCCTGCACCATTTGCACTGACTGCCGACTCTTCGCCTTGTACTTTCAAGCGTAAATTGGCTTGCGGCTCTTGTCCTGTTTTACAGATAATTTCCATATCATCAAACTGATAAACATGGGCAATAGAATCTTCTCCATGACCGACCAAGGCTTGAAGGTCTTCATCAAAAATTTCATGTTTTTTATCCGCTAAGGCTTTAAAGCGTATAAAGACATCTTGAAACTGATCTTGAGAGTCAAAGGTAATCCCTAATTCATCATAACGAGACTTAACAGCAGCGCGGCCAGAATGCTTACCTAAAACCAATTTGTTGGTATTCCAACCCACATCCTCTGCCCGCATAATTTCATAAGTTTCACGGTGTTTGAGCACACCATCCTGATGAATTCCGGACTCGTGGGCAAAGGCATTGGCGCCAACGATTGCTTTATTCGGCTGTACAGGAAAGCCCGTTATGCTGGAAACCAAGCGAGAGGTCGGCACGATATGCTCAGGATTGATTTGAGTGTCGACAGGATAAACATCATGGCGAGTACGCACCGCCATAACTACCTCTTCCAAGGATGCATTACCCGCACGCTCACCCAAGCCATTAATCGTACATTCAATCTGTCGCGCACCATGGATCACCGCAGACAAGGAATTAGAAACCGCCAAGCCTAAATCGTTATGGCAGTGGGTAGAGAAAATGGCTTTATCAGAATTGGGCACATTTTCAATCACGCGGGCAAACATACGGCCATATTCGCCAGGTTCACCGTAACCGACTGTATCCGGGATATTAATTGTGCCAGCGCCCGCTTTAATCGTCGCCTCAATAATCCGGCACATAAAATCAAACTCGGAACGGCTGCCGTCTTCTAAAGAGAATTCCACATTATCGGTGTATTGACGCGCATGGGTAACCGCCTTGATGGCTTGCTCTAATACGGCATCAGGCTCCATCTGCAATTTATATTTCATATGAATAGGCGATGTCGCAATAAAAGTGTGTATACGCCCACTATTTGCGGGTTTAATCGCCTCCCCTGCTCGATCGATATCAGCAGGGACTGCCCGAGCCAAGCTACAAACAGTTGAATCCTGAACTGCTTCTGCAACCGCTTTTACAGCATCAAAGTCACCCGGGCTGGCAATGGCAAAGCCTGCCTCGATAACATCGACTTTCATTTTATCTAGCATTTTGGCAATGCGAACCTTCTCATCTTTGGTCATCGATGCGCCGGGACTTTGTTCACCGTCACGCAATGTCGTATCAAAAATAACTAATTTGTCTTTATTTGGTGTGCTCATGATGCTCCTCACAGCCCATAAAACGCTTACAGGCAATCAATAATGTATTATCTCTGATTGGTTTATCAGATGAAAGAATTTAGATTAAAGATATGGAAATAGATGATTAGCCGCGCAGCGGCAGCAGAGAAAGGCATAGCAAAGCGATGGCGGCAACAAGGGGCGCTGCTACTGGAGAATGGGATAATATCGCTTTGTTCATATTCATAAATTGACTATAGCGGTATTCAAAAAAGCATGCAAGCCTATAGCACATAAGTTTTATATGGATCCAACACAACAAGTCTATCCACCCCTGCCCTATAGTAAGCCCTCCCAATATAAGCCCGCGCAATAGGAACGAACGACCATCATCCACCCTTTTAAGAGTAATTCACCTACCTACCAACATATCTAATAGCATCATCAAGAAGACAGACTTTATAAAATGCTGGGCTATGGTGCTGACACTTGGGCTATAGAAGCCAATAAAGTCTTGATCTGTTGACTCAATAAGCCTTCTGTAAAATCCATGCTAGGAAAGCAGAGATTAACATTATGAAAATAGCTTTCACCGCCTCTTGAGCTTACTCCCCACTGGTCAGTAAGCTTCTCTAAGCCTTCCAATAGAAACCGCTCTGACATCAATTCAGCCTTTTTTACTTGTTGCCGTAAGTCTTCATAATCTGATTGATCTACAGGCCATTGCTGACTATAGCCATATTTCATGGCGCGACGCATATCTCTCAACGGCTGTATATTTTGCTCAGACCACTCCTGGGAAAAATTGATTACGGGTTGTAACTGCTCTACTGATACGGCACCATATCGCCATCCTGCCCAACAACAGAAAAGTAGTAATGGAATATCAAAACCATGCTCATCTTGTAGTTGCAAACATGTTGTTTCAACACCAGGCTTATTGTATAGATCAATTGCAAAATCCCAGAGTGATGAAGCAGGCTTTATAGACAAACTAGAGACCTTTTAATGTTAGAAAATATTATTTTAATTGGTATGCCCGGTTCAGGTAAAAGTACCACTGGCGTTCAACTCGCAAAACACCTAGGCCTAAATTTTATAGACACTGACCTACTGATCCAAACTCACCAACAACAGAAGTTACAAGATATTTTAAATGCTCAAGGTTATCAAGTACTGAGAGATATGGAAGAACAGGAATTATTACAACTGACATTGGAGAGAGATTTAGTATCGACAGGTGGCAGTGCCGTTTATAGCGACAAAGGAATGCAACATTTAAAGAAGCAAGGCCTTGTTATCTATTTACAAGTGAGCCTTGAGGAAATCACACGCCGAATCGATAATGAAGATAGTCGTGGCATTGCTCGACCAGAGGGACAATCGCTAGAAGATGTTTATAACGAGCGTATTCCACTTTATGAAAAGTATGCAGACATCACCATTGACAACAACCACTACAACAGCATTGAAGATATTGCTTCAAAAATTACCTTTTAAATGACTATAGACATTATTAAAGACCGTTTAATTTAAACAAAATCAGGTTTCATTCAAAAAATAAAGAAAAACATAGAATACTTTTTTTCAATTGTAGATACTGGTTTTACTGTCATACTACACAAGACAGTTCTGAATAAAAAATATAAATATAAAGGTATCTACAATGAATATTCGCCGATCATTTTTATGCAGCTTGTTTTTCTTTTCTTCTTTCGTTATCGCTGAAAACTCGCCTGTAGGGATGTGGACAACGATTGACGACAAAACCAAGCAACCTAAAAGCAAAGTCGAAATTATTAGTGCCGATGGTATATTATCAGGGAAGATTATTGAGCTATTTAACCCAAGCGAACCGAATCCGTTATGCACAAAGTGTAAAGGAGAAAAGAATAATCAACCCATATTAGGGATGACGATTATCTGGAATGCGATTGACAAAGGCAAGCATTGGAAAGGAAAAATACTTGATCCTAAAAAAGGCAAAACCTATAAATTAAAACTGAGCCTTATCGAAGATGGACAAAAATTAAAGATAAGGGGTTATATTGGCAACCCTTTATTAGGACGAACTCAAATCTGGCAACGAGCAGAATAGCATCACCAAAAAAAGGCCTCTTTTCAGAGGCCTTTTTTAATATCAGTGTTGCACATCTGCAGGAGGAGAAGACTCTTCTGGAGGCACTACAGGGGGAGCGTCTGCTTCACCTTTATTCACTTCAGACTTTTCCGTCTCTACCTTATTCTTAGCAGGTGACTTTTTAGTTGTTGCCTTTTTTGCTGGAGCAGCCTTCTTACGGATCAACTCTTTTTCATCAAAATGATCAACATGAATCACTTCCATCAAGGCTTTATCGTAAGCCAGAAGTTGTTTTGCTTCTGCTTTTGAAATGACATCAGCATCCAGAGCTAAATTAATTTGTGCCGCCCCTAAGGCTTTTTCAATAGTGCCTTTTTTAACCGCTGCTTTTATCTTATCAAACAGAGGTTTTAACGCGATATTTTGCTTATAGACTGCATCCACCTGACCAAGAGGGTTAGTCGGTAAATCTTCAACAAAAACACTGGCCAAGTGACGCTGACGTGTTTCCGTGTTTCTCGTAAACAATTTGGATACTGTGGTATCTAACTCATCACTGGGTGGATTAAAGCGAGCACCTAGGGGGAATATCAACCAACGTAATTTCATTGCCAAAAAGCGGTTAGGATAATTTTGTAAGATTTCCTGCATCGCTACTTGATACTGACTAGTGCAATATTTCATACTCCACTCAACAAGGGGGTACTCTTCCTCGGGACAACCTTCACTTTCATAGTGTTTAAGCACCATACTGCCTAAATACAAATAACTTAATAAATCGCCTAAACGTGCAGATAACATTTCTTTAAACTTCAGTTTGGACTGCAAGGTCAACATCGATACATCAGCAATAAGTGCAAATGCCGTGCTTAAGCGATTAAGATCACGATAGTGCTGTTCCAGTTTTATATTACCTTCGACTTCGCCTAAACGTCCGCCAGTAATACCCATAACAAAAGAACGTGCCGCATTAGATATGGAAAAACCCACATGGCCAAAGAAGGTTTTATCAAACTCATCAACGGTTTCATCATTCACAGGCTGACCCGCCAATTCCATTTCTTTTAATACATAGGGGTGGCTGCGCGTTGCACCTTGACCAAATATCATCAAGTTACGCGTCATAATGTTTGCACCTTCCACTGTAATCAAAATAGGCACTGAGCTATAAGAATCGGCGACGTAGTTTTTAGGTCCCGTCATTACGGCTTTTCCGCCTTGTATATCCATCGCATCAATAGCACATTGGCGCGCCATTTCTGTTAAATGATATTTTAAGATGGCTGAGGGAACACTGGGTTTTTCACCATAAGATAAGGATTGAACTGTATGCGTAACAGCAGCATTCATGATATAGCTAAAGCCCGCCATACGCGCCAATGGCTTTTGCACACCTTCGAACAATGAAATAGGCAAACCAAATTGTTGGCGCAATGCCGCATAAGAAGCCGTGCCGAGTAACAGCTGTTTACCATGGCCATTACTAATGCTTGGCAACGTGACACAACGGCCAACGGACAAGCAATTAACCAGCATAGTCCAACCTTTACCAGCCATCTCAGCACCACCGATAATATAATCCAGCGGGATAAAAACATCTTTACCAAAAATAGGGCCATTGATAAAAGCATCACCAATAGGCTTATGGCGGCGACCAATACTAATGCCTTTCGTCTTACGAGGTATCAATGCACAGGTAATACCGTATTCTTCTGTATCACCCAACAAATGATCCGGGTCACTCAATTGAAAGGCTAACCCAATCAATGAAGCAATTGGTGCAAGTGTGATGTAACGTTTTTCAAAGTTAAGTTTTATACCGACAACTTCTTTGCCATCAAACTCGCCCTTACAAATAACGCCAGTATCAGGAAGAGAGGTTGCATCGGAACCCGCAAGCGGACCGGTTAATGCGAAACAAGGGACTTCTAGCCCTTTAGCCAAACGAGGAAGATAGTAATCTTTCTGTTCCTCAGTACCATATTTAATCAACAACTCACCCGGCCCCAATGAATTGGGCACACCGATAAAGTTACCGATACAGCCACCACAAGAAGAGACTCGACTGAGCACTTCCGCCTGAGCCATCCCGGAAAAATCCAAGCCACCATAAGACTTGGGAATAATCATCCCAAGAAAGCCTTTATCTTTAATATACTGCATTACATCAGCGGGAATGACAGCCTGATTATGATTAATATCCCAGTTATCAGCCATACGGCAAAGTTCAGTGACTGGACCATCCAAAAATGCCTGCTCATCATCAGTCAATGCTGGCTTTGGCAAGGAAAGCAGTTTATTCCACTTAGGCTCACCACTAAATAATTCACCATCCCACCAAACAGTACCTGCATCGATCGCTTCCTGTTCTGTTTGGGATATTTCCGGCAATACGCTTCTAAACCACTCAAAAATAGATTTGCTTAAAAATTGCTTACGAAGAGGCGCTTGGGCAAGTAGCAATAGACCCGCTGAAACAACGATCATAATTAGCCCTAATAGACCCCAGCCCGAAAATAACAGCTTAACCAAGGTCAGTCCGGCCATAATAAGGCCAGACTGCATAAGTGGAGTCTTTTTATAGGCACAATAAAGAAGGACCGCTATGGTTGCCAGCAGGAAGAATAATGTCATGTGACGCCTCTCTGTTGAGATGAATACAATTAGAATTGTTATATGAGCGACTCACAGCAAAAATAACGAGCGCTCGCTCTATAAGTTATGTTAATATTAGTCCATTGTTTATACAAGCAGTATTTTGACGCTTTTGCAACTCTACATGATTAAAATAACACCAACGAGTGGCTAATTGTTTATGGGATTAATGAGTAACCCGAACCAGTCCTTCTCTGGCAGCACTTTTGAAGAATATAGCGCCAACTTTGGCTATCACGACGACCAGCTGTTTCATTTAGTATTCGAACGAAATAAGGCTCGTATTAAATCTAAAAAAGTTGAAATAGCTGCCAATAATCTTAAGAAAATATTTGAAGCAACCTTCAAACTATCCGCTAAGATTGGTTTCCATGAAATGTCTCTGCGTGACTTATCAAAAGAAACCGGTATCAGTATGGGTGGTCTATACTCTTGCTTAACCAAAAAAGAAGATATCGCACTTATGGTATTGGATATTGTCGAACTGGTGACAAGTGAAAATAATACGAAAGCCAGCAAAGAGCAAGATGACCTAACCAGCCTTGAAATGGGCATTAAATATAACCTCTATGCCAGTACACTCTTACAACCTTGGTTTTTCTTCCTCTATTTTGAAACCCGCTGCCTCTCGGTAGAAAACCAAGAAAGGTCAAAAGCAATAGAAATCAATACCATCACTATATTTGAAACCATTATTCAACGTGGTATGGACAAAGGCAAGTTTGAAGTCAATAGCCCCTACTTTGTCGCTCAAACAATACTGATCGTTTTACAGGATTGGTACTTAAAGCCATGGAAAAATAAAAACAAACAAATTAAGCTTGAAGATTATTCATACTACTTGTTCATTATGGTAAAGAAATTACTCAAGTTAGACTAATATCACTTTCTTAATACTCTTTTAACAACGAGAACATCATTATGCCCTCATCCAGTAAAGATCGTATCGCCGTTGTCACTGGCCTACGGACGCCGTTTGCTCGTCAAGGTACTTTTTTTCGTACAGTTAACGCTATCGATCTCGGGCGTATGGTTGTTAAAGAACTACTCGCACAAACAAACATTGATGCCAAAGAAATCGACCGCTTAGTCTATGGACAAGTGGCTATATTGCCAAAAGCCCCCAATATTGCACGAGAAGTGGTATTGGGTACTGATCTGCCCGTCACGTGCGATGCTTATAGCGTATCACGTGCATGCGCAACAAGTTTCCAATCTGCATCCGCTATTTTTGACAGCATCAAAGTCGGCGATATAAAAATTGGCATTGCGGGTGGTGCAGACTCTTCAAGTGTGGTGCCCATTTGTTTTAGCGATAATTTTGCCCTTAAATTAGTGCAAGCCAATAAAGCTCGCTCAATATTAGACAAACTAAAATCATTTAAGGGAACGCGGCTTAAAGATTTGGCGCCGATTCCCCCTGCCATTGCAGAATATACAACGAACTTGCGCATGGGCGACAGCGCTGAACAAATGGCTAAAGATCACGGCATTGAACGCAAAGATCAGGATGAGCTCACACTGCGGTCACATAAACTAGCGCATCAAGCATGGGAAGATGGAAAACTCGATCAAGAAGTTATTCGTGCTTATGCTGAACCCTATAAAAAAGCCTTTACCCGTGATGAGAATATTCGTGCCGATTCAACCATTGAAAAACTCTCGTCGTTGCGACCTGCATTTGATCGTAAATACGGTAGTGTTACTGCAGCGAATAGTACGCCTTTAACCGATGGCGCTTCCGCCATGCTACTCATGAAAGAATCAACAGCAAAGGCACTAGGTTATGAACCCCTCGGCTATATTAAGCACTATGCTTTTACCGCCAACACTGTTGATTGCGACCTGCTAATGGGCCCAACACAATCTTCATCTAAAGTATTAAAAAAAGCACGAATGAAATTAAATGATTTAACCTTAATCGATATGCATGAAGCATTTGCAGCACAAACACTGGCCAATGTTAAAGTCTTTGCTTCCAAAAAATATGCGCAAGAGTTCTTAGGGCGTAAAGATGCACTAGGCGAAATTGATATGGATAAATTTAACGTTCTTGGCGGCTCTTTGGCTTATGGCCATCCTTTTGCTGCAACGGGTGGACGTATTATTACGCAAACACTGCACGAATTAAAACGCCGAGGTGGTGGAACCGCTCTGACAACCGCATGTGCTGCGGGGGGAATTGGAGCAGCAATGATTATTGAGGCTGATTAATACTATGACGACAGAAACGTTCACAACTGAATTAAACGAGCAAGGCATTTTAACGATCACTATTGATGTGCCCGGCGAAACAATGAATGTCTTCAATCAGCAAGTGATAGAAGATTTCGATAAATTGTCTGCGGATATTGAACAAGATGAAAAAATAAAAGCCGTTATCTTTATTAGTGGTAAAGAAGAAGGATTTATCGCCGGTGCTGATATTAAAATGCTGAAAAATGCCTATACAAAAATGGATGGTACAGCCATTTCACTGGCTGCCCATACCATGCTCGGTCGAATTGCCAATAGTCGCAAGCCTCATATTGCTGCAATCGATGGCGTCTGCTTAGGTGCGGGCTATGAACTATCTCTCGCTTGTCATTACCGTATTGCCAGTGATGATCGATCGACAAAAATCGGCTTACCTGAAGTCATGATTGGTTTGCTCCCCGGCGGCAGAGGTAACACTATGTTGCCACGATTAATCAATCTACCTGCAGCATTAGATATCTTGCTAACTGGCAAGCAACTTGACAGCAAACGCGCACTGAAACTGGGGATGATTGACGAAGTTGTTTCCCCTAAAATATTAAGGGATGTTGCCCAAAAAACAGCGTTGAGATTGATAAAAAAAGGGATGCCGGAACGAACGCTTGCACTGAAAGATAAACTACTGACACTTCCTCTTATAAAAGATTTGGTGATCAAACAAGCACGCAAGCAAGTCTTAAAGAAAACTCAAGGACTTTACCCTGCTCCCCTAGCCATTTTAGATGTTGTACAACAAGGCTTAAACAAATCTGTAGAAGATGCTTTAGAGATAGAAGCAGATAGATTTGGTGAACTTACAACCTCGCCAGAAGCAAAGCAATTGATGAATATTTATTTTGCAACTACCGCATTAAAAAAAGAGGCTTATGTTAAAAGTAAAATCAAGCCTCAAACGGTAAACAAATTAGGTATTCTTGGCGGCGGCTTAATGGGCGCAGGGATTGCAACCGTTTCTATTGATAAAGCGGGTGCCAGTGTTCGCATCAAAGATATTCGTGATGATGGCATTTTAAGCGCCCACAATTATCTCAGTCGTTTTTATACAAAAAGGGTGAAACGTAGAATTCTGTCAAAAGAACAATCCAAAAGTAAAATGAATCAATTAACGGGTTCATTAACTTATACAGGCTTTGATCAATGCGACTTAATTATTGAGGCTGTTTTTGAAGATATTGACCTAAAGCATCAAATGGTAGCGGATATTGAAGCCTTAGGAAATGAAAATACTGTTTTTGCCAGTAACACCTCTTCTATTCCTATTACTGATATTGCAGCTAAAGCTCAGCGCCCTGAAAATATATTGGGCATGCATTACTTCTCGCCGGTTGAAAAGATGCCTTTACTGGAAATTATTAAACACCAAGGCACATCGGATCAAACCTTAACTACAGCAATTAATTTTGGTCGCAAACAAGGTAAAACCGTTATCGTTGTTAACGATGGTGCAGGTTTTTATGTTAATCGTATTCTAGCGCCCTATTTAAACGCCGCGTTAGAATTAGGTTTGGAAGGCGTAAAATTCGATGCCATTGACCGAGCCATGGTTAACTTTGGTTTCCCTGTAGGCCCAATAAAACTACTGGATGAAGTTGGTATCGACGTCGGCAGTAAAATTCAGCCGGTATTAGAAGAAGCCTTTGGTGAACGTATGGCCAGCGCTGGCGTACAAAAAACCTTTATCGATAATAAACGACTCGGAAAGAAAGTTAAAAAAGGCTTTTATGACTATGATGATCCGAAGAAATCAAAAGAAATTGATCCCGCCGTTTATGATGAATTAAAGATTGCACAATCAATAGATTTACCAGAAAAAGCCATTATGGATCGCTGTATTTATAGAATGCTAAATGAAGCCGTTCTTTGCCTTGATCATGAAATCATCAGCTCTGCAAGAGATGGAGATATAGGCGCAATTTTTGGTATCGGCTTTCCACCCTTTCTCGGTGGGCCCTTCCGCTATATGGATAGGTTAGGTATTTCTTTTGTTGTTGATAAACTTAATGGACTAGAGAAAAATTACGGTAAAAAATATGAGCCTGCACCTTTGCTATTATCTATGGCAGAAAAAGATGAATCATTTTATGAAGAAAAGTAACCAGACTACAGGTTACTTTTCTTCTATTAAAGCTTTGTGTTGCTCAACAAAAGCACTGATTAATTGACCGGAAAGCGTTTCCGCTTGAGGCGTCGTTATCGGTAAATCAGTGTAATGAAACCATTGAGCATCGGCTATTTCGTCTCCATCAACCACAATATCACCTGAATCATACTCTGCAAAATAACCTACCATGAGTTGATGGGGAAAAGGCCAAGACTGACTGGCAAAATAAGAGAGGTTCTTTACCCGAAGATTCACCTCTTCATAAACCTCTCTATGTAATGTTTGCTCTAAACTTTCACCAGCCTCCACAAAGCCCGCTAAAGTCGCATAGAGTCCTTCAGGATGTCGGCCATGATGAGCCAAAAGACATTCTTCTCCCCGGGTTATCAAGCACATAATACAAGGAGAGATTCTTGGATAATAAACTAGATCACAGGGGGGACAGCTGAGTGCTTTTTCGATGCTGTCATAAACTGTTTGTTGACCACATTGACCACAAAACCGGTGCTGCTTATACCATGTCATCAATTGCAAAGAACGGCTGGCCAATAAGTATTCATCCTCAGACAGAAGATGCATTTGCGATCTTAGAGAAACAAAATTATCATCGCTAATAGGATCGATTAATTCAACTGCATAACACTTTTTTTTATCTATCTCCCCGACTAAAACATATTCATTATTGGAACCATGTTGCTGCTCTAACATTTCACTAACATAACTATATTGTACTGGACGCCAAGTTTGTTGACGCCCAATATATAACTGTTGGCTTTGCACAAAAATAATATAGTCTTGTTCAGAAATAGAATGCGCATTATTGATAAAATTCATACTGTTAAATCGCTTTTTTATACATTGGCTTTTTAATATTCTATATCAGTATTAACTGACTTCTATTTTAAAATAGAACAACTGGATATTTAGTGAATAAAGGCACATAATCATAACATGGGTATTGATATTGATAGAATCGAATTCAATGAACATGACTATCACCGGTTTCAAAAAAAGCTGGAAGAACAGCTTTTATCTCTTCAACAACGCCTTAATCATCCAAACTTTGGCACTGCATCACCAGCTATTGGTGCTGAATTAGAACTCTATATTGTTGATAAATTCGGCCACCCACTGTCTGAAAATGAAACTATCCTCTCATTGGCAGATAATCCATTACTAACACCTGAACTTAACTCCTACAACCTTGAGTACAACCTTGCCCCTTGCAAGGTCAGCAATAATCCTTTCAGCACACTAGAAAAAGCAATCACTGACCAACTCGCGATACTAAATCAATATGCCAATACTGTTAATGGTCGTATGGTGCCTATTGGGATTTTACCGACCTTGACTCAGGATGATTTGGGCCTTCATTGCATGACTCAACGCAAGCGCTATCACGCACTGGTCAACCAACTTATCAAACAACGTGGCACAGATTTTAAGATTGACATTAACGGTCAGAACCCTCTTAAATTTAATTTATCGGATATTACTCTGGAAGGCGCTAATACTTCATTTCAAATACACTACCAAGTATCACCCAAAAACTACGCTGACACTTATAACAGTATGCAGTTGGTCACGCCTTTAGTACTGGCTTTAAGTGCTAACTCCCCTACTCTGTTTGGCCATAGTTTATGGGATGAGACCCGTATTCCATTATTTAAACAATCTATTGATACACGGCATATTGATCGTTACCAATGGAACGAACCAGCACGAGTTAACTTTGGTCATGGCTGGCTGAGGAAGGGAGCCTATGAATTATTTAGCGAAGCAGTTGAATTATATGAACCTATTATCCCTGTCATTCAGGAAGATATGGGTAATAGTGACAACCCTTGTTTAGCCGAACTTTGTTTACACCAAGGCACTGTCTGGTTTTGGAACCGCCCTGTTTATGACTCAGTAGAGGGGGGACATTTACGTATCGAGATGCGCGCACTGCCTTCTGGTCCAACAGCTATTGATATGATGGCGAATGCCGCTTTTTTAATTGGACTGGCAGAAGGTTATCGCCAGAAAATTAATGACATTTTGCCTGCAATTCCCTTTCAAACTGCCGAATATAATTTTTATCGGAGCGCACAATTTAGCTTAGATGCTGAAATTATTTGGCCATTAGAAGGTATTGGCTATCAACGTCTACCTATCATTACTGTGATCGAAAATAATCTAACGATAGCAAAACAAGGCTTACTCTCTATTGGCATTAAAGAAAGCGAAGTTAACTACTACCTAGCAGTTATTGAAAAAAGAATAAACCGAGAAAAAAATGGTGCCATATGGCAAAAGAGCACTTTAAAAGAACTTAACAAAAAATATAATACCGTAGACTCATTGCATAAAATGCTCGATATTTTTATTCATAATAGCCAAACAAATACTCCCATCGCAGAATGGAATATTAATGAGAAACTAGGATAATGATTAAACTTTTTACTAACCCATCACCAGAACAGATAGGAAACAACGTTGAATCCTTTCTTGAAATATTGGGCGAGACCACATGCATAGTAATGGATGGCAATGATAATAACCGCAGTCGTGTTTTCGTTACTTTATTACATGGCAACGAGCCTTCAGGTGTTATGTCTTTATTTCGTTGGATTAAAGAAAGAAAAAGGCCTAGTGTAAAAATTATTTGTATTATTGCTTCAATCAAAACAGCGCTTCAACCACCATTATTTCACTACCGAACTTTACCGGGAATCAAAGATTTAAATCGCTGTTTTCAATCCCCCTTTGTGGGCAATCAAGGGAAACTCGCTAACGACATCCTTAATATTATTCATCAGCATAAACCTGAAGCGGTTATTGATATGCATAACACCTCAGGCTCTGGCCCAGCCTTTGGTGTGGCAACTCATCAAGATTTAAATCATGAAGAATTAACGGCTCTATTTAGCGATAAACTTGTTATTACACATTTAAGATTAGGTGCATTGATGGATATTAGTGAAAAATTTTATCCCACAATAACCATAGAAGCTGGCGGCAGACTGGATCAAAAAGCACATGACACCGCATGGCAAGGAATGGTCCGTTTTTTCACCGATGAACATATCGTCAATAATTCCCTTAACCCTAAAAAAGTCGATAGTTTTATTGAACCCGTTCGTATTGAACTCGTTAAAGGAACTAGCCTTAGTTATGCTAAAACACCGAATATAGAGTTTGATGTAACTCTTGCAGACGATTTAGATCAACTAAATTTCGACAAAATTGATAGCAGCACCCCTCTGGGCTGGGTCAACAGAGGAGAGCTCGATAATTTTCAGGTACAAGATTATAAACACCAAACAAGCCCTAGCGATTGGCTACGTATACAAAATGGTAGGCTTTACCCCGCTGACAAGGTTATATTTTTTATGATCACCACTAATCCAGTTATTGGCATAGACGACTGTTTGTTTTATGGAGTGAAAATTTAATTTACAGACAATATAGATTATTGGTTTAAACCATTAACAAGCTGATTTAGGTAAATTAATAAGATGTACCTAACTACAATAGCTAAGCAAAAATATCAGCAAATATTTTTTGGAATAAACTAGACTTTTTTTTAGAATCGCTATGACTACAATCGAGGCTATTGATCGCAGCAAAACGTAGTCCTCTACGCAATAACTGTGCTGCAATGATAGGGTGAACATCCCCTGAAAAGTGCGGGTGTATATTTAAAGGTGTGTGCCAAGTTCCTTCTATTAGCTCAATAAAATGCCCATCCCTATGGATAACTTTGTGTGTACCATTTGCTTCCCATTCCATAATCTTCCTATCCCTATTAACCAAACGATAGAAAAATAATAGTCAAATAGCAAGGTAATCACAATAGACAAAAATACACAATGAATACGCAAAAATACACAAAGACGAAAAAATGACAGGCTAAAGAGAAAAATGCTTATTTTTCCCCAGATATAAGTTTTATAGAATAGGTTCTATATAGCGAATAATCAATTGAATGGACTCTCTTCCACGGTATTCATTTATTGTGAACTGGTAGGCAATTTTTACTTTACCTACTGAATTGTTAGGCCAGCACGCTAAATCAATATTAAATGCAATAGCGTCTATTAATAAATCGGGCGCTTCTGGCACGGAGAGCGTTAACTTTAAATGCTTTTCTCCAACTAAGCGTTGATTAAGCAGTAAAAACTCACCATCAAATTGCGGCTCCGGAAAGTACTGCCCCCAAGGCCCTGCTATTTGTAAACTACGAGCAACCTCTAACGTAAATTCTGTTAATGCTAAGGGACCGTCGGTCAATACTGTTTCGCTCAGCTGATCCTGAGTTAATTGATCTTTAACAACCTGATCAAAGAGTGCTGTAAATGCTGGAAAATCTTTGCGCTCTAAAGTAAGACCTGCTGCCATAGCATGGCCACCAAATTTTTGTAGTACCTGTGGGTTTTGCGTTGCGATCACATCGAGTGCATCACGAATATGTAAACCGTTAATTGAACGAGCAGAACCTTTAATAGTATTTTCATCAACCTCTGCAAACGCAATGACCGGACGATGATATTTATCTTTAATTCGTGATGCTAAAATACCAACGACACCTTGATGCCAACTTTCATTAAACAAGCAAAGTCCCCATGGCAGCTCCTCTTCTTCTAAGGACAATTCATCAAGAGAGCTTAATGCCTCTTTTTGCATGGAAGATTCTATGGCACGGCGATCTCGATTAAGGCTATCTAACTCAGACGCGAGCTCAAGAGCATAATCCATATCACCGGTTAATAAACACTGGATACCGATGGAAATATCATCTAAGCGCCCAGCGGCGTTTAATCGAGGCCCTACAATAAATCCAAAGTCTTGACTGGTTAAGCGCTGATATTTTTTTCCTGCTACTTGCAACAAAGCCAATATGCCCGGCCGAGCTTTACCCGCACGCACACGCTGAATACCTTGGTGCACTAATATGCGATTATTACGATCTAAAGGCACAACATCAGCTACCGTACCTAATGCAACTAAATCGAGATAGTCCGCCATATTAGGCTCTGCTATTTTGCTATTTTCAAACCAGCCGCGCGTTCTTAGCTCGCTGCGTAGTGCACTTAGTAGGTAGAAAATAACTCCAACGCCAGCGAGGTTCTTACTCGGAAATTCACAACCCACTTGATTCGGATTCACAATCGCATCAGCAGCAGGCAATGTCTCAGCAGGCAAATGATGATCCGTTACAATAACTTGTATCCCGAAGGATTTAGCATGGGCAACGCCATCGACACTGGCAATGCCATTATCAACGGTGATGATGATATCCGGTGATGACTGTTTGGCAACATCAACTATTTCGGGCGTTAAACCGTAACCATACTCAAAGCGATTCGGTACAAGAAAATCAACATTTTTCAATCCCATCGCTTGTAAGGCTAAAATACTTAAGGCGCAACTGGTGGCGCCATCTGCATCAAAGTCCCCAACAATTAAAACACGTCGCTGCTGCTCTATGACATTAACTAAAAGTGCTACGGCCTCTGGTAAACCTTTTAAACTTGCTGGATTAGCGAGGTTTTGTAAACGATAGTTAATATCATCATCGCTTAGCGCTCCCCTATTACTGTATATACGCTGTAGTAAAGAAGAAACATTGTCACTAAATTGTGCTTTTACTGCCCCATCGTGAGCAGTTCGTTGAAGAATAGTCGGCATATAAGGTATACAGAAGGTAAAAATAGGATTGTACACTTTTCCCCTATCGATGTTGGGTATCGATAAGCTCTATTGCTCATAATGAAAGAAAAAGAAATGATCTAATAAATAATGCTAAAAAAGAATAATACGCGAATGGCATAAATTATGGGGTTTTTGTCATTGCAGACAATACTTGATTAAGCCCATAATAGGTAATGAGTGAGCCATTAACACCCCCAGAAAAAACCAAAGCTATTGTGACGCTGATATATCCCGATGCTAATAGTATTGATGTCAGTGGCCCTTTACAGGTATTTAGTACGACTAATAGATTATTAAAAAGCCGATGCAATCGTGATAAGGACGCCTATACCACGGAAATAATCGGAGCTGAGCCTCATCCAATTCAGATTGCAGCGGGCTTAAATGTTGTCCCTGCCTATAACCTTAACAATCCACCAACCAATATTGATACTTTGTTTATCGCGGGAGGAATGGGGGCAATAACCACGGCTGAAAATTCTCAAATTAGAGAGTGGATATTGAATATAGCAACAACAATTCCTCGATTAGCATCGATATGCACGGGTGCATTTATTTTAGCCGCAACAGGGCTTCTTAATAATCGTAAAGCCACTACTCACTGGCAATATATCGAGAAACTAAAAGAAGCATATCCAAGTATTCAACTTGAAGCAGATGCAATCTTTACTCGAGATAAAAATATCTATTGTTCCGCAGGTGTCACATCAGGAATCGACCTTGCCTTGGCTATGGTTGAAGACGATTGGGGTCACGAGCTGGCACTGGATGTTGCTCGACAGCTTGTTGTATTTTTAAAGCGCCCCGGAGGCCAATCACAATTTAGTGCATTACTTGATACGCAAGCGCACTCACAATCACCGATTAATGCTATCCAGCAATGGGTGTTACAGCATTTATCTGATGATCTGTCCATTGATGTATTAGCAGAGAAAGCAGCGATGAGTGCACGCCACTTTTCCCGTGTATTTCAAAAAGAAACAGGCCTTTCTCCGGGTAAATTTATTTTACGTGCCCGACTTGATAGAGCTCGAGATTTACTGGAAAGTACAGAACTTCCACTGATGCTAATTGCAGAACAATGCGGCATTGGAAATAACGAAACATTACGACGGTTGTTTTGGCAGCATTTTCAAACCAGCCCTAAAACCTATCGAGAACGCTTTAGTACTCATCACCAATAAACTGGACGACTAAAACTGGACTGCTATGTTAAAGAACAAACTGCCTATTTTATTTTTATGCCAAATACTCTATTGGACTACAGTCATCGTCGGCGTATCGCTAGCCAGCTTAGTGGGTTCTTTGTTGGCTAAAAATATAGCTTTTGCAACCTTGCCATTAGCAATATTAACCCTCGGCAATATTGTTAGCACCTTACCTCTCTCTTTAATCATGCAGCGCTTTGGTCGCAGAATGGGTTTCAGTTTAGGCGCAACAGCCTGTGTTATTGGTGGGGTCATTTGTTGTTATGGTATTTTCGTTAATAGCTTTAATCTTTTTTGTTTTGGTAATTTTTTACTGGGCATTGCTCAAGCAAGTGCTTTGTATTATCGCTTAGCCGCAACTGATGACACCATACCGGAAAAACGAGGCAGAGCTATTGCTTGGGTGATGTCAGGAGGAATTGTAGCAGCCATTATTGCGCCTACACTGGCAATATGGTCAAAAGATTTATGGATAGCTCACTTATTTCTTGGCTCTTATGTTTTAGTGAGTGCACTGGGTTTACTTACATTATTCTTATGTCTTCTATTACCCAATAAAATAACACCCTTACAGTCAACTGAAAAAAAAACCAAAGAAAATAGTAGGCCATTGATTACACTTATACGCCAGCCCATCTTTATTGCCGCGATTAGCAATACAGCTATTAGCCACGCCATAATGGTACTTATAATGGTATCAACACCGCTAGCCATGCTTGCCTGTAATCACAGTGTGAGTGATGCTACCCACGTTATACAGTGGCATGTACTGGGGATGTTTATCCCTTCATTTTTTGCAGGGAAATTAATTGATCGTTATGGCGCATCGACCATAAGTCTTTGGGGAGTGTGTATCTTAGCCATCAGCATTACCATTGCCATCAGTGGTATCACCTTATGGCATTTTTACAGCAGTTTATTTTTATTAGGTATTGGCTGGAATTTAATGTACACGGCAGGGTCAACACTGACAGCAGCAAGTCACCGACCAGAAGAGAAAGGCCGAGTACAAGGTATGGCAGAATTAATTACTAGTTGTTTAGCGGCAATAGCCGCTTTTTGTTCTGGCGCACTGCTACACATCTTTGGCTGGACAGAGGTCAATTCCGGCAGCCTGCCGCTATTAATTATTGCTGCGATTATCATCATGTGGTTTAAACACCATGAGAAACGCAGCAAAGATAATGAACTTAGCGAATATTAAGCTTCATAAAGTCGTGAACAGCGCTCATATTATTATCAATCACTTGATATCTTTCTTCACGCTCGAATAAGTCGGCCATATGGTGAGGCAAGGCGGGATCTTGCAAGCCGGCTTTTTGAATCGCTTCTGCGAATTTAGCAGGGTGTGCAGTTGCTAAACAAACCATCGGTGTAGACTGATCACGCCGCGTTTTTCTGGCAGCATCAACACCAATAGCGGTATGAGGATCTAATAAGTATTCGGTTTTATCATAGACATCGGCAATAACATCTATCATCCGTTTATCATCAAGACGGTAACTATCAAAGTGATTTTGTATTTTTGCGAAGACATCTGAACGCAGCGTCATACTACCGGACTTAAAGTCATCCATTAGCTGTTGAATTTCTGCGCCGTTTTGGCCATAAGCATCAAACAATAAACGCTCAAAATTACTGGAAACCATAATATCCATGCTAGGCGATAATGAATGTAATAGCTCTTTTTTAGAGTGATCATTATTGCTAATGCAGCGATGTAAAATATCATTAGCGTTGGTAGCAACGATTAGTTGATCAATAGGAAGCCCCATTTTTTTCGCTAAATAGCCCGCAAAAATATCGCCAAAATTTCCAGTAGGAACAGAAAAAGAAATTTTACGCTGAGGTCCACCCAAAGCAATGGCAGAATAAAAATAATAGACAATCTGAGCCATAATTCGCGCCCAGTTAATCGAGTTAACAGCCACTAATTGGCGACCATCAGGCAAAAATGATTGATCACGAAAACTCGCTTTCACCATGTTTTGGCAGTCATCGAAATTCCCTTCCAATGCAATATTATGTACATTATCGGCAAGCACGGTTGTCATTTGTTTGCGCTGTACATCCGAAACTCGGTTGTGCGGATGCAAAATAAAAATATCAATATTGTCACAACGACGACAACCTTCAATCGCTGCTGAACCGGTATCGCCAGAGGTCGCTCCCATGACAACAACTTTTTGATTACGCTTCTTAAGAATATGGTCAAGAAGATGACCTAAGAACTGAAGTGCAAAATCTTTAAAAGCCAAGGTTGGACCTTGGAATAATTCTAAAATCCATTCGTTATGACCCGTTTGTATCATAGGTGCAATCGCATCATGACGAAAACTGACGTAGGCTTTTTCGATAATCGCTTTCAAATCTTCATCACTGACCTCCCCTGCCACAAAGGGAGACATAATATTAAAGGCCAATTCTTGATAGTTTAAACCAACCCATGAAGCGATTTCTTCTTGAGAAAAGCTTGGTAATGTTTCAGGAATATATAAGCCACCATCTGTCGCTAAACCTGTTAACACAACATCTTCAAAACTAAGTACGGGAGCTTCCCCCCGTGTACTAATATATTTCACGCTGACAACTTCTCTTTCTATTAACTGTTATGAATTGGTGTTCATACCACTGCACCAATATTATTGACGACCAATTATTTGCTGCTAACTTTTTGCCACTAACCTAACACTTCCAAACGAATTTTATGGGCAGAACCTTGAACCGAATCTAAGGACTCAACTTCTTCTACTGCATCTAATAAATTTTGTTCTTTGACGCGATTCGTCAACAACACAATCTCTGCATGGGTTTCACCTTCTCCGGGCTCATTTTGATGAACCGCTTCAACGCTGATACCTTTCTCACTCAAAATGGTCGCAAGTTGAGATAATACGCCCGGTTTATCATCAACCAATAAACGCAGATAATAAGCTGTCTCAACGGCTTCAATAGGTAAGATTGCTTGATCTGTTAAATCTGAAACACCCAGTGCAGGAATCCCCATAGATGCACCACTGGTAATTTGTCGAGCAATATCAACAATATCAGCAACGACAGCGGAAGCCGTTGGTTCACCACCCGCGCCGGCACCATAATACAGTGTTGGCCCTACTGCATCGCCTTTCACTAGAATTGAATTCATTACACCATCAACATTAGCAATTAAACGTTTTTCAGGAATCAAGGTTGGATGCACTCTCAACTCAATACCATTATCGTATTGTCGAGCAATGCCCAAATGCTTAATGCGATAGCCTAATTTTTTTGCATAGGCAATATCTTTTGTTTCAACCTTACTAATACCTTCGGTAAATACTTTGTCATATTGCAAGGGCATAGCAAATGCTAATGAGGCGAGGATCACCAGCTTATGAGCAGCATCAATACCTTCGACATCAAAAGTCGGATCAGCTTCTGCATAGCCCAATTCTTGCGCTTCTTTTAGCACATCGGCAAAATCTCGATTTTTATCGCCCATCTCAGTCAGGATAAAATTACCGGTACCATTGATAATGCCAGCCAGCCATTCAATACGGTTAGCAGCCAAACCTTCCCTCAATGCTTTAATAATGGGAATACCGCCAGCCACTGCCGCTTCATAAGCAACCGATACGCCTTTTTCTTTTGCCTTAGCAAAAATTTCATTGCCAAATTCAGCTATCAGTGCCTTATTAGCAGTGACAATATGCTTACCATTTTCAATAGCTTTTAAGACAAGCTCTTTAGCGACGGTTGTACCACCAACGACTTCAACAACAATATCAACCTCGGGGTTGACCACGACATCAAAAATATCGCGCGTCACATTAACACCTGTTAAATCGCAAGCAGGGTTATCTCTACGAGCACCCACCTGCACAATTTCAACGTTGCCATTAGCACGAGAGCTAATCGATTGCTTGTTACGGTTCAAGATATTAAATGTACCGCTACCGACTGTACCAAGGCCACAAATGCCAATTTTAACCGCTTTCAAAGACGCTATTCCTATTCATATCAATAAAACGAGAGAAACCTCTATACAAGTCAACCCGCCGTCACTAGAGAAGCAACGCTACATAAAATCATCACATAAAGTGCAGAATATGCCCGCAATAAGAGTGTTTCTCTCTATTTACGGTATTACGTAAAGGCTGAATACTATTTGTATAGGGATTTCGACAAAAGCGGCAACCTTACTAGGCTGATCATGCTCTGTCAAACGGAGAAAAGAGGGGGCTTAAAATGGGCAAACTCTCCTAAAAACTCACCCAAAATAAGAAAAAGCGTGAGGGATTATATGCCCATTGCCTGAGCCAAATATTCTGCACTGACTGCGCCAGGTACTAACTGACCTGATTCTAGAACAATGGCTGGAGTACCATTGACACCTACTTGCTGACCCAGCATAAATTGATCAGCCACAGGGTCGGTATTGCAGGGAGCCAGAGGGACATTTTCGCCGCGTTTAAAGCGGGTCATCATCTCTTGAGGATTAGCACTACACCACGTCGTACTTAGCTTTCTTGCGCTTTGAGAATTAGGCCCTGCTCGCGGAAAAGCGAGATATCGAATCTCGATACCTTTATCCATAAATGCCTGTAATTGGCTATGTAACTTTCGGCAAAAGCCGCAATCAATATCGGTGAATACGTAAACAAAGCCTTTAATATCTTTTTCAGGGGTGTATATCACCATATTTTCTTTTTTGATCTGACCCAGCATTTTGGCACGTTGAGGAGCAAAAGCTTCTTCGGCACGCTGCCGTTCTTGCTCTTGTAAGTTAACCAAACTCCCCTGCCTTACCTCATACATTTCTCCAGCAATCATATGGCCGCCATCTTGGCTGACAAAAGCCACTTGCCCATTCACTTTCACCTCATAGATGCCCGACATAGGAGAAGGTTTTAAATCAGAAAAATTTAACTCTGGGCGAGCCTGCTTTAACTTGGCAATAATACGTTGCTCTAGATCTTTAGGAACAAGAGCATCGGATTGAGGTTTATCGACTAATAGTTGCGCATTAGCGCTAAAAGCAACCAATAATGCAATGGCTGTAAAAATAGTTGATACCAAACGATTATTACTCAATTCTCTGCTCCATACTGTCTATCAATGTAAAATGTACTTAAGGCCAATACCTAGGTGGGTAATGTCTAATGGGTGTGCTATTGGAACAACAGAGCCACATAAAGTTCCTGCTTATACGTTCCAATTTATTAAGCTGTATTTAATGAGTATACGCAAATATAAATAACATACGTCATTATCATGTTATCTTTGTGAAATGACACAAAATAACGACACCATAATTGATCAATACTTGCAGTCTCTCTGGCTTGAAAAAGGCTTGAGTGATAATACCATTGCCGCATACCGTCGTGACCTCCTTAGCTTTACGCAAGACTTTGACAAGAACTTGGTGATTGCCACAAGTGCCGACATACAAGCGCATCTTGCTAAGCGATTTGAAAAAAAGCTCTCTTCTCGATCAACAGCACGTTTTCTTTCATGTTTAAGAGGGTTTTACCAATACCTCGCTAGAGAAAATCATATTGAGCATAACCCAACGGCTATGATTGATAACCCTAATTTGGGCAGACCTCTCCCGAAAACACTCACCGAAGACGATGTTGAGAAGTTATTGGATGCACCTGATACAGATGATGCCATTGGCTTAAGAGATAAAGCCATGCTGGAGGTCATTTACGCTTCGGGCTTACGGGTATCAGAACTAGTTAACTTAAAGCTATCTGAAATCAACCTCAGACAAGGTGTGTTACGTATTTTTGGCAAAGGGGGTAAAGAAAGGTTGGTTCCTTTAGGAGAGGAAGCCATTGACTGGCTAGATAGCTATTTACGCCAAGCTCGCCCCACGCTGCTCAAACATCAAAGTGATGTCGTCTTTCCCAGTCTTCGTGGTCAAGCAATGACCAGACAAACCTTCTGGCATCGCATTAAATATTGGAGCAAAGTGGCTCATATTGAAAAAAGCCTGTCACCACATACGCTCCGCCACGCCTTTGCAACGCATTTACTCAATCACGGCGCAGATCTCCGGGTTGTACAAATGCTATTAGGCCATAGCGACCTTTCCACAACCCAAATATATACTCATATTGCTCAAGCACGCTTGCAAGAATTACACGCAAAGCATCACCCAAGAGGATAGTCACTCACTAGTATTAGCTAACCAAAAAACGTGATGTTCATCACAAATATGTTGATCTTGGTGATCCGGCCTCTATACTTGTCACGTGAGCACACAGGAGCATTATTGCAGCCTTGATTCTCACCCAAAATGATCACTATTTGTTAATTCTATGGGAAGTTGTAGATATCATGAAGATACCTTTCTTGAAACTGGCCAGTTTCACACTTATCACCCTGATCACAGCCTGTAATAGCTCCGGCTCAGGATCAGAAACAAAAACGCTCTCTAGAGAGCTGTCTACCAACATAACATCAGCAGCTAATGGTGGCGGCCTAGAGGCTTTTACCATGCCAGCAGATGGGGATTTTGCCAATATCCCTCAAGACCCTAATAACCCGATTACCGCAGAAAAGGTGGCTTTAGGGCAAATGCTCTATCATGAAACCGCCGTATCAACGAACGGCAATAACCCTGGCAGAACGGGAACATGGTCCTGTGCTAGCTGCCATCATGTTGCAGCTGGCTTTAAAGCGGGTATTTCACAAGGCATTGCAGAGGGTGGTGAAGGTTTCGGTATTGATGGTGAAAGCCGCGTTATGGTAACAGGGTTTGACCCTGACTCTATGGACCTTACCTTAGTGCCAGATGTACAACCAGTAACATCACCAGCAGTACTAAATATAGCCTATCAAGACGTCATGCTATGGAATGGTGCCTTTGGTAAGACAGCGAGCAGCATCAATATCGGGGTGACGGATGTTGATAATGCAGGCCCCGCCGACATTATGGCAAACACCTTTGGCCTATCGGGTATTGAAACCCAAGTACTTGCAGGTACAAAAGTGCATCGCTTAGGTTTTGATAGCGGGTCAGTTTTACAAACGAACACAAGTTATCAAAGTTTATACACTGCCGCTTACCCATCGACAGGCGATGAAGGCACAATACCGTCAAACGGTACAACCGTATCACTACCTGCCTTAGGTGCAGCAAAAGCAATTGCCGCCTATGAACGTACCATTATGGCAAATCAATCACCCTTTCAGCGCTGGTTGAAAGGTGATGAAGATGCTATGTCAGCTGAGCAACTTCGAGGAGCACTGCTATTTTTTGGCAAGGCTGGATGCGTTGACTGCCACAGAGGGCCTGCCTTAAGCTCTGAGGTCGGCGCAACCGAAGACCAAGTATTCTTTGCGATAGGCTTTGCCGATTACGATAGTAATGATCCCAGCATCCATGGCAGTGTGGATGAAGCAACATCGAAAGGACGAGGTGGATTTACTGGTGAAGATGCCGATAACTTTAAATTTAAAATTCCTCAACTTTATAATCTAGTCGATGCCAATGTTTTTGGTCACGGCGCATCTTTTACATCGGTAAAACAAGTCATTGAATATAAAAATGCCGCTGTACCACAAAAAGCACTGACCGCCAGTGCTGTCGATAGTCGTTTTACACCTCTAGGCTTGGATAGCGCAGAAATAGATGACCTTACAACATTTATCGAATCTGCACTTTACGACTCCAGCTTAACTCGTTACGTACCAACTGCTATTCCTACAGGCAACTGCTTCCCCATGGCAGATAGCGTATCAATAACCGACTTAGGCTGTTAAGAAACATACCATTCGCTCACAAGGACGTGAGCAATAAAAATATTCAACATTAATCACTCAATTACATACTCATCCCTGTAAATATCTTTTTACTGATTTAGATCAAACTCTTTAATAAATAAATTGTTCAAATACCATCTCCAGTTATGGTTTATTATGCATTGAAGCAAATGTATGAACTTATCTCTGCCCCTATGTATAGCACCTTTATTAACTATACTTTTAGGCCATGGAACAGCATATGCCTATACAATAAAGAAGACTTACAGTCTTATATTGATGTAGAAATTAATTACAACCTGTTTTTGATTAAGAACTAACAAAAAGATTGGTGCATAAAAAAACCGGGTCTGATTACTCAGCCCGGTTTTTCGTATTGAATAAAAAGTATAAAAAGCTTATTTCAACTTCTCTTTAATTCGAGCAGCTTTACCCGTCAATTCACGCAAGTAGTATAACTTGGCTTGACGAACATCACCACGGCGCTTAACAGTAATGCTATCAACCAATGGACTATGTAATTGGAAAGTACGCTCAACACCAACACCGTGGCTGATTTTACGTACGGTAAATGCTGAATTAACACCACGATTACGCTTACCAATTACAACACCTTCAAAAGCCTGAAGACGCTCACGCGATCCTTCTTTTACTTTTACTTGAACAACAATCGTGTCACCCGGCGCAAAGGCGGGCACATCTGTTTTAATTTGTTCTTTATCCAGTTCCTGGATGATTTTGTTAGTCATGGAGTCTTCCTCATTTCAAGAGTGTGTAGCTTCACAGCTAGTACTAATAATTAAATATCAATTCACTGAACTATTAGAATCTTTAAAGGCATCTAACAGTTCAACTTGTTCAGTTGTTAATTCAATTTTATCCAGCAATTCAGGTCGCCTTAACCAAGTACGACCTAATGACTGCTGCAATCGCCAACGGTTTATCTTACTGTGATCCCCCGAAAGCAAAACACCGGGAACTGCATTCCCGTCATAGGTATCTGGCCGAGTATAATGCGGACAATCAAGCAGCCCTTGGCTGAATGAGTCCTGCTCTGCCGAATCCTCATGTCCTAATGCCTCTGGTAACAAGCGGATGATTGCGTCCATTAGCACCATTGCCGGAAGCTCTCCGCCACTCAGCACGTAATCGCCAATGGACCACTCTTCATCTACTTCGGCATCCAGAAGGCGCTCATCAATGCCTTCATAGCGACCGGCGATTAATATCAAATCTTGATATTGCTCAGCTGTCGCCAATTGCCCAACCGCACTCTGATTAAGAACATGACCCTGAGGGGATAAGTAAATCACTTTAGCGGATTCACTTAATTGCCCTCTAGCATCATCAATAGCAGCTTTTAGGGGCTCAATCTTCATAACCATACCCGGACCACCGCCATAAGGGCGATCATCAACGGTTTGGTGCCGATCTGTTGCAAAATCTCTTGGGTTACTGAAACTCACTTCCAGTAAACCCTGTTTTACTGCACGACCTGTAACACCGTAATCAATCAAGGCCGTAAACATTTCAGGAAAAAGTGTGACTATGGCAATACGTTTCATAGCCTCTTATCCCCTTACTTAACTAATGATCTAGAATTCAGGATCCCAATCAACGGTAATAATCGCTTTTTCGATATCGACATTGTGTACAAACTGCCCCATTACATAAGGGATCAAACGTTCGCTACGATCAATACTTTGATCATCACCAATCACAACGAGTACATCATTAGCACCCGTTGGCATAATCCTTTTAACAACACCAAAATCAAGCTCACGCCCTTCATAAGTACTCAAGACCCGACATCCTTGCAATTGGTGCCAGTAGAAATCATCCTGCTCTAAAACAGGAAATGATGATTTATCTACCGAAATAACAACAGGACACAGCGTTTCAGCTTGATTACGATCATCAATACCTTTGACTTGTGCCACATAGCCTTTACCGTGAGCTCGCCATTCAATGAGCTCTACAGGCTTTACACCATGTCGAGTTTTAAGTTGCCAAGGCTGGTAGGAAAATATGTTTTCCGAAGGCTCTGTCTGAGAATGGATTTTCACCCACCCTTTGACACCATAAGCACCTGTAATCCGCCCGACATCAACCAAACTGGACATGGCAATGGTACTTTATGCTGCTTCTGCGTTGTCTTTCAATAACTTAGCAACACGGTCAGAAGGCTGAGCACCTTTAGACAACCAGTAATCTACGCGATCAGTATCAACGCGAAAGCGCTCTTCTTGGCCACGAGCAACAGGGTTAAAAAAGCCCACTCGCTCAATAAAGCGACCATCGCGGGACTTACGACTGTCAGTAACAGTCAAATGATAAAAAGGGCGTTTCTTTGATCCGCCACGAGCCAAACGAATGCTAACCATCTCAGTTTGTATCCTAATCTGTTATCAATTTAAAGCATTGCCTCACGGCAAGACAAAATTCGGTCAATTCTGGCAACATAGCCAGAAGAAGGCGACGTATTCTACGGGAAAGATCGGTGACTGTATAGTGCTTGTTCTACATAAACAACTGCTTTAGCCTACTTGCTCCACAGAACTTTCAACAATGAAATGTTCCGCAGGCATTCCCACATGAAAACCTTGAAGTAAATTAACGTTCATCAAGGCGACCATGTCACATATAGACTGGCTTGAACAGTGTTCCGCTATCACTTGGAGACCTTTTTGTTGAGCAAAACTAACCACGCCCTCAACGATTGCTCGTGCATCACTGTCACGCTCTATCGCTGCGATCACCATCCCATCGATCTTGACGAAATCAAGTGGCAAGCCAAATAAGCGGTCAAAGTTAGAGTACAGCTTGCCAAGATCATCCATACCAACTCGACTGACGCAGCTTTTTAACTGGACAATATAAGCTGCTGCCAAACGGTAATTACTGATCATTTGCTGCTCTAACAGTTCCAGCTCGATTTGTATGCCGACCTCACTCTCACGAATGGTTTTAATAATATAGTCCCGCGTTTTCTGGTCAAACAAATCTTTTACTGAAATATTAATGCTGACAACATGGTCAGAATAGCCAATAGCTTCGATGACTTTCTTTATCATCAACCGAGTCAATTTGTGACATAGGCGCGACTGGTAAGCAATAGGCATAAACTCGTCGGGAGAACTCACAATCTGACCATCACCATCATATATTCTGGCTAGGGCTTCATATTTAGTAATTCTACCCGTGCGAATATCAACTATTGGCTGAAAAAACACCTTCACTCGCTCATTCTGCAAAGCGTCACTCAAGGTATTAAAAACATTAATATAATTTTGAAAATAATGAGGTAGATTTAATGAAGGGTCATAAAGCACAAGAGACTGATTAGTCTGCTTAGCATGAATCAGTGCCATACCTGCCAACATTAACGCATTAGGCTGATTTCTTATTGCCCCCATTCGTATGACTAAAGGAGCCTGTAAGTCGCCTTCCGTCATAATTGTTGAATCGGTTAATGAACGGAACGCCGTTGAGGTAATCTCTCTTATTTGTTTGCCCGAAAAGTGATAATTACTATGCAACGCAAATTGATTATCGTCTAAGTGAAAAAGTTGGCAATGCTCTATACCATCGACTTTCAACTCTTGCAAACGGTACGCTAACTTTATAATCAGCGTATCCATTGCACAAACGCCAAACGTACTCGCTACGTAGTCAAAGTTTTCAATCTCAATAATGAGCAATTGATCATTATCACGCTTCTCTAGAACATCCATTAAATGACGCTTATTAGGCAAACCTGTCAACGGATGTTTTTGCATAGCAACCAACTTTTCTTGATAGGTCTGGCGAATAGTACGCAAATAAAGGCAAATAAGAGGAAAAGCAAGAAACCCCAAAAACAAACCATACCCCAGGGCCTTTAAAAGACTCTGATAGGCAATTTGATTAACCTTATCAATTTTTACATCAACACCAATAACGTACTTCCCATCAGCACCGGTATTGACCACATCAAAGGGGAAAAAGACTGAGCGAAACTGTCCCCATCGATCCGTATATTGACTAAACATCACCTTACCAGAAGAAAAGGCCTCTATTAATTCATTTGGCGCTTCACCATAAGGCATTAAAAAAGCAGCTTCATACTCCTTTGTTGCTAATTCTTCTGGTTCAGGATTGGAACTGATAAACAAAATACGGTCGTCACGCTTTACGACACTGTAGATATAGATAACCTTCATTTGCTCTGCGAGCTCTTGCAGCTTCAGAGATAGGAAATAGTCTTGATCAGGAGTAAGGGGGCTTTTGCCTAGCAGGTTGTCTCTTAGCTCTTGCTGCAACAGGTGTTCAGCCAAACTAACGGTTTCGAGCAAGCGCTCATCTAACGCCGTCAAACTCTCCCGTTTTTGGTGTTGAAATTCATACCAACCATAGAGAATAACACCCGCGAGATAGAAGATTACGGCTGCTATAAATAATTTGTAACGTCCAGAAAAAGTCTGCATGCCCAAAGGCCTCCTGCCGATGCGACCACCACTACGCGCCTTCAGCAAAGTATACGATTATTGAAATGATCAATACGACTTAAAAAACTGAAAGTATGAGGACAAATACCAACGGAAAATTAACGCCCCATACCCGGAGGTAAACCACCAGGGGGGAGTCCACCTCCGCCACCCATCATGCCACCAAGGCCTTGCATCATCTTCTTCATGCCACCGCCTTTCATTTTCTTCATCACTTTTGCCATTTGCTTATGCTGCTTAAGCAAACGATTAAGATCTTGAACCTGAGTACCTGAACCCTGAGTAATACGGCGCTTACGAGAGCCATTCAACATATCGGGGTTTTTACGCTCTGCAGGGGTCATTGAATCAATAATGACCTCCATCTTCTTGAACTGACCGCCCATATTGGCCTGCTCAACCATTTGTCCCATATTACCCATACCCGGCATCTTCTCAAGCATGCCAGTCATTCCACCCATATTATTCATTTGCTGGATCTGTTCTTTTAAATCATTCAGATCAAAACGAGTACCTTTCTGAACTTTCTCAACTAACTTTTGGGCCTTGTCTTTGTCAATTTTACGTTCGGCCTCTTCAATAAGAGACAAAACATCACCCATACCCAGTATACGGGAGGCAACGCGGTCTGGATGGAATGGCTCTAATGCATCCACTTTTTCACCCATACCCAAGAATTTAATCGGCTTACCTGTGGTTACTCGCACAGATAACGCCGCACCACCACGGGCATCACCATCCGCTTTAGTTAAGATAACACCAGTAAGGGGCAAGGCATCATTGAAGGCTTTAGCTGTATTAACCGCATCCTGACCAATCATTGCATCAATGACAAACAAGGTTTCAATAGGGTTAATCGCTTTTTGCAGGCCTTGAATTTCAGCCATCATTTCATCATCAATGGCTAAGCGCCCTGCGGTATCGACTAAGACAACATCCAAATGCTGCTTTTTCGCTGCAGCTATCGCATCTTTAGCAATTTTTTCAGGTTTTTGGTCGGTGGACGAAGGGAAAAAAGTGGCTTCAACTTCTTCCGCAAGTGTTTCTAACTGTTGAATGGCGGCTGGACGGTACACATCTGCACTCACCACCATTACTTTCTTCTTTTCACGTTCTTGTAAATACTTTGCCAATTTAGCAACCGAGGTTGTCTTACCCGCCCCTTGTAAACCAGCCATTAAAACAACTGCGGGTGGCTGAGCGGCAAGATCCAAAGACTCATTGGCCTCACCCATCATCTCGGTCAACTCATCTTGAACGACTTTAATGAATTGTTGAGAGGGGTTCAGTGCTCGCGCGACTTCCTGACCAACAGCCCTTTTTCGTACTTTATCGACAAAACCTTTAACCACAGGCAAAGCAACATCAGCTTCTAATAAAGCCTTACGCACATCGCGCAGGGCATCCTGAATATTGGCGTGGCTCAATCGGCCTTTGCCAGAAATATTTTTCAGTGACTTGGACAGTCGGCTTGTTAAATTCTCAAACATGGTAAATTAGTATAAACAATGGGGAAATGATATTAGTGGCAGCAGTATACAGATGATAAGATGGCAGGCCAAGAATAGAGTCGATATACCGACCGTATATGCTAAATAGATCGCTGGCCAAGTGAGACACCTTGAGCAACCGGATATTCTAAGTAAATAGCATCTACAACTATATAACGCCCATATAGATAGCGCCTACATAGATAGCAACTATATAAATAGTAACTATAACGATAATGCCCTCAGTACAAGAGCTATAAGCAACACCAATGAAATTTGTTTATCATCATTCAAGCTTGTATTTGCTATTTGCCCTCATCATCGGCTATGCCAGCCCAACTTACAGCGCCACAAACCTAAAAATCAACCTTGAGGGGATTACTGCACCTGAACTGAACAATGTCCGTCAGTCACTCTCCATTATTCAAAAAAGTAAAGAATTAAGCAATACGGCCATGCCCAATCGCACCATTCTGACTCTTCATAAAAAAGCAGAAAAGCAAATCGCGCAAGCACTTCGGCCCTTTGGTTTCTACGAACCAACAATAGAAGCGACATTAACCAATAACAATGATCAATGGACAGCTCGCTATAATATTCAGGCCGGCCCCGTCACACGCATCAATAATATTGCAACAAGAGTTAATGGACCGGGTAAAAATGAAAAAAACGTAGAAAGTCTGCTTTCATCACGGCCAATGGCTATCGGCGACACATTGAATCACACACAATACTCTCAATATAAACAACAATTATTTGATGCCTTATACGAAGTCGGTTATCTGGACGTAAGCTATCAAAAAAGTGAACTTCGTGTTGATATCAAACAACATCAAGCCGATATCCTATTAGAGCTAAACACTGGAGAAAAATATTTTTTCGGCGAGATAGACATAAAACAAAACAACATCAATGATAAGCTTATCGAAAAGTTTATCACGATAGACACAAACACACCGTTTAATACCAATCGATTATTAAATTTACAGCTTAGGTTAACTGATAGTGGTTACTTCAGCCATATTGATATTGATGTTCAAAGGGAAAAAACCGTTAATCAACGCATCCCTGTTGTTATTACAGCAAAACCATCAAAAAAATTAAAGTACTCAACTAGTATTGGCTATGGAACCGATACCGGGCCTCGTGCAGGTATTAGCGTATTAAATCGACGAGTCAACCGACGAGGGCATAACTTACAATATAGCTTGCGAGTATCGCCAGTAGAAAATAATTTAAGCGCAAAATATATTATTCCCATTGGTGATATTTATACAGAGTCATTAGATTTCTCTGCTACTGGCGATCAACAAGCAATTAACGATACGGAATCTATACAATATAAAATTGGCACTAGTTTAAATCAAAATCGCTGGGGTGGACGCAGGCAAATATCACTCGACCTTATCCAAGAGGATTTTTCATTTGATGACGAAGCCGATCAAACATCGGTATTATTAATACCTGGAATAAAGTACAGCCGTAAAAAAGCCGATAACACACTGTTCTCACGAAGAGGTTATAGCTTTTCAGCTGATCTTCATGGTAGCTCCGATGATTTATTATCAGAGGAGACTTTTTTATACCTTTATCTAAGCGCCAAATCAATTATTCCTCTTGGTGATAGCGGCCGTTTTTTAAGTCGTATCGAATTCGGCAATATAAGCACTGACGATTTTGATGAGCTGCCACCTTCGCAACGTTTTTTTACAGGGGGCTCTCAGTCTGTACGCGGCTATGGTTATAAAGATATCGGCGAAGAAAATAGCCAAGGCAATAACATTGGTGGTCAATACCTCTTCACCAGCAGTATCGAAATAGACTATCTTTTTTACGGAAATTATGGTGCTGCTCTGTTTTATGATATCGGTGATGCAGCCAATAGTCGCGACTTCTCGTTAAAAACAGCAGCAGGTCTTGGGTTTCGCTATAAATCACCCATTGGTATGATTAGAGTAGATCTTGCGCACCCATTTGACGACCCTGATGAGAATGTTCGCTTGCATATCAGCATAGGCCCAGACCTATGATTCTTTTATCACGGTACTTAAAATATTTACTCGTAACGCTACTCATTATTCTTTTAATAAGTTTACTTGGCTTCACATGGCTAACATCAAGTCATTCTGGTCTACAGTGGCTAAACAGGCAACTACAAAACGCTCTACCGGCCCTTTCCATTGGCGATCTTGATGGAAAGCTTATTGGACCAATAAGTATAAAAAACATTACCTATAATGATGATGATGCAATTGACATTTCCATTGAGCAGCTAACTATGGACTGGACGCTGTCATCTCTCTTTAAAGCAACATTAAATATTGATTTACTCAACATATCCAATATTAATATTTATCAAGTCCCTACACCTAAGCCATCTAATCAAGAAGCGATTAATGAAAAAGAAAAGAAGTTATTGCCGAATGACCTTATTGATCAACTTAAATTACCCATCGCAATAGTATTTAACAATATCAATATAAACAAGGCACATTATTATCAAGGTTACAAAACGGAATCACCTCCATCCACACTACAATTAAATCATTTTTCTACTCAGGGGATCTTTGATCGTAGCGGGCTCAATATCCAATCCATTGCTATTGACAGCGATAAAGGCAATCTGAATGGCTATTTTCAACTATATACCGTCAACAGCAAAATGTTTGACAGCAAACTTAAGTGGTCTTTACTCAATAACAACCTTGCTCCACTTATGGGAGAAACAACGCTCACAGGACAACTTGAAAACTTACAGATCAATTCTAATTTAGAAACACCCTATCAATCTTCTATTAAATTATCATTACAAAACATTCTCAAAAAAATAGACGCCACCGGCACTATTTTCATCAACAATATCACTCTCAATAAAATCAATAGTGAGTGGCCAAGCTACACTATTAGTGGCAAGAGTGACATAAATGTAAACTTAGACAATCTTAACGCTGTAACTTCGTTTGATATCGATATTGATCCTTTAAATAAGCTCACCATTAAGAATGATGCCCAATGGGCAGATAAACAACTAGATCTCAGCGGCTCCGTAACCGTCAACGAGTCAATAAATACATTAAAAAATAAAACCATTGACTTTAAAGGCAATATAAAAACAAATGAAAGCGCACCAGCAATTACTATAAATGCTAATTGGCAAAATTTATCTTGGCCGCTATTACGCACTTTACCCGCTACAGCCGCATCGATAGATATACCCGAAGGAACAGTCTCCATTAAAGGCAGTGCTAACAGTTATAACTTCGAAATAAATTCCCGTATAGATACGCCACCCCTCATAGCCGACAATAAAAAAGATATTGGAAAAAGCATAAAAGGAAAATTGAATATTATCGGTAATGGCAATTTAAATGGAGTCAACATTAATACCCTATCGTTAAATAGTCCTCTTGGGTTGATAAAAGGTAAAGGCGAGTTTATATATCAACCTACAGTCTCCGTGAACCTTAACTTATTAGGGGAAGACATTAACCCGGGTTTTATTTTACCCGACTGGCCCGGGGAAATTGACTTTAACACCATTATAAAAACAGGCAAACAAAACAAACCAATTATCACCAGCCTAATCAATGCGTCCGGCACTTTACGCGATTACCCTCTATCACTAGAAACAGAGGCGTTTTATGGTGAAGACATTATTAACATTAAATCCTTAGAATTGACATCAGGAAAAAGTAAACTATCTGTTCAAGGAAAATTCAACAATAATCAAGATGTCTCCGCACAATGGTCAGTTACCAGCAAAAATCTTACAGAATTTTTGCCTAAATTAAGCGGTAGCCTATATACCCAAGGAACTATTAATAGTGATATAACCAGCCCTGCTCTACTTGACACTTCGCTTGATATGAATTTAAAAGGTTCATCTATTCAATTCGATAAAATCAAAATAGAACAAGTAACTGTTGAAACTAATATTGATTGGACAGAAACGCCTAGATTACTCTCACAAAAAATATCAAAAGAGTCATCAAAAAAAGTCTCAGCTAAAACAACACCATCTACATTAAGCATTAATCTGAGCAATATGACGCTCGAAAACACTCAGGTACAATCTGTTGATATTAGCGGAAGCGGATTCCGTCAAGACCATCAGTTAAATATTAGCGCCCAAAGTAATGACCTTAAGATCAACACCAAAACATCGGGGCGCTTTATACTTAACAAGCAAGAGCCTGAATGGTTATTTTCTTTATCCGATGCCACAATAGCCCTTACTGATTTAGCGCCATGGAAGCTACAGAAAACAGCTTCTGGCGGCATTACCATCAACAAGCAATATATTGAAAAAAATTGCTGGGACACTGAAATTACTGAAAAGATCAATAATGGAAATTCCAAGAAGGAAGGCATCATCTGCTTAAGTGGTGCCAAGCAAAATAACACTATTCAATCAGACTTTACCATTAATAACTTGCCCACAGAGTATTTTTCTCCGTTACTGCCTGAAGACCTTGAATGGCAAACGAGTGTCATTAATGGTGAAGGTTCACTGATTTCATCAACACAACAATTAAAAGCAAATATCGTTATCGATACTACTGCGGGCCAATTTAACTGGCAGCCACCAACAAAAAATAAACCACTGAGTCAATCTATCAGCGTCGAGCCCGGCAAAGTCGTTATCAATAATGATAAAAATGGTTTAAACGCTTCAGTCTCATTTCCACTGGAAAAGCAACGGGGTATTTATGGATCTATCGCTATAAAAGATAATAATAAGTCTTTCAAGCAACGGCCTCTCGTAGGAGAAATTGGTTTAGCATTAAATAACCTAAGGCCTTTCACACCGTTTATTCCTGATGCAAGCGACCTTAAAGGTCAATTGTCTGGTGAATGGCAATTTAATGGCTCCATTGATAAGCCGCTTATAGATGGAAGCTTATTAATGAACGAAGGGCAAGTACGCTTAAGTAGCCCAGGCATTTTTTTAGAAAATATCGCCTTAGAGTTATCCGGCAATCAACAACAAGGCATTCTCTATCAACTTTCCCTTATGTCAGGCGGGGGTTCTTTAAACATTAAAGGCTCCGCAGATTTAAAACCAAAAACACCTCATATTAATTTAGTGATAAAAGGTAAAGATGCGCAGTTATTTGCAACAGAGGAAGCAAGCTTATTTATCTCTCCCGATATAACGATTAATACCAATGATGAAATAATCGATATTAAAGGTAAATTAACAATCCCTAAAGCGAGCATTACCCCCAAAAAAGTGCCCGCATCCGTTGTCACCACTTCTGATGATCAAATCATCGTTGATGACGAGGCACCGCAAAAGACAAACACACTAAAGCAAAAAGTGATTAGCGATATTACCTTAGCCTTAGGTGACAACGTGAATATCGATGGCTTTGGCTTTAAAGGTAGAGCCACTGGCAATCTACAGGTGATAAAAGAAGCAGAAGGAGCCTCATTAGGTAACGGTGAAATCAATATCATTAATGGAGAATACCGAGCCTTCGGACAAGGGCTTGTCATAGAAAAAGGGGCCATTCTCTTTGCCGGTGGGCCAATAAGCAAACCGGGCGTCGATGTTAAAGCGGTACGTCGCCCCGCTGAAGGTATTACTGTAGGCGTATACGCGAGGGGCAATATTGCCCAACCCGAATTAACGGTATTTTCTGAACCTTCCATGACTCAGTCAGAACAACTATCGTGGCTGATGCTGGGCCGCCCTTTGGAACAATCTTCAGAAGGTGAAGGTAACGCGATCAATCAACTGTTGCTTTCAATGAGTTTAAACAAAGGAGATTCTTTACTGAACCGCTTTGGCGACTCGCTTAATTTAGATACTGTCAGAATAAAAAGTGGTTCAGATGAAGCTGGTGCAGCCAGTGATAATGACTTAGCCGAACTCGTTCTTGGGAAATACCTCTCTCCAGACCTCTATGTGAGTTACGGCATTGGATTGTTTAAACCGGTGAACGTACTCTCACTGGAATATTCGCTTGGTCGTAACTGGAAATTGATTTCAGAAACCTCCGCTGAATCCAGCGGCGGTGACCTTATCTACACTATCGAAAAATAACGTATTAATAATTATGGCGTTACCACCGATATTGCTCTCTCCAAAGCGCTACCAGGCCAATCTGTAATTTGAGCAGGGTCCGTAACAATAATCTGTGGGCGACCATTTTCACTATCGGGAAACATTTTCGTTGGTCCTGTCACATACGCATAGGAACGCCTAGGTTTACTTTCCCCTTCGGCCACATAGCGATTCAGTAACAACTTCATTACATCATCACCCCCACCGCTATTGCCGTTGGGAATAAACAATTGATAAGGCTGACTCAATGAACCCGTTTGAAACAAAATATGGTCCCCAGAGGTCGGTCTAAAATTACGCAGCTCCATAAAAACAGTGGTTTCTTGACCTGCTTTAGCAATTTCAACCAAGCGCTCATAATCCAAGCGAGTATTAAACAAATTAGCTTCGGGTGCTCTCCGCTTAATTTCACGGTAGCCTTCAATAATGCGTGCGCGCAAGTCCCACCATGTCGCCAGCGCAGCATAATTTCTTATTTCAGACCCGTTATTGACTAACTGGTCCCATATGCCCGCTTGCATACTTTGCGCTCTACGTTCTGCAGCAATATAACGTTGGTGGCGAGCAGCAAAGTGAGCGAAGCCATATTTCATAAAATAAGGACTTAAACCTTCCTCAATCATGATCTCTTGAAAATCAGTACCGTCTTCAAGTTCTATATACACCAGTAGACGACCAAAGTTACCGCGATATTTTACAAGGGCTTCATCTAATGCCTCATTACCCGGTAGAATCAATTTAATCGTATCGCCGGTCTTAATTAGCGCTTTGGCGCGTTCAGATGCTTTTTTACCCAATGGCGTCACCGGCTTTGAGCCAGCAAAGACTTCTTCTGTATCAAGCGCCAAGACTCTTAGGCTTTGACTTTTTTCATCATTTGGGTCAAGAAATACACGAACAGTATCACCATCTACTACTCTATCGACTTTAACAGTTAACGATGTCCCAGACATGGAGGCCTCCATTGCTCGAAGCATAAATATTCAAAAGGGTGGATCACGCTAGCAAAGTATTGTTTCAGATTTACGATAAGAATAAACTCACTAGTAATAGCTAATGTAAGCTAGAAGGGCTTATTCAGAACGTCCCTATATCGCTCTACGATAAAACAAGTAAGCGCACACTTAAAAAATTTCCTATAATGATCAACAACCTATCGATAAGCACGAGGAAATAATGACAATGAAGATTCTGGTAGCGGTCAAACGGGTCGTAGATTACAACGTCAAGGTTCGCATCAAAGCCGATAATTCAGACGTAGATCTAGCCAATACAAAAATGTCGATTAACCCTTTCTGTGAAATTGCCGTTGAAGAAGCGATTCGCCTGAAAGAAAAAGGGCTGGCAGAAGAGGTCATTGTTGTATCAATGGGAAGCGCCAAATCTGAAGAACAATTGCGTTATGCAATGGCACTCGGTGCTGACAGAGGGATATTACTCGAATCTGACGAAGTAATATCCTCTCTACAAGCTGCAAAGCTTCTCAATACTATAGTAGAAAAAGAGCAACCTGGATTGATTATTTTAGGTAAACAATCAATAGATAGTGACAACAATCAAACCGGTCAAATGCTAGCGGCGCTTGCCGGCTTATCTCAAGGGACCTTTGCTTCTCAGGTGGAACTGGCTGATGACAAAGTGAATGTCACCCGTGAAATAGATGGCGGCCTACAAACTCTGGCGCTATCACTCCCAGCAGTTATTACCACAGACCTTCGACTTAATGAGCCTCGCTATGCCAAGTTGCCTGATATTATGAAGGCAAAAAAGAAGCCTCTAGAAAAAATACCCGCAATAGATTTAGTCTCAGAAGTGACTCAGCAAGTCAGTTTACAAAAAGTAGAACCACCCCCTTCACGTAGTGCGGGAATCAAAGTATCCAGCGTTGACGAACTGATTGATAAATTAAAAAATGAAGCCAAAGTGCTATCGTAAAAAAATGCTGTCATAGAAAACATAGAAAAGAACTATCGTAAAAGAATATGGCCATAACAATAGCCCCAAGCAAATCAGAGGAAACATAAATGAGTATTCTTATTATTGCTGACCACACCAATTCTGCCCTTGTTACAGCGACCTATAATACCGTAACGGCAGCGACACAATTGGGCAATACCATTCATATATTAGTCGCCGGTTTAAATTGCCAAAGTGCAGCTGAAGAAGCCGCTAAAATATCAGGCATTGATAAAGTATTACATGCTGATAATGCAGCGTACGATTATTTACTGGCAGAAAATACCAGTGCATTAATTCATGAGTTTGCAAGTGATTACGACACCATCATCGCACCCGCCACAACAACAGGGAAAAATATTCTTCCCAGAGTCGCAGCCCTATTGAATGTCGAACAAATATCAGATGTGATAACAATCGAGTCAGCCAATACTTTTAAACGCCCTTTTTACGCAGGCAACGCCATTGCAACGGTGACCACAACAGCTGAGAAAAAAGTGCTGACCATTCGCAGCACTGCATTTGATACAGCAGAGGCCAATGGCAATGCTGAAATTGAAGCGGTTTCCGCCGTACATGATTTAGGCCTTGCTTCTTTCGTCAGTGAAGAACTAGCGCAAGCAGATCGCCCTGAACTCACCTCAGCTCGCGTTGTTATTTCTGGCGGGCGAGGCCTGCAAAATGCTGAAAACTTCAAACTATTGGACGCTGTTGCCGATAAACTCGATGCAGCCATTGGTGCGTCTCGCGCTGCGGTTGATGCTGGATTTGTGCCCAATGATATGCAGGTAGGCCAAACAGGGAAAATAGTTGCCCCTGAACTGTATATTGCGGTGGGAATTTCGGGTGCTATTCAGCATTTAGCCGGCATGAAAGACAGTAAAATTATTGTTGCAATCAATAAAGACGAAGACGCGCCCATTTTTCAAGTAGCTGATTATGGCCTTGTAGCTGATTTATTTGATGTACTACCTGAACTTGAAAAAGCGTTGTAGTTTATTATTTACGCCCTTCTAATGTAATGCCTTAACCAAGATGACTTAATCATCATCAGATTGATCAAAGTCATCTTTATTCTCAATATAAAATGATAATGGTTGAGGCTCACCAAGCAAATACCCCTGATGAATATTAATACCAGAAGACAATAAAATTTGTTTTTGCTTACCGGTTTCTACACCCTCAATTAAGGTACGCATCCCATGCGCTTTAATTAATCGATGAATATGTTGTACGGTTTTACTTCCATCCTCGATATGTTCAACAAAGGCTCTATCCAGTTTCACCGTTGTTGCAGGGATGTGATGTAAGTAGGCTAAAGAAGAATAGCCAGTACCAAAGTCATCAATACTGATATTAATACCATTATCCACCAGTTTACGTACTGCACTATCATTACTGTCTAGATCATCGATTAAAGTACTTTCGGTTAATTCAACCGTGAGATCTTCGGGTAAGAATTGGCTTTCTTCTATAATACTAAGTAAAAATTCAGGTAACTTAGGTTCGCGTAAATGAATTGCTGATATATTTATCGACATAGTGGCACGATTAGATACAAGCTTCCTCAGAAGAATCAAATCTGACAATGCCTGACAGATAACCCACCGCTCAATATTATCAATCACCCCTATCTCTTCAGCTGCCTGCACAACCTCTTCTGCAGGCACCCAACCCAGCTCCTCATTGTGCCAACGCAAGAGTGCTTCAAATGAAATAATTTTTCCCTTGGGATCATTGGAAAAGTCCCAAATAGGTTGATAATAAAGGGTTAATTCTGCTTTTTCTTGCGCATAATAAAGATACTGAGCAATCATACTTTGCCGGCGCATTGCTTGTTCCATGCCAGTTTTATACTTAACCCAACGGCGCTTACCTGATTGTTTTGCCTCGTACATGGCGGCATCTGCACACAGAACAACATCCATTATATTATCAACATCTGTAGGGTATTGAATCACACCAATACTAGCCGACAATGCCATGGGACGGGATAACTCATCATAATAAATATCGGATAAAGTGCTCACTAACGAACCCGCAAATAATTCTTCATCAATCATTTGTTGATCAAGCACAAGCCCAACCACAAATTCATCACCGCCAAAACGGCAAGCAAAACTATTTGCCGGAAGTGAAGTTAATAAACGCTCCGCCACTGACTGCAATACATGATCACCCGTCCCATGACCAAAGGAATCATTAATTAATTTAAAACCATCAAGGTCGATATAACAGAGCATAAATGGCTGCTCTATCTCCTCTAATTCTTTTAATTTCTTATCTAAACCTCGGCGATTTAAAAGGCCTGTTAATGCATCTGATAATACTTCTTGGGCAAGAGCGATTTCACTGGTTTTACGCTGGTGAATATCATACTGATGCAGTAGTATTTTCTCTCGTTCAATACCCTTACGCGCTTTTGAATTAACGGCGATTAAATGATACCAACGTTCCCCTGCTTGGGAGCGCATTAATACATCATTCTCAAAACGCCCAGATTGAGAAAGGCCTCGATAAATTGTTTTAAGCGCGGATGAGTCAATAACGATATCATCCAGACGGGTGATATTTCTGCCCATTGCCTGAAGAAAAGGTGAGTTTCCACTTAAAAACTGACCATCAACCAAGTAGCTCGATAACATGACAGTAAAGCCCATCTGCATATCATAATTAAGTTTGCTAACGGGTAAGGCCTCAACCAACATCGCCATACGACCATCATCAAGCGGATAGCCAGAAAGTTGACAGAACGCGTGCTTTTCGATTCCTTTAGGTGAGAAGTGCCAATTATGAAAGATTGTTTCGCCTTGCAAAAAAGCTTTTTGATATTCCAAAAGACTTTCTTGAACTGCACCACTTGTACTTGCTTGAAAATCTCTGGACGACAGCTCTTCTATAGAGTCACTCTCCCAGAGCTCTAGTCCTGGCTGATTAGCCCAATAGATATGGTGTTTATCGATATCATAAATCCATATAGGAATAGTGACATCATTGAACTTAAGGGTCATGGATATTATTACTTATTAGTATTGAAGTAATACAACATCAGATAAAGATAGCGTAAAACGCCCATAAGATCTAATTTTTATCCATAGAGAATGGTATTTGTATGCTTTTTATTATTATTTATCGAATCATCGCAACTGATAAGTTATAACCAGCCTTTCTTGGAGAAAATCAAATTGCCCATATTTCAAACACCCGAATAGAGTGCCTAGGGAATACCATTGCCCACCACCGTAAATGAAAAGGCACTAGCTTTTATTATCGAGCTGACCGAGAAAGCTTTTCTTCACTTAGAATTTTATCTGCATCTAAACTTAAAATTGAAATACTTTTATCCCGAGTAATATGCCCGCTAAGTTGTAAACTAAAATAACGAGCACAACACACTCTTAAAAAAGACGTAAAATTTCCCATATCGTGGCCAACTTCCACTGACTCATAAAACAATCTTGTGACCAATGCGGGAACTGTTAGATTATCCCTTTGGGATATTTCCTCTAAAACCTCCCAAAAAGTATTTTCCAAGCGAACACTAGTAACCACACCATCAATTCTTAATGACTTTTGCGTGGTTTGCCACAAGCAGGGGTCAGCGTGAACAAATAACTTGCACATGATGATTAACCTTTAAATTACACCTTAGCTATCATAATAATGTAAGTACAATAACGGAAATACTTTAATGAAAAATAACCACATCAAAATATCACTGATTAATTAAACTAAGCAGTTAACAAGGCATTAAACTGCTGAAGCCAATCCGGGTGGGCAGGCCATGCTGGCGCAGTCACTAAATTCCCATCCGTTATTGCTTTATCAAGTGCTATATCGATGTAATGACCATTAGCCATAGTCACTTCTGGTGCGGTGGCAGGATAGGCAGAGCAACGTCGATTATTTAATACATTGGCAGCAACTAATAATTGCGGGCCATGGCAAATAGCCGCTACCGGCTTATTCTCACTAAAGAAATGCTTCACCATACGAATAACCTTAGAGTTAAGGCGTAAGTATTCAGGTGCTCTTCCACCGGGAATAACCAAGGCATCATATTCGGCTTCAATCACCGCATCAAATGTCGCATTCAGTGTAAAATTATGGCCACGCTTTTCGGTATAGGTTTGATCACCTTCAAAGTCATGTATGGAGGTAGCAACCGTTTCACCGGCCTGTTTATCGGGACACACTGCATCCACTGTATGTCCCATTGCCATCAGCGCCTGAAAGGGCACCATGGTTTCGTAATCCTCAGTAAAATCACCTGTAATCATCAATACTTTTTTAGACATAAAAGAACCTCTTCAACTTCTCATATTTATTGGAATAGTCGAAGAAGGATAAGACTCTTTATATTGATACGGGTATTAACCCGGTACTACACCGTCAAAAAACAGATAAGATAGTATTTATATGTATTTTCTTAACCCAAAAAACGCTTATAACACGGGTTATCGGTTTCTTCAGAGTATTGATAATTTAGCTGTTTAAGGTGTTCGGTAAACTCCTGATTATCGCCCTCCGGTACATCGATACCTGCAAGGACATTACCAATAGCTGCACCCTGATTACGATAATGGAAAAGGCTAATATTCCATTTAGAACCCAGAGTTTCTAAAAAGCGTAATAAAGCACCCGGGTATTCAGGAAAATCAAAGCGGAATAAGCGCTCATTATTTTGTTCGCCACCGCGACCACCAACCATATAGCGCACATGTAGCTTGGCTAATTCATCGTCAGACAAATCAACAAATTCATAACCGCCCTCTGTTAATTCTTGTTTAACTTGAATTAATTCTTCTTCACCATTACGTAAACCAATGCCAACAAAAATTTCCGCGCGTTGACTATGGGCAGCATATCGGTAATTGAACTCTGTAATCGGCCGACTATGAATTGCTTTACAAAATTGTTTAAAACTGCCCTGCTTTTCTGGAATTGTTACCGCTAGTAGAGCTTCATTTTTTTGACCAAGTGCGGTTCTTTCAGCAACGTAGCGTAAGGTATTAAAATTCAAATTAGCTCCCGATAATATCGCGGCTAATTGCTTACCGGTTTCCCCAGTCTCCTCACACCATTTTTTAACACCTGCCAAAGATAAAGCACCGGAAGGCTCTGAAATCGCGCGCATCGATATAAAAATATCCTGCATCGCTGCACAAATCGCATCACTAGAAACCGTAATCACCTGATCACAATATTGTTGAGCCAAACGAAACGTCTCTTTCCCAATGCGTTTTACAGCAACGCCATCAGCAAAACTACCCACATAATCCAAGTCAACAGGCTTACCTGCTTTCATTGCTGCATCCAGACAAGCACTGTCTTCTGCCTCAACAGCAATCACTTTAATATTGGGGTTAATGGATTTGATATACACCGCCATACCTGCACATAAACCACCACCACCAACCGGAATAAAAACGGCATCAAGATTAGGTAGCTGCTCTAATAATTCTCTAGCAACTGTACCCTGTCCGACAATCACATCTTGATCGTCAAATGGAGGAACAAAAATAGCCCCTTCTTTTTCAGCAAGCTCCAAAGCATAGGCATTTGCCGCATCAAAATTATGGCCATGAATGATCACTTGACCACCAAAATTTCGGACCGCTTCAATTTTTATTTGAGGTGTTGTTCCCGGCATAACAATGCGGGCTTTATGCCCAAGATGATTCGCGCTATAGGCAAGACCCTGTGCATGATTACCTGCAGAGGCTGTAATGACATCAGAACCGGCAGGTAATTGACGTAATTTATTGTACGCGCCCCTCAACTTAAAAGAAAAAACTGGTTGCTGATCTTCTCGCTTTAGCCAAATATCATTTTGGTATTTTGCTTCAAGAGATTTAACCCTTGTCACATCAGTCTTAGTCACAAGCGGCTCCATATCCGCATGTTTGATCGCCTTCACATAATCAAACTGTTGATTACCGATAGAGCTAAACGGTGAGCTTATTTTTTTTACCAGTGCCTTTAACATAATGTAATGCTTCTTTTTCCTTACAAGACCCAATACAGGGTCCAACTAAACAGTAAATAAAGTGCCAAAAAACAAAAACCCCCGAACTTTACAGTGCGGGGGTTTGATTTGTCCGTAGGCGTATTACGAATCGCCCACTCAGCAATCACCCCGCGACGATAATAATCGCCGCGATGATAATAATGGATGCCTGAGTCATATTTGCCTTCATAGCTCTATTGTAGTGCTTGAAGCAGCAACTTACAATATTGGCAGCACATCTACCCTAATTCATCTACCCTAATTATTGTAGAGCAGTGAAATCATGCCTTAAGTTCACAGCTAGAGCTGGGTGTTTTATGACTTTAATTTATTGAGCGTCACAATATAAATAATCGTATAGATAGTACTTACAAGCGCACCGGGTAATATTGTCAGAAAAATATTAGGTGTTCCAGTAAGGGCATTCACGCCCCAAGAGCTTGAATACAATAGGCTGCAAGCAATAACAGCAACCCATAACGAGTGAAAACGCAGTGATTGCAAGACCTTAAATAGCCATTCAATCGCCAAGGCCAGCAATAAAGTAATCGTAAAACTATACCCACCTTGTGTACAGGCGGCCTTAAAAGCAGCCATTTGTCCATGTTCGTAATTGACCCAAAATGCCCAACTACCATAAAAGAATAAGCCTGCAAATGGAGGCAACAAAATACGGATAGCGGCATTTTTTAAAATAGCTGACATGAACAAGCGCTTCTATGGCGATAATCGCTGTATGGACCACTCGCTTTCAGCCCTTGCATTTGCTCGCTTATAAACGAAACGGTCATGCAGACGATGCTCCCCTCCTTGCCAAAACTCCATCATGTGAGGGGCCACTCTGTATCCCCCCCAATTCTTAGGCATGGGAATGGACTCGGGGTACTGTGATTGAGCAAGACTATATTGCTCCATTAATTGCTGACGGGACGTAAGAGGTTTACTCTGAGCAGAAGCCACGGCAGCCAGCTGGCTTTCACGAGGCCTGCGATGAAAGTATTCCTGGCTGTCCTCAAAGGAAAGCGCTGCAGCAACACCATTCACCTTAACTTGCCTTTCCGCTGCATGCCAAGGGAAATGCAGGCCAACTTCAGCATTATTCTTTATATCAATCGCTTTATCGCTGTCTTTGTTAGTGAAAAAAACAAAACCGTCTTGATCCACTTTCTTTAATAAAACAATGCGTTGATGGGGCCGTTGTTGAGTATCAACGGTTGCTAACACCATCGCTGTAGGATCTACAGTGCCAAACTGAACAATTTCATTTAACCACTGCTCAAACTGAATAATGGGGTTATCATTAAGGTCATTACGGCGTAGGCCTCCAATCATATAATCTCGGCGAAATTCAAACAGGTCCATATAAATACCTTATAACCCCTTATTAGTAAAAACTTTTTGTTAATGATGTAGATTATTGTACGCCAACCAGACTAAAATTGTTTGATGATAAACAACATAACATCAATCCCTACTGTTATTCTGGCAGGAGGGAAAAGCCAAAGACTACTGCTTAATAATCAGCGTAAATGGCAATTGGATTTTGGTGGTCAATCGTTACTTGATGTTGTTATACATCGACTTAGACAACAGACCAATACCATTATTATCAATGGTCAAGCTGCTGATAGCGCTGATTTATCCGCAACAGGGTTACCCCTTATTTATGACGAGAGTGCACAGGGCAATGTATCACTTAATAATGTTAAAGGGCCTATTGCCGGTTTAATCGCTGCTATATCCTGGGCTAAAGCTAAGGGCCACCCTTGGGTTGCCACTGTTCCCTGCGATACGCCCTTTTTTCCAGATAACTTATTGGCTACACTGTCTCTGCAAGTCAATAAGCATAAAACCAGAGCTGCAATTGCTCAGTCAAAAACACAGCGGCATGCAGTTTTTGGTTTATGGTCTATTGAGCTTTTCGATCAATTGATCTCAGCTGTCACTCATGACAATATAAGAGCTATAAGGAAGTGGGCAGCATTGTGTGCTTGTACGGTTAACTTCCCCTATATACAGCGCGGCGATAATACAATTGATCCTTTTTTCAACATCAATACACCTAAGGATTATCGGCAAGCACTTCATTACCTCAAATAACGACTCAATAGAGCAAAGCAGGACATAGGCATGATGCAATTAATGAATGAACTAATGGACTTATTGGATTTAGAAAAAATTGAAGACAATATCTTTCGTGGTTATAGTCAGGATGTTGGTACCAATATGCTTTATGGCGGTCAAGTCTTCGGGCAGGCGATTAGTGCAGCACAAGCCACTGTGACTGAGCGCAAGATTCATTCGGCACATGCTTACTTTCTTCGAAAAGGCGATCATAACCTACCTGTTATCTATAATGTTGATCGTACCCATGATGGCCGTAGCTACTCATCTCGAACGATCACCGCTATACAGCATGGCCAACCCATCTTTACGATGATGTGCTCTTTCCAATCGGAAGAGAACTCAGATATCAGTTTTGCCGACAAGATTGATGTCCCGTCAATGGATGATCCGTCCATTATTGAAATAGACCTTGAAGAGGAAACGGCAGAAGAAAGAAGCATCCGCAGTAAAATACTCAACAAACAACCTTTTGTAATTCGCTTCCCCGAAGAAGACACTGAACAACCGAAACCTCTTGAGTACTACTGGTTAAAAGCCAATAGCAAACTACCTGAAAACAGTGAGTTGAACCATTCTATACTTGCTTACGCTTCAGATTTCAGACTGTTGTCATCGACTCTCAGGCCCATTGGCTATCGCTACAAATTGCAAGAAGTCATGATTGCTACTATTTGCCATGCCATTTGGTTTCATAGAGATTTTAAGTTGGATGAATGGCTATATACTCGTTGTGAACCATTATCAATCTCTAACAATCGAGGTATAGCAAAGGGCAGTATTTATAGAATGGATGGAAAACTGGTTGCATCAACAATGCAGGAAGGCGTTATAAGGAAATTAGCGTAGCCTTTGACCATAATCACCGTTATTTAACTTAATGATATGAATTCAGCGTAAAAAAGCTGCACTTTTATGCACCAAAATAGTTTTACCCCTTATTTTCTCGACACATAGTCATCCCCTTTTACAAACAAAAATCACCATTATTGTGCAAAAAACATTTGCTGCGTCGCACCATTGTTGAACACATTTTTTAGTGACGCTCAAAAAGAAATCATTTTTAACTCCTTGAAAAGATCAAAAAACACACCTTAAGCAATAGCGACATGCTCTTTAAAGCACTGATTTTTATAACTTTATTTAAAAAATAATACATATAAATAAAAGTTGGCAAAGGAATTGCGATAGAGGTTTTTGTTCTTAACGCGAAACCCGTAAGGAGAAAACCTAATGTTCCACATCTCTGCGTTTAAAAAAGCGCTTAAGTTGTCAGCCGTTATTTGCACTACGGTTGCAACAACCTTTGCTGCACAATCTGCTCTGGCACAAGAACCAGAAAAAACTGAGCTTAAGTTTGGATTTATCAAACTAACCGATATGGCGCCTTTAGCAATTGCTAAAGAATTAGGTTACTTCGAAGATGAAGGCCTTGAAGTTGAACTTGAAGCACAAGCCAACTGGAAAGTATTGCTCAATGGTGTTATCGATGGCCAGTTAGATGGCGCCCACATGCTAGCCGGTCAACCACTAGCAGCCACTATTGGTTATGGTACTAAAGCACACATCATTACTCCTTTCAGTATGGATTTAAACGGTAATGGTATTACCGTATCCAATACTATATGGGCCGAAATGAAGAAAAACATTCCCCATGAAAACGGAAAACCTGTTCACCCTATTAAGGCAGATTATCTGAAACCAGTTGTCGACAAATATAACTCATCAGGCAAACCTTTTAATATGGGCATGGTATTCCCTGTATCAACGCATAACTATGAACTTCGCTACTGGTTAGCATCAGGTGGCATTCATCCTGGATACTATGCACCTCATAAAGGTGACACCAAAGGGCAGATCGATGCTGAAGCTTTTCTTTCTGTTACACCTCCACCACAAATGCCCGCAACCCTCGAAGCCGGCACTATTTACGGCTACTGCGTAGGTGAACCTTGGAACCAACAAGCCGTATTTAAAGGCATTGGTGTTCCTGTAATAACTGATTATGAAATCTGGAAAAATAACCCAGAGAAAGTTTTCGGTATTACAAAAGAGTTTGCCGAAAAGTATCCAAATACAACTGTCGCAATGGTTAAAGCAATGATCCGTGCCGCTATGTGGTTAGATGCGGATGACAATGCTAACCGTCCAGAAGCGGTTAAGTATCTATCCAAACCTTACTATGTTGGTGCTGACTATGACGTTATTGCTAACTCGATGACAGGAACATTTGAATACGAAAAAGGTGATAAACGTGAAGTCCCTGACTTCAACGTATTCTTCCGCTATAACGCTACCTACCCATACTACTCAGATGCTATTTGGTATTTAACTCAAATGAGACGTTGGGGTCAGATTTCCGAAGCTAAAGATGATACTTGGTACAAGAAAGTCGCTGCTGACGTTTATCGTCCAGACATTTACGCAAAAGCTGCAAAAGCATTAATTGCTGACGGTGAAGCAGACGCGAAAGATTTCCCTAACTTTGGTACTGAAACAGGCTTTAAACCACCACAACCCGATTTTATTGACGGTATTACTTTTGATGGCAGCAAGCCAACTGAATATATCAATAAATTCAGCATTGGTTTAAAAGCCGATCAAGTTCTATAAGTTCAAAGCCTATAGTGGTTGTTAACCTAGGTTAATAGCCACTATTTTTTTACTTTATTTAATAAATAACCAAATAAAAAATGGAAGAAACCGATGAGCATCGCTTCTTTAATACAAGAGCCACTAAAACCGATTAAACACTTAATGGATGAAGGAATTAGTCGCGAACAAATTGCAAATGTCATTAAGGCTATCGGCCTTCCCATTATTGGGCTGACAGTGTTCCTTTTTTTGTGGCAAGTGGCGTCTAACAATATTGTTACATCCCTAGGCAACTTCCCCGGACCTGGCGAAGTCGTTGAACAATTTAATAATTTAGTCGCTGAACATAAAGAAGAACGCGCTAAAGTACAGCAACGATACGAGAAACAACGTATCCGTAATGAAAAGAAACTGGCCAAAAACCCGGATGCAAAGATCAAATGGCGTGAATATAAGAGCCGTATTACTTTTTTTGACCAGATAATCACCAGCCTTATTACAGTATTATGTGGGTTTCTTTTAGCAAGTGCATTAGCAATCCCCATTGGTATTGTGATTGGATTAAGTGCAGGAACCTATGCTGCTATAAACCCAATCATACAAACATTAAAACCCGTATCACCACTTGCATGGCTACCTTTAGTAACCATGGTCGTCAGTGCATTATATGTTTCGGATGATCCGATGGTATCAAAATCATTTTTAGTTTCCATGATTACAGTATCACTTTGCTGTCTCTGGCCAACCGTCATTAATACCGCTGTTGGTGTTGCCGGCGTCGAAAAGGATTTACTTAATGTCAGTAAAGTATTACGTCTAAATTGGTTGACACACGTACGTAAAATTGTATTACCTTCGGCTATTCCAATGATATTCACGGGCTTACGTCTTTCTATTGGTATCGCTTGGATGGTATTAATTGCTGCCGAAATGTTGGCACAAAATCCAGGGCTTGGAAAATTTGTTTGGGATGAATTTCAAAATGGTAGTTCTAATTCTTTAGGGCGCATTATGGTTGCCATCTTGGTGATTGGCTTTATTGGATTTTTATTAGATCGCGTTATGTTATTTATACAACAATGGGTTAATTGGGATAAGTCGGCCATTGTCCGATAAATAAAAACCTTAAAAAAACAGTGCAGTGAACAGGTAATAAAGCGAGAAATATCATGAAACATTTTTTAGAAATATCAAAAGCAAGCATTGAATTTCCAACACCCAAGGGTCCATTCAAAGCATTAAACAGTATTGACCTCACCATCCAACAGGGTGAATTCGTCTCACTTATTGGCCACTCAGGTTGCGGTAAGTCAACCGTATTGAACATTGTTGCAGGACTTTATCAGGCAACCGAAGGTGGTGTAATACTTGAAGGAAAAGAAGTTACCGAACCCGGTCCAGAGCGTGCGGTCGTTTTCCAAAACCATTCTCTTCTTCCTTGGCTAACGGCATATCAAAATGTGGAATTAGCCGTAAAACAAGTCTTTAAAGACAGCAAGACTAAAGCTGAGATGAAAGACTGGATTGAGCACAAATTAACACTGGTGCATATGGAACATGCCATGCACAAACGCCCTGATGAAATTTCCGGCGGCATGAAGCAACGGGTAGGTATTGCCCGCGCACTTGCTATGGAACCCAAAGTACTATTGATGGATGAGCCTTTTGGCGCTTTGGATGCACTGACTCGTGCGCATTTACAAGACTCAGTAATGGAAATCCAGAATGAACTAGGCAATACCGTAATCATGATTACCCATGACGTCGATGAGGCCGTCTTATTATCAGATCGTATTGTTATGATGACCAATGGGCCTGCTGCCACAATTGGTGAAATATTAGATGTTGAATTAGAACGCCCCCGTGACCGCCTAGCCTTAGCTGATGATGCTAAATACAATCATTATCGCTCTGAAGTGTTACGTTTCTTATATGAAAAACAGCGTAAAGTTGAGTCTTTTGAAGACGCTAAAAAAAAGTCTAACGAAAAAAAGGAATCCTCTAAAGTCGCTTAACTGCAACGATTTCAACGCCTTACTAAAACTATTCTCCCACCGGGTTCACCAAGAACTCGGTATCTCATCTATTAACTCGCAGATTCTGTATCATCAGCATATAATAGTGCACTCTATTTGACCGTCAGATGGAAAAATGAAGGATACCGTAGCGCCAACCCAGTGCCCTCACAACAAACAGGTTTCTTGCAGTAATTGTAGGCTGTCGTCTCTGTGCTTACCGCTTAGCTTGGAGTTAGATGAGCTTGAGCAAATTGATGACGTCATTTTGCGTAATCAACCACTGCAGAAAGGGGACTATTTATACAGAGCTGGAGATAATTTTTCTTCTATCTATGCCGTTCGTGCAGGTTGTATCAAATCTGTACGAATTACGGAAGAAGGAGAAGAGCAAATCATTGGGTTTTACCTACCCGGTGAAATTTTAGGCATGGATGGTTTAAACACAGATAATCACCCTAATTCAGCAATTGCACTGGAAACATCCGCTATTTGCGAGATCCCTTTTCATCGTTTAGAAGAACTCAGTCGACATATACCGTCACTCCAACGTCACTTTTTTCAACTAATGAGTAAAGAAATTATTAATGATCAAGAGCTGATCACCCTATTAAGTAAAGGCTCCGCTGAACAACGAATTGCCGCCTTGTTACTGAGTTTATCTTCACGTCATCAACGACGCCAATTATCAGCAACAGAGTTTTCTTTGCCCATGTCCCGCACTGATATGGGTAACTACCTTGGACTAACAATTGAAACCGTTAGCCGAGTATTTGGTCGTTTTCAAAAAGAAGGCTGCCTCTCTGTCAATCGCCGACTGATCGATTTACTTGACGTGAAAAAACTTAAACGTATTGCTAGTAATTAGCTACCTCTATTAATCTTTTTTAATAGGCACTAACAAAACTGGTTTCGAGGCACGATTGACGACTTTATTGGCAACCGACCCAATGAATAACGTATCTATTGTGCTATGACTGTGACTACCCATAACAATTAAATCAGCATCCATTTTTTCTGCTGCTTTAATAATAGTAGGCGCAGGTACGCCTTCTAGCACATAAGGCTCAGGCTCTCCGGCAGGAAAATCCTCGCCATTCATTTCTTCTTTACAGAATGCTCTTATTCTGTCAGTAATTTTGACATGTAAGTCTTCGACAGATTGCTTATACATCTCTTCAACTGTCGAGTCAGGAAGATAAGCATTGACCATTGAAGCAGCACTTGCACTTAAAGGTTCAATCACATAAACAAAGAGTATCTTTGCATTGTATTTTTTCGCCAAACTGACAGCCATATGGAATGCAGGCCGAGTATGCTTACCTAAGTCAGTCGCATACAAAATAGTTTTAATATCACCAGACATAATTACCATCCCCATAAACGTTTAATTGATCCTACAAACTCAGTATAAAGAGAATAAAAATACTCAATTTGACATAGATCAACTAGCGGACACCTATTTTCGTCGACAATAGATTTCACGTTATTAATACAATAACACCCTACTTAGTCCATACTGGTAAAAATGATATTATGCTAGGAGATGCAACCTACAAAGAAGTGATATCCCAATTAAATAGTTATCTTAACGAAGCAAAAACCTTCGGCAATTTAAATGCTAATTGTTGCTTTATGGCCACAGTTAGCCGAGAGAATCAACCCAGTGTTCGGATTATTACTGTCTATGAGATTAATGAGAAAGGGCTTTCTTTTCTAGCTAAAAAAGAGAGCGGAAAAATTATTCATTTAAAGCAAAACCCTAAAGCAGCCATGTGTTTTCATTGGGACGCAATTAATGTACAAGTCACTATCGAAGGCATTGTGGAAGAACTGAATCAAAAAAAAAGTGCTGAGATCTGGAAAAAAAGGGATCACGATGCAAAGATATCAGCTTGGGCTGCAGACATAGCAAAAAATAATGACGATAAAAACAACATTAAAGTCTATACATCCGAAGCAAAGCAACGTTTTCAAGAGCAACAGCCACCACTTGCCACTTCGTGGTGTGGTTATATATTAAAACCTACACGAATAGAATTCTGGCCCTCTGTTTGGAAGAAAAACAAAAAACATACATGCTATTCAAAACAAGGAGGCTACTGGCATGAATCAAGCTATTATTAGATAAACTTAATCACTAGCGATTACGGTAAGGAATATCACAATAGGTTATTTCTTTCCCCAATAAAATATTTTTCTTCCGAAGGTAAAGACGTAAAGAATTAAGGGATAAAGTGCTATTGGGTGTAGGCCCAACAAATAAATGCTCAACAGGTACCCCACTATTTTTAATTAGTGGAAACTCATAATAAGGGATAAGCATTGATGTACCTTCTCTAAATTTCACGGGCGCTGAAAGATAATCGGTGACAACAGGTGAAACAATGCGCCATTCATCTTCTTCTGCAAATGAAGGGTGCTTTAACAATACCGCAACACGTAAGATATCAACTTCTATGGACTTAAAAAAAGCTTCTCTGCTATGATCACTTTCCAGATCAAAACTCTGGCTCATCGACAACAGACTCGATATAACACGATCAATCAATAGCTCTTGCTGTTCACGCTGATAGATACAACGACCTAATTTAAATTCGCTGTGTTGGGCAAGCGCTTTTATATCAACCCCTTTAAAGCCGATACTAATACCTTTTCCTACTCGGCTATACCCACGCCATTGACTTAATAGATTACCATTTGCTCTAAAGGATGCCGCAAAAACCATATGCCCATTAGTAATACGATTGGCAATCCAATCAGCAAACTGATTTAATAATAATGCATTTTTTTCATTAGGCTCAATTTTCCAGCGCAATAATTGCACAATATATTGAAGCTCCGCAGAATCATTCATATATCGAACATCACTGGCCCAGAGGTATCCATTATCAATAATACCTTGAAAACCTTTAATCGTCGTATAATGATAAAGTAATTCGTCGGGAGAATCTGCGTATAAAGATTCTGATATTGATCCAATCATATAAGGCTAGCCATTAAATTATTGGCCTTAGTGTATCTCAACATAATGACAATTCAAATATTGTCAGCAAAAACGCAATTACGTTTTTTCTTTGATATATAAAGGGCAATATCGGCTTTTTCGTAAAGTTCTTCGGTATATTTAGTTTCTTTGTTCGGCACAAGTGCTGTCACACCTGCGCTTATGGTGATACGCTCATTTTTAGAATACGTAATAGCAAGATCATAAACATCTTGACGAATAGATTCGGCAATCGAAAAAGTTTGATCTTTTGAGGATTGAGATAAAATTAAAATGAACTCATCACCTCCTAACCGAGCTGCAATGTCACCAGGGCGCCGAGCATAATGTTTAATTACTTTCGCCACAGATAAGAGGCAGCGATCACCGGCAAGATGGCCATAACGATCATTGTAATATTTAAAAAAGTCGATATCAATGATAACAATACCTATAGAGGTCTGATAACGTATTGCTCGTGCAAATTCTTCTTGAGCAAACACATCTAAGCCTCTACGGTTATACAAACCCGTTAATGGGTCTTCCAGTGATAGCCTTTCCGCCTGCCTTTCAATTAATTTATTTTTAGTTACATTTTGATGAGAAATAACAAAGCGTTTAGGATGATTTTTGAGAGGAACAGCTCTAAGTAAATACCAACGACTTTCTGTTGGGCTATGACACGGGTACTCATGAATGAAAAAATCAGAACTTTTTTGAATAACAGCTTCCAAGCCTTTCAAAACCGAATTTGCATCTTGGTCGCCATTAGTAGCAGCATGATTACAAATTGATAAATAATTATAGCCCAGCCACTCAATCTCATAGTCTGCACCATTATTTTTAGCGAAGTCTTTCCACGCTTGATTGACATAATGAATCACCCCCATATCATCAATTACTGCAATATGGGTATCCAAAGAATCAAGCACCGCATCAAGCTTTGCTTTGGCGATATATATCCTCCTGTTGTCAAAAAAGGCTGACTAACAGCAAGTAAAGCTATTAATTTTTATTTTACGCCTAACGATATTTGTCGTTTTTATCGACACAATGTACGTAATTGTGTCGAATCTATCCAAGCTTTTTTTATAATAAGAAAATATATTCCTAAGACTGCAGGGTTATATAGCACGATGATTCTAGACTTTTAAAACTAACCTAGAAACAACCATTGAGCAATGATTGTTATTACCAAAAGACAAGATAAACCTTGCCAAAATAGTATTGGATTACGCTCTATTAAAGGTGCTTTGTAGTATTGCTGGATGAGTTCAGAGTTTGGTTGACGCAAGTCTGCCATTAACTCAGAAAGTGCCTCATAACGCTGACCTTCACTAGGGTGAGTGGCTTTTCTCAACGCATAATCAACCCATTGAGGTATATTTTTATTATAGTCTGTTATAGGAAAGTACCGCCATTCCTGAATTGACTTTGGTGTTGAGCGGTGAGCATTACTCATTTTATAAGGTAAATGGCCCGATAACATTTCATAAATAATAACGCCTAATGAAAAAATATCGGAGCGATGGCTTGCTTCTCCATTCAACAAATATTCAGGTGCGATATAATCAACAGACCCAACCGGTATATCGTCACTAATCGGTGATACAATTTCACTCAAGCCATTAACTTTAACAGTCCCAAAATCAATGAGTTTAATACTGCCATCATCACACACCATAATATTTTCAGGCTTTAAGTCACGGTGAATCATTTCCATTCGCTGAAAAACACGTAAGCCGGCTATAATTTCTTGAGTAATTTCTCGCATTTTTTCTAGCGAAATATCAGGCCGGTCATGCATCCATTGACGTAAAGTTTGACCTTCAACATATTCCGCCAATAAATATAAAAACTGACTATTATGATCCGGTGAATACGTTTTCATAACACGATCATGATTAACCCTTAAACCAACCCACTGCTCACGCACAAAGCCTTCTAGGTATTGCGCATCTTCAGAAAATTGAGATGAAGGTGCTTTCAATATATAAGGCTGAAGGTGTTCAGAGTGTTGTACAAGGTAAATATGGCTTCGCGTTCCACTATGAATGACACGCTTGATTTCGTAACCATCGATACTCATTCCAACATCCATCACAGGTGGGATTACCAATTGAGTTAACTCACGGTGCACCTCATCAATAGAAGCTATTGGTAATTCATCTACTCTGACAAGCAAACAAGTGGCGTTGTCATCACTATCACAGTCTAGGGCGTGCTCGACAATGATTTTTGCAGTTTCTTCCAAATCCTCATTACTTTCTATTGCTTGTCGAATTTCTGCTGGCGATACAAAATCATGAACCCCATCACTCGTTAAAATAAAAGTATCACCAAGTTCTGCGGTTTCCTGCTTGTAATCAATTTCTAGGTGGTTATCAATGCCCAATGCTCGCGTGAGCAAGGTTCGCTCTCCACTTTTCTGAGCATGGTCTCGTGTAAGCAACTCGAGTCGCTGATTGGCACGATAACGATAGATACGACTATCTCCTACATGGAAGAGATGTGCCGTATTCGATTTAATAATAATACCGCTAAACGTTGTAACGAAGCTATTATGACGGGCCGAAGCCGTTTGTTGGCCATGGTGAAATAGCCAAGCATTGAGTGAAGACAAAATTTTTGATGCCGCTGTACGTACTAGCCATGTATCGGGAGTCGCAAAATAGTCATCCGCGAATTGTGATACCGCCATCTGACTCGCTTGCTGTGCATTCTCACTGCAACTCACACCATCTGCTAAGCAAGCGACAACTCCTTTTAGATCACGTACATTCCCTTTAGGTGCCATCGCACCGAATGCATCCTGATTCTCAGACTTAGGGCCTGCTGAACTAAAACCACCAAGCCCTACTTTAAGCACTTTCTTTGTATCAGATGTCATCATCACCCGCTGTTTTATTATTAAATTGATAAAGTCGCTAAAAAGGCCGCTAAAATAAAAAAGGCACTGTATATTACAGTGCCTCTTACTAACAATAAATTAAGTCAATTAAGATACGTTAATAAGCTCTACTGAGCCATCTTCCCTTATTTCTGCCATCTGCCCTTTGGGCTCATTCATAAAGAGCAAAGTGACAAAACCCAATACCGCTGTTGCGGCAATAACCAGAAAGAAAGTACTGTAATCAACAAAAGTCAAAATAGTTAAATAAGTCACGGCACCGACGTTACCATAGGCACCTGTCATACCCGCAATCTGACCCGTTAGACGACGTTTGATCAATGGCACTACTGCAAACACTGCACCCTCGCCCGACTGAACAAAGAAAGAGCATAACATAGCAGCAATTACGGCTAACCATACCGCCCATGTACTATCTACCAATGACATTAGGAAGTAACCTACAGCTAAACCTGCAGTTAAGATTAATAACGTTGATTTACGGCCAAACTTATCTGAAATCAAACCACCCGCTGGGCGTGACATTAAATTCATAAAGGCATAAGCAGAAGCTACCATACCTGCAATGACAGGGCTCAACTCAAAAGTTTCCGCAAAGAAAAGTGGCAACATAGATACAACGGCCAGCTCAGAACCGAAAGTGGCAAAATAAAGTACGTTAAGTACTGCTACTTGTTTAAACTTATATTGATGTAGCTCTGGCACAGGCTCAACAAATACTTTACGGTTAACTTGCCATACCTTGTAAACTTCAAAAACATATAATAGCGCTAGCCCTAAATAAATAATATTAACTACCGTAGCACTTAACATTGTGATGCCCGCTGGAGACAATTTCCATGCCAATAAAGCCAAGGCGGCATACATAGGAATTTTCATAATCAATAAGAAGAAAAAATCACCTTTACTGGTTACTTCCATCGCACCTAAATTCTTAGGTCGAAAATAAGTAGATCCTTTTGGGGTATCACTGACATTCTTATAATACACAAATGAAAATAATAAACTCATTACACCAGTAACACCAACAGCATAGCGCCAACCATTCTCTTCGCCACCAAGCCACAAGGCAAGAGCTGGCAAGGTAAACGCACCGGCAGCAGATCCAAAGTTACCCCAACCACCATATATACCCTCTGCAGTACCCAGCTCATTAGCAGGAAACCACTCAGACACCATACGAATACCAATAACAAAACCAGCACCGATAAAACCCAGTAAAAAACGTGCTATCGCGGCTTCTACAAAAGTATCAGCCATTGCGAACATAAAACAGGGGATAGAACATACGGCCAGTAAGGTAGAATAAACTAGTCGTGGACCGTATTTATCGGTCAGCATACCAATCACTACCCGGGCAGGAATAGTTAATGCAACATTCAGAATCAATAAGGTTTTGATTTCAGATGTTGTCAGCCCTAAATCAACTTTTAGGTATTGAAGTAAGGGGGCCAAGTTGAACCAAACAACAAAGGTAATAAAAAATGCCATCCAAGAAAGATGTAGAACTTTCATCTTTCCTGAAAAAGAAAATAAGTTAAATTTTTCGGTAGTCATCTATGAAGCCTTAATCATTATCATTTTGCAAAGAAGCATACTTCGCAAGACTCATACCAACTTTTAAGCCATTGATTTTAAAAGATATTTAAAAATTATCATAAAACCTAACAACTCTTACGCTTTATTTTTGTGCATAAAAATAATATTCGGGCCAATATAAAGCACTAACACAACCATTTTGCACACTTTCAAATCATAAAATTAACAAACCACCATCAAAAACCATTCTAAAATCAAGGGTATATTATTTTTTTAATCACTCCACTTTATATTTATAGTGCCTTTCTCTATATCAGAGCACGCTAGAAATATTAAACACCATATTTCCACTTAAAAAGAAAGGCTTTAGATATAAATTTAGATAAAAAATTAAAATGACAGGTATAAAAAAAGGGTGGCAAGCCACCCTAAAAATAGTGCAGAGAACACTAAGGGGTAAGGTATTACTTATAGAAAGTAATACTTTAAAAAATTAATTACTTTTCAGCTGAATCTTCCCCGCTTCAACACGTACAGAATATGCTTTAACGGATTGCTCACTGTCTTCCAAGCAAACGCCAGTGGCTAAATTAAAATGCTGCTTATACAAAGGAGAAGCAACAACAATATCATCACCAATGGAACCGGTAATGCCTCTTGAAAGTACATTTGCTTTCCCAATCGGATCATAATTAGAAATAGCATAAACAGTATTATCCTTACGTGTCTTAAAAACAGCTACTTGTTCAACACCTAATAATGCGCAAATACCCGTTCCTGGAATCAAATCAGATTCATCACACACTGTCACCCAATCACTCATAATCATCTCTTCTTTTACTGTTATAGCTTGGTATTATTTAAGTCAGCACCTTGTACTGATTAACCCACTAATTTAATCGCTTCCGCTTTTTCTTCTTCAAATGCCGGGCGACGCTGATCACGCTCAACTACATAAGCCAAGCTATCATCTGCCTGATCTGAATTCACAAAATGCTTAAAGCGTTTTAATCTCTCCTCATCATTAACTGTTGTTTTCCACTCACACTGATAATTATTAATATTGGCTGCCATTTCAGCTTCCAGCTCATCGGCGATATTAAGTTTATCGTCAATAACAACCTCTTTAAGGTAATCCAAACCACCTTCAAGATTTTCCAACCAAACAGAAGTACGCTGCAAGCGATCCGCTGTTCGAATATAAAACATCAGGAAGCGATCGATATATTTGATCAATGTTTTTGTATCAAGATCGGTGGCAAATAAATCAGCATGGCGAGGGCGCATTCCACCATTACCACAGACATATAAATTCCAACCCGTTTCAGTTGCAATAATACCAACGTCTTTACTTTGCGCTTCTGCACATTCACGAGTACAACCAGATACGCCAAACTTAATCTTATGGGGAGTACGTAAACCTTTATAGCGATCCTCGGCATTAATTGCTAAGCCCACACTATCGTCCACGCCGTAACGGCACCAAGTGCTTCCTACACACGATTTAACTGTACGTAATGATTTTCCATAGGCATGGCCCGTTTCAAAACCTGCATCAATCAACTTACGCCAAATAGCGGGTAACTCATGTACCTGAGCACCAAATAAGTCAATTCGCTGGCCGCCAGTGACTTTTGTATAAAGGTCAAACTCTTTAGCGACTTCACCTAATACAATTAATTTATCTGGCGTAATTTCACCACCTTGAACACGAGGTACAACTGAATAAGTACCGTCCTTTTGCATATTCCCAAGGAAGATATCGTTTGTATCTTGCAAACCAATATGCTCGTCTTTTAATACATATTCATTCCAATAAGATGCGAGAATTGATCCTACTGTTGGTTTACAGATTTCACATCCGTGCCCCTTACCATGACTCTCTAATAAGTCATCAAATGTTTTTATACCTTTAACACGAATAATGTCTGCTAACTCTTGGCGTGTATAAGGAAAGTGTTCACATATATCATTATTCACTTCCACGCCGAGCTTAACGAGTTCACTGTCCATCACTTGCTTGGTGAGTGCAGCACAACCACCACAACCTGTTGAGGCACTGGTTACATCTTTAATCGCAGCCATTGTGGTTGCACCATTTTGGACAGCAGAGCAGAGATCACCTTTAGTCACTGCATAACAAGAACAAACTGTAGCGGTGTCAGGTAATGCATCTGCTCCCAAACCAATAGATTCAGCGCCATCAACTGCAGGTAAAATAAAGGCTTCTGGAGAATCAGGTAGGTCAATTTCATTAAGCATGTATTGCAATAAAGTGTCATAGTCGTTGGCATCCCCAACTAGGACCGCACCCAGCAATTTTTTATTATCTTCAGAAACAATAATACTTTTATATACTTCTGCATTTTCATCACAATAACTATAGCGTTGGGCACCTTCTGCCCGACCATGGGCATCACCAATGCTACCGACGTCAACGCCGAGTAACTTTAGCTTGGTACTCATATCTGCACCTGAGAATGAAACTTTATCATCCGTTAACTGAGATACCGCCGCTTCTGCCATACGGTAGCCCGGTGCAACCAAACCATAGATAAAGTTACCTAAGGCAGCACATTCACCAATGGCATAAATATCAGAGTCACTGGTACGGCAGTGATAATCAATTACAATGCCGCCTCTTTCACCAACCTGTAAGCCTGCATCTCGACCGATCTGGTCATAAGGTCGAATACCCGCAGAGAAAACAATCATATCGGTTTCAAGGTGAGTATCATCCGCAAACTCCATACGCAAACGATGCTCTTCACCTTCTTTAATAACTTGAGTCGCCTTACCTGTGTGTACATGCACACCTAGTCCTTCAACCTTACGACGTAGCATTTTACTGCCACCTTCGTCTAACTGAACCCCCATTAAGCCAGGCGCAAATTCAACAACATGGGCTTCGACACCGAGGTTTTTAAGTGCATTGGCACACTCAAGACCTAACAAACCACCACCAATAACAACACCTTTTTTCATCCCTTTGGCCGATGCTTTAATTTCACCAAGGTCATCAATTGTACGGTAGGTCAGGCAGTGTTTTTGATCACCTCCCGGGATAGGAGGAACAAAGGGGTAAGAACCCGTTGCGAGTACTAACTTATCGTAATCAAAGCTACGGCCACCTTCAGTAATAACCTGCTTCTTTTCGCGGTCAATACTGGCAACAAAATCACCAAAATGAGCAATTACACCCAGTTCGTCATAATGTTCGCGGGTTGTCATGGCAAGATCTTCTGGCTTTTTTCCATCGAAGACTTCTGACAGATGAACACGATCATAAGCCGGACGTGGCTCACCACCAATAACTGTGATTTCGACATCCAGATCAGTATTAGCCAAAGTCTCAACATAGTGATGACCGACCATACCATTACCGACAACAACTATACGCTGCTTACTCATAACGTCCCCTTGCGGAATTTTTACTTTAACAACACATGCTTGATAATTGCTTCTCTTAAGCTCTATGTTCTTTTAACGAGTAAGCTGACTTACTCTAACTGCAAAAGGTTTAGCAAATAAAATGCCATTATCTTTTAAGGGGGGTAAGATAAAATTTAAATTTCTTTATTTTCAATAACTTATAGAATGTTTTTTTTAAGCCTATCTTTTTACGCCAAGGTTTTTGCACAAAAGTAGCGCAAAAATAGCAAAAAGGATAATTATCATTATAAAGTAAATGGTTATTATTGTTATTTTTTAGTGCGCCGCGAGACTTTAAGTTCCAATAAGGTGCAAGGAGGTGTACTTAGTCTCCAGACCTTATAAAAATTATCATTTATATCAGCAACTTACATGTGTATACAAATTGGTTTGGAATTTGCTAGAAGCAGGTATATTAATAGAAATCACTCAAGGTTAACGCAGCGTGACAGACAAGACTTCATCATCCAGTACTCATGCCTCTACTGAAAAGTGGACTAAGACAACCTGCGCATATTGTGGTGTCGGTTGCGGTATAGAAGCCAAATTAAACAACACTGGAGAAATAGAAGTAAGGGGTGATGAAACACACCCGGCCAATTATGGTCGATTGTGTTCTAAAGGTTTAGCACTAGGCGAAACGGTTACCAATAGAGGACGTTTACTAGAGCCGTCCATCAGCGGGAAAAATGTAAGCTGGGACAATGCTCTGAGTCATGTGGCAGATAAATTTAGTAAGACCATTCAAAAATATGGAGCCGACTCTGTCGCCTTTTATGTTTCAGGGCAACTACTAACGGAAGACTATTATGTAGCCAACAAATTAATGAAGGGCTATATTGGCAGTGCCAATATTGATACCAACTCACGCTTATGTATGTCCTCAAGCGTTGCCGGACACAAAAGGGCTTTCGGCTCAGATACCGTGCCGAACTGTTATGAAGATTTTGAGTTGGCCGATATGGTGGTATTAGTTGGGTCTAATCTGGCATGGTGTCACCCGGTAATTTATCAGCGTTTAAAAGCGGCCAAAGAAGCACGCCCCGACCTTAAAATTATTGTTGTCGATCCTCGTGAAACGGATAGTTGCGAACTAGCCGATCTTCATTTAGCCATTCAACCTGGTGCCGATGTTGCTCTATTTAATGGCCTACTCAATTATCTCGCAGAACATAATCATATAGACCATGACTATGTAAACCAGCATACCCAAGGTTTTTCTGATGCTTTAAACACTGCACAAAAAGACACCGGCGAATCAGGACTAGACTTTTTATCCACTGCACGCATTACCGGTATTCCAATTGCCTATTTGGAAACATTTTATCAATGGTTTGCGAACACCGATAAAGTATTAACGGTTTATTCTCAAGGCGTTAACCAGTCCAGTGCTGGCGTTGATAAGGTTAACAGTATTATAAATTGTCACCTCGCAACAGGGCGTATAGGCAAAGAAGGTTGTGGCCCCTTCTCTATTACCGGTCAACCTAATGCCATGGGAGGTAGGGAAGTCGGTGGGCTCGCCAACATGCTCGCAGCACACATGGAATTAGGTAATCCAGAGCATAAAAAAGTTGTGGAAGAATTCTGGCAGGTCGAGAATGTTGCGCAACAGCAGGGACTCAAAGCCGTGGATTTATTTGATGCCATTGATAGTGGAAAAGTAAGGGCTGTATGGATCATGGCAACCAACCCTGTTGTTAGTATGCCTGACTCCGATAAAGTCAAAAAAGCATTAGAGCAATGCCCTCTTGTTGTGGTCTCCGATTGCATTGCAGACACGGATACAACCCGCTGCGCAGATGTGCTATTGCCCGCTATGGGCTGGGCAGAAAAATCCGGAACAGTGACCAATTCAGAACGCAGAATATCGCGCCAGCGCCAACTCATTGCTAGCAGTGGACAAGCAAAACCTGACTGGTGGATTATGTGTCAAGTTGCACTGAGAATGGGTTACCCTGGATTTAATTTTACATCAGCAGCCGATATTTTCCGTGAATACGCGTCGATGACAGGTTATCAAAATAATGGTCAGAGGGATTTGGATATCAGCGCGCTCTCGACACTCAATGATGAAGCTTATGAGGAGCTCGAGCCACAACAATGGCCTTTGATTGCAACAGATAACGGTATCACTCAGCAACAGCGTTTTTTTTCTGAGGGCGACTTCTACACGGTTAATAAAAAAGCCAACATTATACCTGTTAGCTATCGCCCACCAATGACTCAAGTTAGCCAACAATTCCCCACTATCTTAAATACCGGGCGAATTCGAGACCAGTGGCATACCATGACCAGAACTGGCTTGGCCCCTAAATTAGGTGCCCATAAACCAGAACCCTATGTACAAATCAACCCGCAAGATGCGCGCTGCTTTCAACTCAAAGAAGGTGATATTGCCCAACTCAACAGTGAGTGGGGGCAGGCTAAAGCCCGTGCTGTTATCACTTCAGAGATGAACCCTGGACAAGTTTTTATGCCAATCCACTGGACATCTGTAGAGTCCAGTGAAGGCCGTGTGTGTTCGTTAGTCAGCCCCGATGTTGACCCTATTTCAGGACAACCAGAGTTAAAATTTACACCCATTGCAATTAAACCTTGGCTTTACAATAGTGAAGCATTGATCATTGTTAAAGAAGCAATTGATGTGACGCACTTTGACTATTGGGTAAAACGTAATATTGAAGGGGGTTATCTTTATTACTTGGCAACAGAAAATAAAGAGCGCCGCTTGGCAACAGATGTGCAACAACTACCGTTATTTAACAGTGCCGGTAACAGCATTACATTCGATAATAAAAATACTGATAGTTATCGTTCCGCAAAAGTTGTCAATGGGGAGTTATTAGCTGCGTGTATTGTTGCCCCCAAAATCCACAGCAGTGATTTTGCATGGCTTGATACTCTACTGGTAAAAGAGCTCAATACAGATATTCAACGCTCTATTCTCAGTGGTGTTGCCGCTGCATCACTTATTTCAGGGAAACAAATTTGCGCTTGTAAACAAGTAGGAGAGCTAACCATTAAAGACGCTATTCAACACCAAGGCTGTATGACTATCGAAACTATTGGTGAGTATACGCAAGCCGGCACTGGCTGTGGCTCTTGCATTCCAGAGGTCAAACAACTCATACAAGAGTATGGTGACAAAGCAATTGCTGTTGCCGTCTAACCTATAAAAAAGCCAAGGTCCTAAGAAGTTGGCTTTTTTATAGGTAATTTAAGCGTTGCGTTTCTTTTTGCGGCGTTCTATCCCAAGACAAAGCAGGGAACTCAGTAAAAGAATAGAAATAGGTGCTGATGCTGTACTTAATTCAGGGACAGATCTATACCCGGGAATCTCGCGCACTAAGGCAACTGTATAGCTTTCAGCACTCATTACATTCCAATCCATCGATGTACCTTCGAATGCCTCAGCTGTAAAATTAAAACCATTACTAAGCGTTGCTTCAGGAAAAAGGGTAAGAGATGAACTATGGCCCGTTTCAGTTCGGGTTGAATTCATAGTCATACGTCCGTACTTACTGTCGCCATTTTCATCTATACCACCAAACACAGCACCTGAATAAATTTCTTCGCCAATACCATCCAGACTAAAGGTAGGATTATAACGTGGCGCAATTTCTCCCATTAAATTGATTAAACTAAAAATACCTTCCCCACTGTCCCTAACATAACTAGTAACTGATGGAGTCTCAGGAACAGCAACCGGAGAAAATGTATTTAACAGACCGTACATTTCATCAACCGAAGCTAAACGAAAAGAAGGGTTTTGATATAACGCCGTGCTCACTGAATCATCTATAGTCCGATCCCAACGCAACCACTCAAGACCTCCGCCACTGACAATATTTGTGTCTGTATCAAGCGTATAACCGAAGTGGCTTACCAGTGCGGAATAAGCCGGGACAGATGTTGTAACAGCAACAAAAAAGAAAACACTTATAAGCTTGGCCATTGAGATCTCCTTATTTAAAGTCTATAAATAATATTACCTTTATTTACATCGCTACATTACACACCATTACATGACAGTAGCACTATCACGTAAAAGCAACAGTTCTTTCAGACTATAGGTATATTTTATAAAACTCAAACAATAAAGTATTTTTTTCAAAAAATGTTAGATGTGTATTAATGGTATCGATTACAAAAAAGATCTGTTAATATTTTAGTTTATTTTATAGTCTATTTTTATCATTATGCTAAAAGACAATTTCGGCCGTATTGTTAATTATTTACGACTTTCAGTGACAGATCGCTGTGATTTTCGCTGTGTCTATTGCATGGCTGAAGAAATGCAGTTTGTGAAGAGAGAAGAATTACTCACCATTGAAGAAATGACTCTAGTCGCCACTGCATTTACTGAGTTAGGTGTATCAAAAATACGGGTTACAGGCGGAGAGCCATTAATTCGTCGTAATATAATTACCCTGTTTGAAAACTTGGGAAAATTAGAGCAATTAAAAGAATTAACACTGACAACAAATGGCTCTCAACTTAAAAAGCTATCTCAACAATTAATAGAAACTGGTGTCAAAAGAGTCAATATCAGTCTGGACAGTTTAAAAGAGAAACGTTTTCAGTCTATTACCCGGACAGGAGAATTAAAAACAGTTTTAGAAGGTATTGATAGTGCTATAGAAACTGGCTTAAGAGTAAAAATTAATAGCGTTATTCTAAAAAACCGTAATAGTGATGAAGTCGTTGATCTAATCAATTTTATTGTTAATAAAAAAATTGACATTAGTTTTATCGAAGAGATGCCGCTAGGCGTTATTGATGAACACAATAGGAAAGAAGAGTTTGTAAGCAGTAAAACCTTACGGGATATTATTCAGAGCCGTTTCAGTTTATTACCAACTGAAGCCTCTGACGTAACATCGGGTCCTTCTCGTTACTGGAAAATAAAAGGACATCAAAGCAACGTCGGCTTTATATCACCCCACAGTGAAAACTTTTGTCAAACATGCAACCGTGTACGTTTAACCGCAACGGGACAATTACTGTTATGTTTAGGAAATGAGCACTCGGTTGATTTAAAATCTGTTGTAAGAGAACACCCCAACAATATATCACTGCTAAAAAAGACTATTTTAGATGCAATGAACATTAAGCCTGAAGCACATGATTTTACTCTGGCTGAAACACCGCAAATACTACGCTTTATGAATACAACTGGAGGATAAAATCACAGCCAGAATACATGAAAAGCAAATGAAAAATAATTTACGCAATCTGTTGATCATTATTATCAACAGACACTTTATCAGCTATACCATTACCTGAACCCAACATAACCCCAACCCAATACGTATCTTCAAAGCTTTCTAGTGCAATCTTTACTGTCATTGTTAATGGAACAGAAAGCAACATCCCTACAGGACCCAGTATCCACCCCCAAAAGACCAAAGACAGAAAAACAACCAATGAAGAAAGATTCAAACCCTTCCCCATAATTCGGGGTTCAAGAATATTACCCACTATCGTATTAACGGCCAAAAATACAGCGGCTGTTGCCATAGCTTCAGGTACACCCAATTGAACAATGGCAAGCAATACAGCTGGTATTGCCGCTAAAATTGATCCGAGGGTTGGAATAAAATTAAGTAAGAAAGCTAATAAACCCCAAAGTACATAATAATCAACACCGATAAAAAAGAGACTCACCATAATAATAAAGCCGGTTAATAAGCTCACCATGGTTTTCATTGCCATATATTTATTAACACTCTGTGTAAAATTCTCCAGTGCCTGAAATGTTTTATCGCCACCGGGTATAGCCTGACGTAATTTGTCTGAAAAATTAACTTCTTCTGCCAAAATAAACATCACCGTCAATAGTATTAAAAAGCCATTGGTCATAATATTGCCAAAAGCCGCAAGCGTATTACCTGCCATACCTAAGGCAGCACTGGGGTTAAAGGTTTCTCGCCACAAAGAAGGGTCAATAGTTATTCCCATAGCCGCTAATTTTTGCTGAACACCATCAGATAACGACAATAGTCGCGCCTGGTACTCAGGCAAATCACCTCTAAAACTATTAATCGATGAACCAACAATCGCGCCGATAAAAAAACCAATGATCACGATCATGATAACGATCAATAAAATAGATAAGCCATTGGGAACACCGCGCCGATTTAACCAACTGAGCAACGGCGTCACAACAACAGCGATAAACAGCGAAAGAAGAAAAGGCACCAATAGTGATTCTGCAGCACGCATACCCGCAACAACAATAATAAATGCAGCCATGATTAATAAAAAACGCGCGACTGGTGAAAAAACAGGTTGCATAATAAATTCCTTTATTAGTATTGACGACTAGGATGGATTATCGATGAGTGAAAATGTTTTTTTTAGAGCCCATTGTTCATAAGGCTGTATATAAGGTAATTCGCCATTGGCAAGATACCACGAATCAACAACATAACGCTGCTCTGTATGCTTATGGATAATCTGGGCGGCATAGTGTTGATCAATCAGAAAATGGGCACGATAAACACGGGACCCAACTGTATGCCACTGCAATAAATTATTATTTTCTAGTAGCGTTAAAAAATGTGTCGTATTTGTGGATTCATCCAAACAGTCTTGACGACCAGTTTCTATATCATTGGTATTTTTGGGAAGGTCAATGCCGACAGGGGTATGTAAAGACGCTTCTTTTTCTAGCAAAGAGATTGCTTGCCTTACCGCCAAGCGTTCCTCAAAAGCTAACTGTTTTACTGAAAAAAGGCTTTGAATATTGTTCCACGTATTCTGTGATAGTTGGATATGAGAGATAACTGCACAACCATGGTCATAACATATGGGTAATGCGTTTATTGTAATATCCTGTTTAACTAGCGGAATTTCATGCTTGCTGGTATCCATTGAACTACAAGCCGATAGACATAAAAAAGACAGTGCGATACAAAATAAAGAATCTATTTTAAAGCTCATCATCATTAACGTCCTTTTTCGTATTAAACACCATTTGACTTTAACTGTTGTAGTACACTTTCTAACTCGGCCAAGCCTTTTGGCGAAAACAAATAAGGTGGCTTGGTGTTGCCACTATAATACTTTTCTTCGATTAATACACAAGTCTGTCGTACTTCCTCCAAATCTGGCTGGTGTCTGATAACCATACCAAATGTCATGTTCCAGTCATTTTCGGTTGCTTGTCCAGTCAAGACCATCTCTAGCACATGAATCATACGCTCAGTATCGACTCGATAATAAGGCACTTTAACCCAACGGAATAGAGCAAATAGTACGCCGCCCAACACCAGAGTCAGAACTAAAGTCACCAAAATATCAATCATGAATCACTATTAATGCTCTCGGGTCGAACGGAACACAATATCCGGGTAGCGCTCTTCGGTTAAGCTAAGATTAACTCTTGTCGGCGCAAGATAAGTAAGGTGACCACCGCCATCTATCGCCAGATTGTCACTCGCTTTCCTTTTAAAGATATCAAGTTCTTTATCATCATCACCGTCAACCCAGCGTGCAGTTGTCACATTAACATTTTCATAAATAGCTTCGACTTTATATTCATCCTTTAAGCGATAAGCAACAACCTCGAATTGCAATACTCCAACAGCACCCACAATAATATCGGTATTATTCATTGGAAAAAACACCTGCGTTGAGCCTTCTTCAGATAACTGCTGCAAACCCTTTTGTAACTGCTTAGTCCTTAATGGATCTTTTAAACGAATTCGACGAAAGAGTTCAGGAGCAAAATGAGGGATGCCGGTATATTTAAGTGCTTCGCCTTCAGTAAAGGTATCACCAATCTGAATCGTACCGTGGTTATGTAAACCAATAATATCCCCTGATACTGCCTCATCGACAGAACTACGGTCACCGGCTAGAAAAGTAACTGCATCAGCTATTTTGATATCTTTAGCAATGCGAACGTGCTGCATCTTCATGCCCTGCTTATACTTGCCTGAACAAACACGCATAAAGGCAATGCGATCCCGATGCTTTGGATCCATATTGGCTTGAATTTTAAAGACAAAACCTGAAAACTTATCTTCTTGGGCCCCTACTTCTCGCGTTTTAGTATGACGTGACTGTGGTGGTGGTGCCCACTCCACAAAACCATCCAACATTTCACGTACACCAAAGTTGCCTAACGCGGTACCAAAAAATACTGGCGTCAAGCGCCCAGCAAGATATTCATCAACATCAAATTCGTGGGTTGCTCCCTTCACTAATTCAATTTCTTCACGAATATCATCGGCATAGGCACCCAACAATTCTGATGCGGCATCACTATTGATGCCGTCTATGCGAACGTCATCATCAATCATATGCCCTTTGCCTGACTGATATACATGAATGGTGTCGGTATAGAGGTTATATACACCTTTAAATTGCTTGCCCATTCCCAAGGGCCAGTTAATAGGAGCGGCTGAAATCTTAAGTACACTCTCGATTTCATCCATCACCTCAATAGGATCACGCATATCGCGATCCATCTTATTGATAAATGAAAGAATAGGTGTGTCACGTAACCGACAAACATCCATCAATTTAATGGTGCGGTCTTCCACGCCTTTAGCTCCATCAATCACCATGAGTACAGAATCTACGGCTGTCAGCGTACGATAGGTATCTTCAGAGAAGTCTTCATGGCCTGGAGTATCCAGTAAATTCACCACTCGCTCCTTATACGGGAACTGCATTACCGATGAAGTCACAGAAATACCCCTTTCCTGCTCCATACTCATCCAGTCAGATTTAGCATGCGGCCCTTTCTTGCCTTTAACTGACCCTGCAACCTGAATGGCTTGTCCAAATAACAATAATTTCTCTGTAATAGTGGTCTTACCGGCATCCGGGTGAGAAATAATGGCAAAAGTACGACGTTTTGTAACTTCGCTAATGAAGGCAGAAGATGACATTCAGAATGTTCCGGAAGGTTTATGAGACAAATTAGGGGGGCTATATTAATGATATAGCACTGAAAAGCCTAGCTAAAGAGGTAAAAGCATCACTAAAACCCCACAACAAGCCATTAAAACAGACATATAAAAAATAAATTTTATCTTTTAATATCAAATACTTAACAACATTTCAAAGAGAAAAGCAATGAAACTAACAAAGACTAATTACTAATGAATTATAGAAGGCTGCCGATTAAGAACTTTAAAGAATGAGTGTTAATAGTCAAAAAATGGTGCAGTTTCATTTCCTTGTCTACACTTATCATTAAATACGTCATTAGGGCAAGTTAGTAAGGTGCTCTTGTAGATTTAACCGTCAGAAGATTGTGATTATGTTGACAATACCGAAAGTAAATTTAAATTTCTCGTGGAAACAGAAGCTAACAATTATTATTGCCATCACGCTTATTGGTTTAGTGATAGTGGCAGGCTCAGCATTTATGAGCCTGAACAGCGTTAATAATAGTTTTACTAAACAAAGTACCGCTGTGGAATATAAACAAAACTCTCAGGCACTTACGATTAATTTGCTAAAACTCGAGTCTTCAGCATCAGCCCTTAGCACTGATAAAGCACAAGACTTTATTGCTAGCCTAAACTCACTTGAGCAACTCTCCTTACAGATGCAAGGTCAGTCAGCTGCCCTTGGTTACAATGATTTAATTGATTTTTCGACTAAATTAGAAAGTCTAACCTCAAGCTATGTAGGCCTACGTAAAGATTGGCTTAATAACGGTCTTGTTTTAGGATTCTCGACTGAAGAAGGTAAGTTATCCGGTTTAACCGGCGCTCTCGGCGGTTTAGAGAAAGTGTCATTCTCAATGATTGATGACACCGTCAGTGATTTAGTTTTTAGCCAACGTAAATACATGGTATCGAAAGATACTAAAAATGAAGCCGACATTGAAAAACAGATTGGTGACCTTGAGTTAGTCGTTATTGATATGGATTGGCAAGATAATGTTATTGGTAAGGCAATTTTAGCTTACCGACTAGCCTTTGATGCCACCAGAGGATTAATTACCAAAGAAGCACAGATTACCAAAGCTCTTGCCCCTATCACAAGTGAACTAAGCGTACTGGTTAATGAACAAGATAAATTTCTAGAAGAGACGGTATTACAACAAGTAGCGCAAGAAGCGAACGATACCCGTAAAGCAGCCATGACCGTTATTTCACTCGCTGCGGTTATCGTTGGCCTTATTATCTTCGTCAGCTTAGGGAGCATTGCAAGACAATTAAACATTCAGTTAAAACATATGCAGGCTTTCCTTAAAGGCATTGCCGAAGGTGACTTTTCAAAAGACTTACCCACTAACAACAATGAAAAAGACGAGTTTACACAGCTACGCACCGCTTCAAACCATATGGTTCATGATATTTCGGGTGTTATTTCACAAGTTGTTGACGGCAACAAATCATTGTTAGATCTTCGTGAACAGTTGGAGATGGCCGTTGAACAATTAGGTATTACCAGTGAAGAAGTGGAACAAAAAACTCAACAATCTACAGTTGCCACACAACAAATTTCCATAGCTGTAAACGATGTAGCCAAACGCTCTGTTGATGTTAGCGAAACTGCTCAGTCTGCTTCAAAAGCGACTCAGACAGGTGGTAAAGTTATCAACGATTGTGTCACATCAATGGTTAATATTGTTGCACTAATTGAGAAAACACATGAAGAAGTCACTAACTTAGCTCAATCGAGCTCAAAAATGTTGGGTATTATTGATGTAATTAATGGACTTGCAGATCAGACCAACTTACTCGCACTCAATGCCGCAATTGAATCTGCCCGTGCAGGTGAAGCCGGTCGAGGGTTCTCGGTTGTTGCCGATGAAGTGCGTGCACTGGCACAAAAAACGGTTAGCGCAACGAGCAGCATTGGAGACCTTATTAAAGGCTTTAATGATCAGTCCAAGCGTATGGGTGATTTAATGGAAGAAGGTATTGACCTAGCATCATCAGGGCAAGAGAACGCCAATAACGCCAGATCATCCTTCGAAACAATTGAAGACTCTATTCAAAAGGTTGCCGCTGAAATGGACCAAGTGGTGGTTGCTGTAGAGGAAATTTCCTACAACACTAATGATATCGCCACTCAAATTGAACACATTTGTAACCAAGGCGAAACCACAAAAGAAACTCGTTTAACGATGGAAAGTCATACACATAAACTTTCATCACAAGCTGAAACATTGGGGCAATTAACCAGTCGCTTTAAATTATCGAACGACTAACCCCCAATAAACTCAATGAATAGCTATCACCCTATTGCAACGGATAAGGATATCCGTAACGACCCTGATATCAAAAACTTATTGTCCCGAATGCCCGTCAAAGTTGCAGAATCCTTTTCAGAAACACAACTTTTACATCTAAAAACAGCCGTTAGTAGTCGCAAATGGGGAAACCATGGTGTTGATTTTAGAGGTACATTAACCTTCCCTTTTGCACGCTGGCGCTACTACTATGTCATTTTATGCGGGCGTAATAGGAGGCAGCTGTCTGATAGAGAGCATAAAATATCTGCGCTTATGACCGCTCTCTTCGTTCTTCTCTTTCTATGTATTTCTATGGTAATAGGATTATTATTGCTCTATCTCGTTAAGTCATTCGCTGGGATTGACCTATTCCCAGGCGTTTCACTCGGTATTTGGGATTACGTTAAAAATAACTTTTGAGTGACGCAGTCAGGCGCTATAATGCGGCGCTTTTGTAACGTACCCCAACATTATGTCAATGCTCAGCGCCGTCGAAATAGAAACCGCACCCAACCCATCTGCTTGTGTTATATGGCTTCATGGCTTAGGGGCTAATGGACACGATTTCGAGCCCATTATTCCTGAATTGCGCCTCCCTACCGACACAGGCATACGCTTTATCTTTCCTCATGCACCCAAAAAGGTCGTTACAATTAATGGGGGCTTACGAATGCCGGCTTGGTACGACATTTTGTCCCACGATATTGAACGCAAAGTCGATGTAAAGCAGCTACTAACATCAGCAGATTCAGTCAGTCAGTTCATTGATAGAGAAATTGAAAAAGGCATTCCTAGTGAACGCATTATTATTGCGGGCTTTTCTCAAGGTGGCGCAGTTGGTTATGAACTTGCACTGACCTACCCCAAACCCTTAGGTGGGCTTATCGCTTTATCAACCTATTTTGCGACAAAAGAAAATATCGAATGCCATATTGCCAATAAAAAGTTACCCATATTTATTGGACATGGGACCTATGATGCGATTGTGCCGGAAGTCTTGGGCTTACAGGCCAATGATTTATTAATCGATAAAGGATACAAACCGGATTACAAAACTTACCCAATGGATCATAGTGTCTGTATGGAAGAAGTGGCGGATATATCAAAGTGGCTGCAAATAAGATTGTGGTAGTATTTAACCAATACTTGCCTTAATTATTTAAGTAGCAATTAATATTGCTACTAATCGAGTTCATCTTCATCTTCATCATCTTCACCAAAGACAATATTTTTACCGGCTTGTTTAGCACGATGCATAATTAACTCTGCATGTGCAATTTGATCCTGAAGTCGCCCACCCAAGTTATTAGCAACACCCCCACTGCAAGTGACATAGACAGTACCAGTAGTAGCGGTAAAATCTTCACGAGCGACAATTCCTCTCACCTTATCAATTAAAGTCACGGCTTTAATATTATCAAGGCCAGGTAACAACACATAGAATTCTTTACCCGAGGCACGCGCAACAACAAACCTAAATAATGCTTTATCTAGTACTTCAGCGACTCTCTTCAAAACACTGTCAGCAAACATATTTCCGTGAGTTTCATTAACATCTTTAAAGTCATCGATATTAATCACCGCTAATGCAAGTGGCGTATTATTTTCCTGCGCGGCTTCCCATAATTCCTCCCCCTGCTGAAAGAAATAACGACGACTATACAAGTTAGTCATATAATCTCTATTAGCCACATCGCGAATCTGCTCGACGAGCTCCAGCGATTCAATATTGTGGTTAATACGACAATAAAATTCTTCGGGGTTAAACGGCTTCGTTAAAAAATCATTAGCGCCGGTCTTAATAAACTTAGCGGATAAACTGCCCTCCCCTTCAGCAGATAGCCCTATAATAATTAAGTCAAATTTTTCATACTTACAGCGCAAATTTTTAACTAACTCAAAGCCATCCATATTAGGCATATTGTAGTCGGTGATCAGCAATTGAATATCAGGGTTGCCTAAGAGCACTTTGATCGCATCGATACCATCAACGGCTTCAAACACTTTAAACTGATGTCGATCTAACATGCCTGAAATATATTTACGGGTGGTGGAAGAGTCTTCTACTACCAGTACTTTAATGGACTGATTGGCTTTAAGGCGATTTACCAAACGAACTGCATAAAGATAGGAATAACGACCATCTTTTGTTACATAGTCAACAATGCCTTTTTTCAATAAAGACTCTCGACGCTCATCATCAAATGAACCAGTAAGAACAATCGTAGGGACTTTTTTCTCAAGGATAAAGTCAACAACTTCTCCGTCAGGCGCATCAGGTAGATTAAGGTCGACAATAGCAGCAAATATCTGATCTGCATGCTCGTTATACTTTTCTTGAGCTTCTGCAAAAGTGGTAGCCATAATGGCCTCGAATTCCAACTCTTGTCGAGCAATATGCAAAAGGACTTTGGCGACCATGGCACTATCCTCGACAATCAATACTTTTTGCACAGCAAAGGGGCTCCCGCTAAATTAGAGTGATCTCCTTTTAGTGTAGTCGAGAGCCGCTAAAAGGCTAATAATAGCAAGGGGATATGTGTAAAATAGATAAGCTTATGAAGAAGTTTTAAGCAGTTCTTCCGGGGGTTGCTCACAGGCAATTGGTGAGCCGAGTAAAGCCTCTATAGCCGGTAGGCGAAAGGCATCATCTTCACAAGCAAAACTGATGGAAACGCCTTCTTTACCTGCCCGCCCAGTACGGCCAATACGGTGAATGTAATCCTCTGCCTCTTCAGGCAAAGTATAGTTAACAACGTGACTAATGCCTTCAATATGTATACCTCTGCCAGCCACATCTGTAGCAACAAGAATCTTTAGCTTACCGGCTTTAAAGGCGTCCAATGTTTTAACCCGCTTACTCTGGTGAATTTCACCTGATAATAAGCCCACCTTAAAGCCACTATTTTGTAACTTCTGGTGCAAACGCCGACATTCATCGCGACGATTGGCAAAGACAATTAAACTCTCGACATTATCTTGCTTAACAATGTTACATAGAATGGAATACTTTTCTTCTGTGGCAGCTATATAAACATGCTGATCAACAGTATCGGTGGCCACATGATCTGGCTCAATTTCTACACTGACGGGGTCACAGGTCCACTGATCAGCTAACCTCATCACATCTTCTGTAAATGTTGCAGAAAAGAAAAGTGTCTGTCGGTTATCCTTATGAGGCGTTAATCGAACAATACGTCTCACTTGCGGAATAAAACCCATATCCAACATACGATCAGCCTCATCGAGCACAAGCACTTCGACCTGATCAAGATAAATATCTTTACTACTCGCAAAATCTAGCAATCGACCTGGTGTAGCAACTAATATATCGACCAACTTATCCTGAATTTTTCGCTTTTGCTTATCATAATCCATCCCGCCAACCAAAGTATGAACACTTAAATCAGTATGTTTGATCAAAGCTTTGGCATCATCTGCTATCTGTAAAACGAGCTCCCGTGTAGGCGCAATGATTAAAGCACGTGCTTCACCGGCATAGCGTTCATCTTCGATGGGGTTCTTAAGAAAGTCATCAATCATAGCGACCAAGAAAGCCGCTGTTTTACCCGTACCGGTTTGCGCTTTGCCAAGTAGGTCCAAGCCTTTAAGAGTATTAGGTAATGATTGAGCCTGAATGGGGGAACAGTATTCAAAGTTTAAATCGGCAATAGCCTGCATCAACGATAATTCTAAACCCAAATCATGAAAGCGGGTTTTACCTTCAACTTCAGGCACCTGAAATTTTGATAAATCCCACATCGGGGCTTTTTTCTTAGTATTCGGACGACGACGAGACGATGCTTTGCTCTTCTTTTTTATCGCCCCATTATTTGGCGACCCATTGGAAGAAACGTCACTGCTACTCTTTGATGAAGGGCGAGGTGATGAGGATAAATCAGACTGGGAATTGTTCTTCTTTCTAAATAATTTACTAAACAATGATTTACCTACTCTCCGCTAATCAGCAATAAGTCCGGAGTATAACACTATTCCTATAACTTATTCTGCATAGCCATAGGACTTACAGGTATAGGGGAGAATGGCATCATATATTGTCAAGAAGGGGCATATTAACTGTCACTCTCTGTTTCAAGAGCTAGGTTTCAAGAGCTAGCGGCCATTGACTCAGATCTCACGACCAAACCATTCAGGAATAATGATTGCTCATATTTACACGCTTCAGCAAACTCAAGATCCCGCTCAAGAATAACTTTGGCGTCGCTAAAAATAGACTGAATGACATCATTAGGTAGATGTAACTTGCAGGAAAGATTTTTCTCAACTTCTTGCTGAGAAAAACCTGGACGAATAGAACCATCAGAAATGACCTGATAAAAAGCTTCTGGCATTGACAACCCCTTAAACCTTTAAGCAATTTATAACTCCCAACAATGGGGAAATAGTAAAGCCGCTTACACTGATAGTATGTTGACCTTAAATAGTTCTTAAATGCTAGCAAGTTAAGCGCTAGATAAGACTAAAGTCGCATACAATCATAATTAACTGAATAGATAATTAACGAGTCAGCAGCTATATAAATGTCATCCTGTAATTCCTAACGGAAACTGTACTGATAATTACTTAAAGACTCAATACCTAAAACGATTAATCGTTAACTCGGTATAGTCGTCCAGCGGTTACTCTGGGGTGTCCTGCCATATCAGCAGTGGTAAATACATCTGAAAAGTGATGTTTTTGCAGTAATTTTTTTACATCGCCTGCTTGCTGATAACCATGTTCTAATAATAAAAAACCGCCATCAAAAAGATAATTCGATGCTTGCTGAATAATTAATGCTATATCACTTAAACCATTATCATCGGCAATCAGTGCCGTTTGAGGCTCGTAACGTACATCGCCTTGCTGTAGATGTACATCAGCTGCATCAATGTAAGGGGGATTTGAAACAATAAGATGAAATTTACGCTCACCAACCTGGTCAAACCAATCGCTTTGTTGAATTGACAGGTTCTGTAAAGCCAGCTTCTTTTGGTTGGATGTAGCCAATTCAAATGCATCAGGGTACTTCTCATAAGCCCAGACCTGCCAGTGGGGTCTTTCAGTTGCAATCGCGCAGGCAATAGCACCCGTACCCGTACCTAAATCAGCAACATGTTGAGATTCTGAATCGCCTTCAGGCAAAATAGAAAGCGCTAATTCAACCAGTAACTCTGTTTCAGGACGAGGAATAAGGGTGGTATTGTTCACTAACAAAGAAAGGGACCAAAACTCTTTCTCACCCGTCAAATGAGCTATAGGCTCACCCAAAAGTCTACGCTCAAACAGTGTAAGAAATAGATTCTGTTGCTGATCAGTTAATTCTTTTTCTGGCCATGTATATAAATAAGTTCGAGTTCTATCCAATACATGGCTCAGTAAAACCTCACAGTCTAAACGAGCTGTATCAGATTGCTGTTTAAGCTGATTCGTCGATTCAACAAGACACTGGGATATCGTTAATGAGGACATAGTTAATAATGACATAAATAGGATTTACATCCTCTGACAATTTTATTGCCCGCCTAATGCCGCTAACTGATCTGCTTGATATTCATTAACGAGCGGTTGTATGACCTCATTAAGGTCGCCAGTCATGACTTCATTTAATTTATATAATGTTAAATTGATACGGTGGTCCGTTACTCGGCCTTGTGGGTAATTATACGTTCTAATACGCTCAGAACGATCGCCACTCCCGACTAAACTTTTACGCTCATCGGCCCTTTCTTTAGCCGAGGCTTCATCTTGTGCACTTTGCAAGCGTGCCGCCAATAATGACATCGCTTTGGCTTTATTCTTATGTTGTGAACGCTCATCTTGACACTCTACAACAACACCCGTAGGAATATGGGTTAAACGAATAGCGGAGTCTGTTTTGTTAACATGCTGTCCACCTGCACCGCTCGCTCTAAATGTATCGACACGCAAATCCGCTTTATTAATTTCAATTTCTGCTTCTGCACTGGCTTCCGGCAAAATAGCAACCGTACAAGCGGATGTATGGATTCGTCCCTGTGACTCAGTTTCTGGAACACGTTGTACACGATGAGCACCTGACTCAAATTTCAATTGAGAGTAAACACCCTGCCCAACGATGCGTGAAATAATTTCTTTATAGCCACCATGATCACCAGTGTTTTCACTGACAATCTCAATACGCCAGCGGCGTTTTTCAGCATAACGGCTGTACATCCGAAATAAGTCCCCTGCAAAAATCGCCGCTTCATCACCGCCAGTACCTGCACGAACTTCTAAAAAGACATTTTTTTCATCATTAGGATCTTTTGGCAGTAATAATTTCTGTAATTCTAATTCTAAGGGAGGACGTTTTTCCTCCACAGCTTTAAGCTCTTCTTGACCCATGGCACGCATGTCGGCATCAGTATCATTAATCAATGCTTTAGCTTCGGCAAGGTCATCTAATACTTGCCTATAATCACTATAACATTTTACAACTGGCTCTAATTCGGCATATTCACGCGACAATTCACGAAAACGGTTTTGATCACTAATAATATCGCCTTCGCTGAGTAATGCACCGACTTCAACATAACGTTCTTGAAGGGCCTCTAACTTCTGTAAAATAGATTCTTTCATAATACTTAATTTAAATTTCTCTTTTTATCTAATGCGTTTTCACCTGAACTTTCAGGGAAATATTATTTTGTATTCTTTTTTTCTGCTTGCGAAAAGCCTAATAACTGCTGTGATAACTCTAGTAGTTCGTATTGCCCTTCTTCGCCCGCTTGTTTTAACTGTTTCGTAGGGGTATGAAGCAATTTATTTGTTAGACTATTGGCCATTTGCTGCAAGACTTTTTCAGCATGTTCACCATTTTCAAGATCACGCAACGCTTTTTGAAGCACTTCATCACGCAGGGTCTCAGCATATTGACGATAAGATTTAATGGCAGCAATAGAATAACGTGCCCGCCGCTCTTTTAAATAATCTGCCACACAATCATCTACAATCAAATGTGCTTCAGCAGCAGCGGCTTCACGTGACTGCTTATTTTCGTCAATCACATCACGTAAGTCATCCACGGTATAGAGGTAAACATCATCCAGTTCACCGACTTCGGGTTCAATATCGCGAGGAACCGCAATATCAACCATAAAAATAGGTTTGTGCTTACGCAACTTTAGCGCTGATTCAACAGCACCTTTACCCAAAATAGGCAATTGGCTTGCTGTAGAAGAAATCACAATATCCGACTTCACTAAATAATCAGGAATATCTGAAAGTAAAACAGCTTGAGCAGAAAAATCATCTGCCAATTTTTGCGCCCGTTCAAGGGTTCGGTTTGCAAAAATCATCTTAGCAATACCTTGTTCTTTAAGATGGCGCGCCACTAAATCAATGGTCTCACCTGCGCCAATCAATAATGCGGTATCTTGCTTTAAATCCGAAAATATACGTTGTGCTAAATTAACCGATGCATAAGCGACAGAAACAGGATTACGCCCTATCGCAGTATCGGTTCTTACTCGCTTAGCAGCACTGAAGACCTTTTGAAAAACACTGTGAAGCTCCGGTCCCAATACATTCGCTTCTTGTGCAACGGCATAGCTGGATTTCATTTGCCCTAGTATTTGTGGTTCACCCAAAACCATAGAATCGAGGCCACAGGCTACTTTCATCATATGGGTAATCGCTTGTTCACCTTGATGCTGATAGCAAGATGAAGACAGTAGAGAGAGCTCCAATTGATGAAAATTCGCCAACCATTGGGAAAAAGTCTCTATTAGTACTGCTTCATCACCCGAGATATAAAGCTCTGTACGATTACAGGTCGATAAAATCGCCGCTTCTGTTGCAGAAGTCTCATCGACAAGTTGTTTTAAGGCCTGCACCATGATTTCAGGGGCAAATGTGACTTGTTCTCGCAAATCAACCGTTGCACTTTCGTGATTTAGACCAATAATAAACAGTGGAACCATGAAAACAGCTATATTTCGGGGAAGAGTGTATTGTCCGTATACCGGCCGGCAATAGCAAGCCATCAATTCAAACCTCAGGCTCTATAGTATAGGTCTAGAACCTCAAGGTGAGACATGGATACTTGGCTAATGCCGAGATGAGGTTTACACTAAACTAAGCGTTTGGAGTAAAGAATACCCTATGTATTTCACACAAAGACTATTCACCATTGGCTTATTTAGCAGCCTAATACTCACTCAGTCCTGTAGCTTTTTGGCAGAGCAAGAGTCGCCCACGCCTATTCAAAGCGATACACAAACACCACCAGCACCCAAAACCGCCGAAATAGCAGAACCTGAACGTTATGGCAACTTCTCTACGGAGACACTCTATTCATTGATGGTGGCTGAATTAGCCGCTACCCGCAAAAAATATGATGTTACCCTGAGTAATTATGTGGATGAAGCTCAGGCAACAGGCGACCTTGGTATCATTGCAAGAGCGGCTCGACTAGCACAATACTTTCGCTCCAATGATCAATCCCTTGCAATGGGGCAATTATGGTTAGAACAAACACCCAATGATATTGAAGCCAATAGCATTGTCGCAACCGCTTATATAGAGAGCAGGCAGCCATTAGAAGCTTTGGATTACGCTGAAAAAATCCTTGCTCTACTGAATCCAGAAGATAAAGAATCCAATAAAAGTGCTGCGATCACTGAAACGATTGCAAACTACAGCCGTGACTTGGACACCTTAACGCGGCAACAACTGATCAAACGCTACCATGGGCTCGCAAACCAGTACCCTGGCTATTCTGCGATTAAGGTTGGATTAAGTACGCTTTATGAATCTCAAAAAGATACCGCCACTGCATATCAAATCATTCAAGACGTGCTCACAAACGATAGTGATTACCTTCCCGCCATTATGCAGGAAATTCGGCTTTTACAAGCGAGTAAGCAAACCGAGCTTGCCGCTGAAAAACTCAAAGGGTATTTGGCGAAACGCCCTGATGATAACCGCTTGAGATTGCTTTATGCTCGCCTGTTAACACAAACCGATGTAGAAGCCGCCTATCGAGAATTTTCTCTCTTATCCGCTCAATCACCCAATCACCTGGACATTAAGTTCTCTAAGGCCTTAATTGCCTTGGAGATTAATAAGCGAGAAGAATCTGAGCAACTACTCGATCAATTGCTAAATGTTGGCTATCGACCGAATACCATTCATTTTTATCTAGGTAATCTAGCAGAACTGGATAAAAACTATGAAAAAGCCTTAAGTCATTACCTTGCCATCAATGGAGGTAACGATTATATAGCCTCACATAGCCGTGCCGCGCGTATCATGGCTACCCAAGGAGATATAGAACAAGCACAGGCACACTTGCGCAAGCTTCGCGCCGAGTCACCCAACCAAAGAGCCCAGCTATACAGTGCCGAAGCTGAAGTACTAGAAAGCTTGGATAAAATTGAACCCGCTATTGCTGTTTTAACCCAAGGGATTACAGAGTCCCCTGACAATATTAACCTGCGCTATACGCGTTCTAGCCTGTATGAAAAAACTGACCAATTAGCGCTAATGGAAAGTGATTTAAGGCACATACTGACTCAAGAGCCGGAAAATGCCGCGGCCTTAAATGCCCTAGGTTATTTCCTGACTAGCCGCACAGACCGACATCAAGAAGCATTAGCATTAATTGAAAAAGCACTATCAATCAAACCTGATGACCCAGCCATTATGGATAGTATGGGTTGGGCACTATTTAATCTTGGCCGTACTGAAGAAGCCATACTCTATTTGAAAAAAGCATTCGAGCTATTTCCAGACCCTGAGGTTGCTGCCCATCTCGGAGAAGCGCTTTGGGTAAACGGCAATAAACAAGAAGCACACAATATTTGGACGAATAATTTAAAAGATAACCCCAACGACAGTCGTATTCTTGATACGATGGAGCGATTACAAGTCACTCCATAATTAACACTGATGCCAACACTTACAACTGCACTACGCACAACTCTTTTTATTGGTGTCTTATTGCTACTCGCAAGCTGTAGTAGAAACCCTATAGTCGATACACCGCCTCTTGTCACTAGCTTGGAAACACTGCCACAAACCTGGCTTATTAAAGCCAAATTAGGTATTCGAACCGCAGAAGACAGCGGTAGTGTCACTCTTGATTGGCAACAAACAGATACCAATTATGTCATTAAAGTCCAAGGCCCCTTAGGGCAAGGTAACGCAACCATTAGTGGTAATGAGTCCCATATTGTTATCGAACAACCTGGCAAACAGACTCTGTATTCAAATAATGCCAATTCACTCATCAGAGATACTTTTGGCTGGTCACTACCCATTCATGACTTTAAATTTTGGGTAAGAGGCATAGCAAACCCCGACAATCCGATACAGTCTGCTGACTACAATCCCACAGGAGTTTTGAATTCACTACAACAATCTAAATGGACACTCCAATATAGTCGCTATAAACCCGTCAGCCAATGGCTACTGCCCGGCAGAATTAAAGCCAAACAAGATAATTCACAACTAACCCTGATTATCAGAGAATGGCAACTACCGTAGCCGCCGCTCTAGATTCACCACTCATAGACTAAAAAATAAGTATCCAATGAGAATCAGCCTACTTTCACCTGCTAAATTGAACCTCTTTCTTCACATACTAGGGAAACGTAGTGATGGTTATCATGAATTACAAACCCTATTCCAATTATTGGACTATGGTGATCATATTCACTTTGAGCTAAGCGATGATGACACGATCGTACTCTTACCTGATATCGCTGGCGTTTCTTATCAAGACAATCTTATTATCAAAGCGGCTCTCGCCTTGAGAGCAAAAACGGGTATAAGTAAAGGCGCTAAAATAGAAATAGAGAAACGCTTGCCTATGGGCGGCGGTCTGGGTGGCGGTAGCTCTAATGCAGCAACAACATTAATAGCCCTGAACCAGCTATGGCGTACCGGCTTAAGCACTGAAGAATTATGTGAAATCGGCCTCAACTTAGGCGCTGATGTACCGGTATTTATTCAGGGTCGTTCTGCTTGGGCAGAGGGAATCGGCGAAAAGCTGCAAGCCGTTGATTTGCCTGAACAATGGTTTATCGTCATCAAGCCAGATTGCCATGTTCCAACAGCCGATATTTTTTCTCGGGAAGAATTGACAAGAGACACCGCCGCCATTACAGTAGCGGCCTTCTTTGAGCAGGGCGGCCAAAATGACTGCGAAAATGTAGTCTGCAGGTACTATCCTGAGGTCGATGTAGCCCTAAAATGGCTACGAAAATACGCTCCTGCTCAGCTCACAGGAACCGGTGCATGCATATTTGCCACATTCCCCAATAAGGATGTTGCAAAAAACGTGTTAAAAGAGGTACCTGAGAGATGGGACTGTTTTATTGCCAAAGGCATTAATCATTCCCCTGCTATGTCACTCATATCGTGATAGAAGCCTAAAGAAGTTTGAAAAACTATGTTTATTGGGGTGTAGCCAAGTGGTAAGGCAGCGGGTTTTGATCCCGCCATGCGGAGGTTCAAGTCCTCCCACCCCAGCCATTCATTTCAGCAGTGTATAGTCCAAGGTAGATCAACGTGTCAGATTTTATGGTTTTCACTGGTAATGCCAACCCGGCATTATCACAAAGTATTGCCAAAAAACTGGGAATGAGCTTGGGTGACGCAACCGTTAGCCAGTTTTCTGATGGCGAAATTTCAATTGAAATCAACGAAAATGTTCGCGGACGTGATGTCTTCGTTGTGCAATCAACCTGCGCCCCAACCCATAAAAGTCTAATGGAGCTATTGATTCTTGTCGACGCTCTCCGCCGAGCATCTGCAGGACGAGTCACTGCGATTGTTCCTTATTTTGGCTATGCCCGCCAAGACCGTCGCGTTCGCTCAGCTCGCGTGCCTATTACCGCCAAAGTGGTGGCAGATATGATGGTCAATGTTGGTATTGATCGCGTATTAACGATTGACCTACATGCGGAACAAATACAGGGCTTTTTTGACGTTCCTGTAGACAATATTTATGGCGCTCCTATTTTACTGGATGACATCAATAGCCAAGATCATCAGAACCTTGTAGTAGTATCTCCGGATATTGGTGGCGTTGTTCGCGCACGCGCAGTTGCCAAACAATTGAATATTGATTTAGCAATTATTGATAAACGTCGCCCCAAAGCGAATGTCGCCGAAGTAATGAACCTGATCGGTGAAGTCAAAGGCCGCACTTGTATATTAGTCGATGACATGGTTGATACCGCTGGTACATTGTGTGGTGCAGCTAAAGCACTAAAAGAATACGGTGCAGAAAAAGTGGTTTCTTACGCAACACACCCCGTACTTTCAGGTAAAGCGATAGACAATATAAATAATTCAGTATTGGATGAATTGGTGGTTACTGATTCTATTCCACTGTCTGACGAAGCTAAAGGCTGCTCTCGTATTCGCCAACTTAGCTTAACAACGATGTTAGCGGAAGCGATACGTCGATTGAATAATGAAGAATCCCTCAGTGCGATGTTTGATTAGTCACTTTAACACTAATTAAACATTCACTACGGAAACCCTATTGCTCAGCAATAGATTTTACTAACCACTGTAGCATCATTTTTCTGGTCGCAGATTGCTACAGCTTTAAACGAGGATCTTACAATGTCAAATGAAGACTTTGTACTTGATGCCCAGCCGCGTAAAGACGAAGGGAAAGGTGCGAGCCGCCGCCTACGTCGTACAGGCATGGTACCCGCCATTATTTATGGTGGAAAAAAAGCCCCACAAAATATTTCGATTGAATTCAAAGAGCTAGTTAAGCACTTAGAACACGAAGCATTTTATTCTCACATTATTTCACTGAATGTGGATGGTAAAAGTGAAGATGCAATCCTAAAAGACTTGCAACGTCACCCATCAAAGCCTGAAATTTTTCATGCTGACTTTCTTCGTGTTTCGAAAAATCAGAAGTTTACAACTAATGTGCCTCTGCATTTCATCAATGAAGATATCGCTACCGGTGTTAAAATGCAGGGCGGTGTTATCTCTCACAGCATGACACAATTAGAAATTAGCTGTTTACCTGCCGATCTACCTGAATACATTGAGGTTGATTTAGCACAAGTTGAGCTAGGACAAATTGTTCATATTTCTGACCTTACTCTACCTAAAGGTGTTGAGTCGATTGCATTAGCTCACGGTGAAGATCACGATCTTCCAGTTGCTGCAATTAACAAACCTAAAGGTTCGAATCTTGACGACGAAGAAGCGCCTACTGATGCTGCTGAAGGCGAATCAGAAGCTGAATAATCATGTATACCCTGTCGATTCGGCAGGGTATTTTCGCTCCTCCCTTTTTAATTGATACCGCTGTTCCGTGGACACTCCCATTAAACTAATTGTTGGACTTGGTAACCCAGGTACCGAATACGATGCTACCCGACATAACGCCGGTGCAGACTTCGTGACTCAATTAGCCAGGCAGCATAGCGTCACATTGACACCTGAAAGCAAATTTTTTGGTCTGACAGGCCGCTTTTTTATCGGTGCAAAAGATGTTCGCTTGCTTATTCCTACTACATTTATGAATCTCAGTGGTAAAGCCGTCGGCGCTATCGCCCAATTTTACAAAATTCCAGCAGAAGCTATTCTTATTGCTCATGACGAACTCGACTTAGCACCCGGAATCGCCAAATTGAAAATTGGTGGCGGCCATGGTGGTCACAATGGTTTAAAAGATATCATTAAAGCATTGGGGAACAATAAAAATTTTGCTCGATTGCGCATAGGCATTGATCATCCCGGCAATGCAAAACTCGTTAGTAACTACGTATTACGCAAAGCGCCCGCTAGCGAGCAAAAACAAATTGAAGAGAGCATTGATAATGCTTTACGCGTACTACCGTTAGCAATTAATGGCGAATGGAACACCGCCATGAAAGAATTACACACACAATAAAACTCGCATTACTACAACATACTTCAACACGAAAAGACTTGACCTTCCCCCCTAAATCTTTAGCATACGCACACTTTTCATCATTCCCCCAAAGGTAAACAGTATGGGCTTTAACTGCGGCATTGTCGGCTTACCCAACGTAGGCAAATCCACTTTATTCAACGCGCTAACCAAAGCGGGAATTGATGCTGAAAACTTTCCTTTCTGTACCATTGAACCCAACTCTGGCATCGTCCCAGTACCCGACCCACGACAGGACCAACTGGCTGCCATTGTAAAACCAGAGCGTGTTGTACCAACGACGATGGAGTTTGTTGATATTGCCGGGCTTGTTGCTGGAGCATCCAAAGGCGAAGGCCTTGGTAACCAGTTTCTGGCCAACATCCGTGAAACCGATGCAATTGCCCATGTTGTACGCTGCTTTGATGATGAAAATATTGTTCACGTTGCGGGTGGTGTAGATCCTAAAGCTGATATCGAAGTAATCAATACTGAATTAGCATTGGCAGATTTAGATAGCACGGAAAAGTGCTTACAGCGTTATGTCAGGTCGGCTAAAAGTGGTGACAAACATGCTGTTGCCATGAAAAATCTACTTGAGAAGATTCAACCTCACCTCAACGAAGCCAAACCACTCCGCTCATTCTCCCTAACAGAGGATGAAATTGTACTGCTAAAAGAGATCAACCCCCTAACACTCAAGCCAACAATGTACATTGCCAATGTCGACGAAGATGGCTTTGAAAATAATGCGTTATTGGATACCGTCAAAGCTATTGCTGCTGAAGAAGGCGCCGTTGTTGTGACCATTTGCAATAAATTGGAATCCGAAATTGCTGAACTGGATGATGATGAAAAGCAGGAATTCCTAGCCGATTTAGGCATGGAAGAACCGGGCTTGAATCGGGTAATTCGCGCAGGCTATGAATTACTGGACCTACACACCTACTTCACCGCAGGCGTTAAAGAAGTGCGAGCTTGGACCATCCCTATAGGCTCTACCGCGCCTCAAGCTGCCGGTAAAATCCACACTGACTTTGAAAAAGGCTTTATCCGTGCCGAAATCGTCGGTTTTGCCGACTATATTGAGCACAATGGTGAATCAGGCGCCAAAGACGCAGGTAAGTGGCGCCTAGAAGGCAAAGACTATATTGTTAAAGACGGTGATGTTATTCACTTTCGTTTCAACGTGTAAGTTAACCACTAATTAAAATAAGCCTTTAAAAACAACAACTTAAAAAAAACACATATTATGCCTTAAAAATTTGGCATAGGAACAAGCTTGTCTATACTTAAAGCAGAGTATTAATTTGACTATAGGCGAGCCCTTTTATGTTCTGGAACAACAAACAGCAAACCACCGCTTTTGAAAACGAGATTCAATCACTGACGGAATCTAACCAACAATACCAAAGCGAAATCAACTCACTACAGGAAAAGCTGGCCGATCTACAATCTCAACTCGATGGCTCTGTAAGAGAGTGCGATGCACATCCAGAAACGGCACTCATTATTCAAAGCTACTGCGGCATTAGCAGCATCAGAGATCGTTTGGTTAATTCAACCGATTCAATGCGCCATCAACGGGACCAGTTATCAGATTCAGAGCTAACCTATAGTGAAGTCGGTGATGCCTTAAAGAAAACCCATTCTGACCTTCATTATATTCATGAAAACGCCAAAAAGAGCCATGACAGTGTAACCAACTTAAAAGGCGCCGCCGGTGAAATCACCAAATTTGCCGATATTATTAATACTATTTCAGAACAGACCAACCTGTTAGCCCTCAATGCAGCAATTGAAGCAGCACGGGCTGGTGAAGCCGGCCGAGGCTTTGCGGTTGTTGCCGACGAAGTACGGGCGCTGGCACAGCGCGCCGGTGAGGCCAGCGGTGAAATTGGTGAGCTAGTAAAGAAAATCGATCAGGACACCCAAACCACCGATGACAACATCAAAGCTACACTGAATCGAAGTGAAGAGCTTCAATCAACCTCTGAAGAGTCTCTTAGCAACATTCAGTCAATACTGGAATTATCCAAATCAATGCACGACGTTATTGTGGATGAAGCGGAAACCAACTTTATTCAAACAGTCAAAATGGACCACCTATGTACCAAGGCAGAAGCCTATAAAGCCTTTAATGAGGGACAAGTCCCTAGCAGTGATATGACCGACCATACCCAATGCCGCCTAGGCCAGTGGTATTATCACGGAGAAGGGCGTAATCGTTACGATAAAGAAAATGCCTACAAGCAATTAGAAGAGCCACATAAAGCCTTCCACAACGCTTTTAGCATGGCAACAGAAGCCGCCTCTCAAGGCGATAAGGATAGTGCCTATCAACACCTCTCCGATATGGAAAAGGCCAGCCTACGAGTGATGGACTGCCTCGACCAACTGGCCTCCAAAATGGGTGAGCACTAAGCTCACCCCCTATTTTCTGCACCCCAATAGCAGTAACAGGATAGACACCCCTTACTCAAACCAACAACTTTAATCCCATCGTGATTGCTGGCTTGACAGGCCATAGGCCTATCGGGATAATACGCGCCCTCAGCAAGCCGGACCATGAACCCCTCTCAAGGTCTGAGTACATCTACTGACAATGGCTACGTAGCTCAGCTGGTTAGAGCACAGCATTCATAATGCTGGGGTCGGTGGTTCAAGTCCACCCGTAGCTACCATATAAATCAATGGGTTAACCTTCGCCTCAGCACGAAGCAGTTACCGACGCTTAACCCATGATCGTCTAGATGATTAATTGGCTTGGAAGAGTGAATTTTTCAGTACCTCCATGTCAGTTATTGGAATTTTCCTGATATCGATCGCCTCGTTCCGCTGCCAGCTTGAATGCAGCCACTGTTTCGGCCTTTTCTTCCTTCTGGTGCGCAGCTCTCAGCTCCCTAAACTCTTTCATCCACCAACGACGGGTTAATTTCGGGTAGGTTCTCATGAGATTGGCAGCCGCATTAGCCCCGCGATTGCGAACCCGGCAACAAGAGGCGTCGAGACGTCAAGATCATACCGGCCGCCATGGCGGATGACCAGTTTGGCTTGTCGGTTTCTCTCCTGCCATCCGGACGTCCCATCTCAACCCCGGCCTTAACCGCAGTTTA
>JBOEHG010000013.1:0-85503 GCA_050633825.1 Cellvibrionaceae bacterium | reverse complement strand
TACATTCTCTACATTCTCTACAGCAGTATTATTTGTTAAATCTGCAACGCTACTATTTATTTTATATTTTTTTTCATCTGAATTTTTCGAAGTTATTTTTTCTTTCAAAAAAAACTCACTTTTTTTATCGTTTATTTTTTTAGAACCATAACTTTTAGAATGTAATTTCATTTTTTCATTATCAGGATCAATATTCAGATTAATTACTGAACTTTCTTTTTCTTTTTTATCTATAGGGACTGGCTTGATATTTTTTTTCTTCTCATTAATTGAGGTCGTTTTTTTAATTACACTATTTTTTTTGTTTTTATTAATAAAAACAGTATTATTATATTTTTTAATGGGCTTTATAGTTACCTTATCAACAACAATATTTTTATTATTCTGATCATTAACTACATTGTTGGAGACTATTTTTTTAGGTGAATTTACGGCAACAATGATTTCTTTTTTAGAAACTGGCAATGTATCAGTTGTATTTCTATTATTGCTTTCACCTTGGGACGAGGAAAACCCAGCACAGCCGACTACCGTAATAGCAGCAAGAGCACAGATAGATTTTACTGTATAGATTAAAGGGGTTTTATTCACTAGCAAACCAAAAGAGAGCACTCTTTTAAGTCTAGCAGCTGGCGAAAAAAGCAGGATATAAGGAACAGTAACTGGTTATCATTTAGCGAGTTTTATGGGTAATATAGAGTATACAAGACCCATAAACCTCGCTAATACATGTTATCAATTTTAATATCAGTTATTACTTTAATGTCTATAAAATAGGCCTGACAACCATAATAGTTTTATAGAACCGAGCCTCTACTCAGAGACTATTATTCAACAAACACGCGAGCATTTCTAAAAATACGCAACCAGCCGCCATCTTCTTGCCAACCTTTTGGTTTCCATGAGTTAGTTATCGTACGGAATACGCGCTCGGGGTGAGGCATCATAATAGTGACTCGGCCATCTGTTGAGGTGACACTCGCAATGGCGCCAGCGGAGCCATTAGGGTTAGCCGGATATGCTGCCGCTTGCTGTAGGTTGTTATCAACATAGCGCATAGAAACAAGTCCACTCTCATCACATTGACGAAAAGTCTTATCAGAAGCAAATTCCGCACGACCTTCACCATGGGCAATGGCAACCGGTAAATGAGAGCCCGCCATTCCTTGAAGCAAGACCGAAGGCGTTTCAGGAATTTGAACCAAGCTAAAGCGTGCCTCGAACTGCTCTGACACATTGCGACCGAAGTGCGGCCAATGTTCTGTTCCGGGAATGAGACTGTGTAAATTGGACATCATCTGGCAACCATTACACACCCCCAAACTGAAGGTATCATTGCGATGAAAGAATGACTCGAATTGATCACGGGCAATATCATTAAACAGTATGGTCTTTGCCCAACCCTCACCCGCACCGAGAACATCACCGTAAGAAAAACCGCCACATGCTGCTAAACCTTTAAAGTCTCTAAGGTGAACACGACCAGCCAGGATATCACTCATATGAACATCCACTGCGGTAAAACCAGCACGATCAAATGCTGCTGCCATTTCTACATGACCATTAACCCCTTGCTCGCGGAGGATGGCTACTTTTGGCTTTACGCCTGCTGCAATAAAAGGTGCTGATATATCATCAGTAGGGTCATAACTTAAAGATGTGGTTAAACCGGGGTTTTCTTGCTGAATTAAATCAAATTCTTGCTGCGCACAGTCGGGGTTATCTCGCAACGATTGCATGTGATAACTGGTCTCGCTCCACACACTTTGTAAGTCTGCGCGCTTAGCATCAAAGATAAGCTGCTCGGCTGTTTGTTTAATACGAATGGCATCATCGTTATTAAGATGGCCGATGCTATAAACACATTCGCCTAAACCCAAGTCAGCAAAACGGGATTTAACTAAGGAGACTTTATCACTGCTGACTTGGATAACTGCGCCCAACTCTTCGTTAAACAATGTCGCTATTGGGTCTGCGTTTATCGCCGAAAGATCAACATCAATACCACAATGACCCGCAAAGGCCATTTCGCATAAGGTAGTTAATAAGCCACCATCACTACGATCATGGTAAGCCAATAAATCGTCCTTCGCTAAACAGGTTTGGATAGCGTTAAAAAAACTTTTCAGTAGTGACGCATCGTTAATATCAGCAACCTCATCACCCAGCTCGCCATAGACTTGAGCCAATATTGAAGCACCTAGACGTTTCTGACCGGCACCTAAATCAATCAATAACAACTCACTACCGTCAACCATTTGCAGTTGCGGTGTCATGGTTTCACGTACATCAACCACTGGCGCGAAGGCTGAAATTACAACGGACATCGGTGCAGTCACGGCTTTATCTTGCCCTCGATCCTGCCAAGCAGTTCTCATAGACATGGAGTCTTTACCGACTGGAATCGTAATCCCAAGCGCTGGACATAAGTCCATACCAATTGTTTCAACGGTACGGAATAGCTTTTCATCTTCGCCTTGATGGCCTGCAGCACACATCCAGTTAGCCGATAATTTTATATCACTTAATTGCTGTATACGTGTGGCTGCGATATTGGTAATTGCTTCACCAATAGCCATGCGGCCTGATGCCGGGGCATCCAACAATGCCATAGGCGTTCGCTCACCCATAGACATGGCTTCACCGGCATAGCTGTCATAAGACACGGTTGTTACGGCACAGTCTGCTACTGGAATTTGCCAAGGGCCCACCATCTGGTCGCGAACAACCTGCCCGGTAACTGAACGATCACCGATAGTAATTAAGAATTGCTTACTGGCAACGGTTGGATGCTTTAATACGCGATGTATGGCCTCTTTAAGGTCAACGTGGCTGGTATCAAAACCAGTACTTGGTGCTTGATAACGCTCGGCTTCGCGATGCATTTTAGGTGGTTTACCAAACAAAATAGACATGGGTAAATCCACTGGCCTGGCATCGAGTAAAGTATCATTGACTCGCAGGTGTTGCTCTTCTGTTGATTCACCGACCACAGCATAAGGACAACGCTCACGCTGGCAAATGGCTTCAAAACGAGCCAAATCTTCAGGCATTACTGCCATGACATAACGCTCTTGCGACTCATTACACCAGATCGCTAGCGGACTCATTCCGGGTTCATCATTAGGCACTTTTCTTAGATCGAAAGTACCACCACAACCACCGTCTTTTACTAACTCAGGAAAAGCATTGGATAAACCACCGGCACCGACATCATGAATAAATGCGATAGGGTTGTTCTCACTCAACTGCCAGCATTGGTCAATGACCTCCTGACAGCGGCGCTCTATTTCAGGGTTTTGGCGCTGAACGGAAGCAAAGTCGAGGTCTTCTGAAGAAGAGCCTGAAGACATAGAAGAAGCCGCACCGCCACCTAAACCGATCAACATAGCCGGACCACCCAACACAATCAGTTTGGCTCCGGGTTTAAATTCGTGCTGATCCACATGCTCTGCTTTAATATTGCCATAGCCACCGGCCAACATGATTGGTTTATGGTAACCACGGCGCTCACCCCCAAAATCCATTTCAAAGGTTCTAAAATAGCCACAGATATTAGGGCGGCCAAACTCGTTGTTAAATGCAGCACCACCGATCGGACCTTCAAGCATAATATCCAAGGCAGTCACAATACGGTCAGGTTTACCGTAGTCCATCTCCCATGGCATTTCATAGCCGGGGATTTGTAAATTGGAAACCGTAAAGCCAGTCAAACCCACTTTCGGTTTAGAACCACGGCCTACCGCACCTTCATCACGGATCTCGCCACCCGAACCGGTACCCGCACCGGGAAAAGGTGCAATCGCTGTTGGGTGGTTATGGGTTTCCACTTTCATCAAAAGGTGGATCGGCTCTTGATGATAGCCATAGGTCAAGTCATTGGGGTCAGGGTAAAAACGTCCGCCCTCACTGCCCACGACAACGGATGCATTATCGGCATAAGCCGACAGCACATTATCACCACCCTGTTCGTAGGTGTTCTTGATCATTTTAAAGAGAGAAACGGGCTGATCTTCGCCGTCAACAGTCCAAGAGGCATTAAAGATTTTATGTCGACAATGCTCAGAGTTTGCCTGAGCAAACATCATTAATTCAACATCCACCGGATTACGGCCCAGCGACTGAAAACTCTCGACCAAATACTCTATTTCGTCATCCGCTAAGGCCAAGCCTAAATCAGTATTCGCTTGTGCAAGCGCGTCTTTACCGCCACCTAAAATATCGACTTCCGTCTGGGGCTCTGGGTCTTGCTGGTAAAACAGCTGCTCTGCCGCAGTAAGAGAAGACAACACTGACTCCACCATACGATCATGGAGGCAAGTAGTAACGGCTGCTTTTATATCGTCATTGATACCCTCAAGCTGGTAAACAATTCCTCTTTCAACGCGCTGTACTTTAGATAGACCGGCGTTATGGGCAATATCTGTTGCCTTCGATGACCACGGTGAAATGGTGCCCGGACGAGGCACACTGACCAACAATTCACTCTCGTCACCGTCAACAACTGCAGAGTTATGACCAAGATCACCATAATCTAAAAGCTGCTCTAGTACCCTATGCTCTTCAGCACTTAAGTCTTCGGAGACCGAAGCAAAATGAACATAATTGGCTTGTTTTAGTCGAATATCAGCTGAAATTTCAGCTAAACGCTGTTGTAGCTTGTCGGAACGAAAAGAAGATAGCGCCGGCGCGCCATAAATAATGAGCATTGTCATGAAAATACAGTCTAAGAGTTGCGGTGCGGAAAAGCGCGCTATTGTACTCGATAAGACCTACTACGTGCATCATATCCACTAAATAAGCAGGGAATTGAAGTCATTATTGGTAAGCACTTACATACAAAAACACTGTAGGAAATGGTATAAATCGGCTTTTGGCACGTAATAAGGTATACTTTGATTAAATTTAAGCCGATTTAGCCCCTTTAACAGGCCCAAGTTAAGGAAACTTATTTTTACACCATGTTTTTAAGCCATGCATAGCACTTCGACCAAACATCATCAGCCTTTAGGACGCCCTTTCTATACATTGGGTGGGCTCTTATTGTGTATGATGCCGTTTATGCTATCCGGTAGTACCGTACCTACTCTACTTGAACGTATTGTTGACCAAGGCTATATCTCCATTTTATCCAGTAATGGACCCATCACTTACTACGAAGGCCCTTTTGGCTATACCGGCTTTGAATATGAACTAGCAGAAGCCTTTGCAGATCACTTGGGTGTCGAACTGGTTATTCAAGACGAATCCAATTTAGGGAATATGCTTCAGCTTATTGGCAGTACAAATGGCCAATTCGCCGCTAATGGCTTAAGCGTGACAGAAGAGCGCCAAAAAGTATTACAGTTTTCCGTCCCCTACATGCAGGTCAAACAGCAAGTCATTTACCAAAGAGGCAGTCCACGCCCCAAAGTGCTTGAAGACCTTCTCGATATGGATATTGTTGCTGTGGCAAAAAGCTCTCATGTCGAACTCCTCAAAAGGCTTAAAGAAGATTTACCGGATCTAACATGGCGAGAAATGGAAGACATGGAACAGCTCGATCTGCTGGAAATGGTGCATAGCGGCCGAGCCGATATTACTATTGTTGACTCCACAGCATATACCGTTAACAGCAATATTTATCCAAGAGCCCGACGCGCGTTTGACTTACCGGAGCTGGATAATATCGCTTGGGCCTTCCCAAAAGGTGGCGACCAAAGCCTTTACAAATCAGCCAATGTCTTTTTAAAAGAATACCAAGGTAATGGTGAACTTGCGGCGCTGACTGACAAATACTTTGAAGCAGACTACCTGGATGAAGGTGGCGCTTTAACCTTTTCAAAACATATTGATAAACGCCTACCGCGTTGGGAAGAGTATTTTCGCGAAACAGCCAATGAATTCAAACTCGACTGGCTATTCCTCGCTGCAATGAGTTACCAAGAGTCTCACTGGAATGCGAATGCTAAATCCTTTACCGGTGTACGCGGCTTAATGATGCTGACACGCAAAACTGCCAAAGCGCTCGGTGTTAAAGATAGAACAGACCCTCAAGAAAGTATCCATGGTGGCGCTAAATATTTAATCCAAATGATGAATAGGATACCCGACCGTATACAAAACCCTGACCGACTATGGATGACCTTAGCCGCTTACAATGTTGGTTTTGGTCATTTGGAAGATGCTCGCATTTTAACTGAACAACAAGGCGGAAACCCCGACCTTTGGAATGATGTTAAAGAACGCTTACCATTACTCAGTAAAAAGAAATACTACAAAAATACTCGCCACGGTTATGCCAGAGGCTGGGAACCTGTCAAATACGTTGAAAACATTCGTAACTTTCATAATATCCTTGTCTGGCATCATGAATCACAGCAAAGACGCTTAGCACTGGAACTGCAAAATGAAATAGAACCCGTGAACTTCTCACGTATTAAAAATGGCACCCTTTCTCAATTATAAGTGACGTTTACTCTTTAACACCTAATTATTTTTCTTTCTTTTGTCGGCGACGTTTAGAAAAAAAATCCGATATTTTTTGTGAGCATTCATCAGCACAAACACCCCCTAAATAATCCACTTTATAGTTCACATAATCTGCATCTAACAGCTGGGAGCAACTACTAATGGCGCCGGCTTTGGGTTCTGTTGCACCATAGACCAAACGACTAATCCGACTGTGAATAATCGCTCCGGCACACATCGTACAAGGCTCTATCGTTACATAAAGAGTTGCACCCACTAAGCGATAATTGCCCAAGTGTTTTGCAGCATCTCGTAAGGCAATGATTTCAGCGTGAGCAGTGGGGTCATTTGTCGTAATCGGTTGATTGTAACCTCGACCAATAACTTCATCGTTTAAAACAAGCAAGGCACCTACGGGAACCTCTTCCAAGGATTCAGCCTGATCAGCTAACAACAATGCCTGCTGCATCCAATATTGATCTTGATCACTCATGGCTTATCAACTTCGTGCAACAAGGTAAAACGAGGAAACTTTTTACCATCAACCGTTACGCTTTCCGTAAACATGTCTAAGGGCCTTACCCACCAAGAGCCCTCATCATATAAGCACCGATAGACAACCAGCGTTTCTCCTGTTTCACTGTGGGTAGCAACGGAAATAACGTCATACTCTCCTCCTTTATAGTGGCGATAGCGTCCTGTTTTTAATGATACTGCTGAATCATTCGGGTGATCATTCATAGCCTATTCTCAAAAATTCTATTAGGATAGATAAATAGATAAGCTGAATATAATAAACGAAAAGAGGGTCGATGATGCCACTAATATTCTATGTGACTCATGATGGCAATATGTTTGAAGCTGATGTCCCCGTTGGCAACAGTGTTATGCATGGCGCGGTAGAAAATATGATAGATGGTATTCTTGGTGAATGCGGTGGCGTCATGAGCTGCGCAACATGCCATTGCTATATCGATGAACAATGGATGGATAAAATTGGCGCTGCATCAGGGACAGAAAAAGAAATGATAGAGGCCGGATCAGAGCCACGCCCCAACAGTCGCTTAAGCTGCCAAATAAAAGTAAGCGAAGAGCTGGAAGGGCTCACTGTACATTTACCAGAATCCCAGTACTGAATTATTCTCCCTCTTCAACCACAAAGTGAGAACCATCTGTGTTCTCACACTCAATTTTAATTTTTTTAATCAAACCTTCTTCTGCCAATTCAAGCAAAATCATCAATGATTTAATAATTTGTTCTTGCATTACTACACCTTTAAAGCAATGAAAATGGCACGAAAAACAACATAGCATTAAATCATCTAATTGCAAAACAGGCTATTTTTAGGCAAATTTAAATAATGAAATAAAGTTATAAATATGGGGTTATCTTTTCAAAATATAAAAAAACAGATCTTAATTATCTAAAGAGGCCGCTTAATATAATCAATCGATATCAATCAATAGGCGAATAGACAACTAGACTTTACATATGATTGGACACGGCGAACGCTTATTATTGATGATACAACAGAGGTATAGCTCTGTTGCCAGCTGTGGTATTTTTATGCGTAAGGAAGGCAAAGAAATTAATGAACAGCAGCTTTATCGAATCATCAATGGGCAATGGCCCTCTGAAAAGCAGTTAGCGTTGATCTGTGAACACTTTGAAGTTGAACCTGAATGTTTGCTATTTGGTCAGTGTTTTACTTCTAGAAAGCATGGCTACTTGATGGAAGCATTAAGCCCGCAAATGCAAAAAATGGCGGTGGCATTAACTCATTCGGTGAATGATGCAGTACTCAACACCTTAGCTGAGCATGACACACCCGGCAGACCTGCCGAATAGCCTAACAGAATAACTCTAGGCTAAATAACACAGAGCTATCACAGGGATATAGTGAAACCACTAAAATTAATCGGCTGCTTTCTTTTGTTCTCTTTTGAGCTGACGCGCTTCACGCAGTTGAGCAGGCGATAGACCGATATGCTCTTCATGGCGCTCTTTTGCTAACTCTATTTGTTTTTGCCTTTCACTAAAGCGTTGTTTTTGCTCTACCGTTAGCGTATCGAAGCATCGAGGACAGGCAACACCCTGCATATATTTTTCAGACAGTTTATCTTCTTCTGTAATTGGGTGGCGACAACCATGACATTGATCATACGAGCCTTTTTCGAGATCGTGATCCACGGCTACACGGTTATCAAAAACAAAGCACTCCCCTTCCCACAGACTTTCTTCTTTAGGTACCTCTTCAAGGTATTTCAGAATGCCGCCTTGTAAGTGATACACCTCTTCAAAGCCCTGCTCTTTTAAGAAAGCAGTCGACTTTTCACAACGAATCCCCCCAGTACAGAACATCGCAACTTTTTTATTCTTTTGTGGGTCCAAATGCTTATCGACATACTCTGGAAATTCGCGGAAGCTGGTCGTATGGGGGTCGACAGCACCTTTAAATGTACCTATAGCCACCTCATAGTAATTACGGGTATCCACAATCGTCACCTCTGGATCGCTTATAACGGCATTCCAATCCTCAGGTTTAACATAAGTGCCTACGACTCGATTAGGGTCAATTCCTTCAACGCCCATTGTCACGATTTCTTTTTTAAGCTTCACCTTCATTCGATAAAAAGGCATTTCTTGATAAAAAGACTCTTTGTGATCGACAGCAGATAAACGTGGGTCACGGCGCAGGTAGGACAACAAACTATTAATCGCTTCACGACTGCCCGCGACAGTACCGTTAATACCCTCGGATGCGAGTAATAAGGTCCCTTTAATATCTTGCGACAAGCAATAATCCAATAAAGGCTGCCGTAACGATTCATAATCCGGCAAACTGACAAAGCGGTACAGAGCCGCAACAACGATTTGATTCATAACATATTAAGGAGAGGCGTAAATGAGGCGGCATTCTAGCCAAATAAGGGGGAAAAGCCCATACTATTCTTGTTGATTTATATCAACTGGAGAGACATAAAGCGAGAAACTACTCGGCAGATGCTTTCTTCTCGTTAAAATCAGTATCATGACGGCTGCCACCCATACAAGGAGGTGAAGCGGGCAACTTATGTTCTTTTCCCACCCATTCCGCAGGATCAAAGGTCAGTACCGAAAAAGCCTTAATCAAGCCATCAAGTTCAATAACAAGCGTTCGATAGACTTTTTTATGCCTCTCAACACGCGTCATTCCTGTAAATAATGGGGAAACCAGTACCGCCCGAAAATGACTTTGGGCGCCTTTAGGGACACTGTGTTCGTGACTTTCATCAATGACTTCCAGATGCACTGGACTAAAGGCATCCATTAATTTTTGTTCTATTTGGGTTTGCATATTCATAGGGCGGGATTTTAAGGCCTTTATTATAATTTTGCAGTGATTTTACAAACAAATTAGCAAAAAATATGTAGAAATGTGCGCCACTTAAGGAAATTGGCCTACCTCTGATCTACAATATAGGTGGTAGATATCCTTCAATATCACTGTTGATTTGTACAAATATTCGGGTAAGCTGGTTCACCATGATGGATAGAAAAATATTTATTAATCGCCGTAAAGGCAATGATAGACGCGAAGATATGGATCCTTGCAAGGATCTCGACGTTGATCTTTATCACCGAAAACGCCGAAAAAAGTCGGAACGCCGTGAAGAGCGCACTCTAGATGAAGATTATTATGCCTTCCTCTCATCTCAAGAGGTGCCTGACGATCACAGTGGTGACAACCCTTTTCACTGATCCATTCCGGCCCAAACTCTCTTACTTTTAATAGCTTGCCATGAGAATCTTTCTAGCTCCAATGGAAGGCGTCGTTGATGCCAATATGCGCAAGCTGCTATCAGCAATTGGCGGCGTTGATGTCTGCGTCACTGAATTTATCCGTGTCACCGACCATATACTGCCAAACAAGGTCTTCTATAGACGTTGTCCAGAGCTCAAACATCAAAGCCTCACCGCTTCTGGTACGCCTGTTCGTGTACAACTCTTAGGTGGCAAACCCGACCCTGTTGCAGCCAATGGCAGGCAAGCGGCACTTTTAGGTGCCAGTGCTATCGATCTCAACTTTGGCTGCCCTGCTAAAACGGTCAATAGAAATGACGGTGGTGCTTGCTTGCTAAAAGAGCCCGAGCGCTTAAATGATATTGTTGCAGCCACCCGCCAACAAGTACCAACCTCGACACCTGTAACAGCCAAAATACGCTTGGGTTTTGACGATCGGAGCCGCTATTTGGAAAATGCCTTAGCCGCTTATGAAGGAGGTGCCAATGAACTCACAGTTCACGCTCGCTCCAAAGCAGATGGCTATAGACCACCCGCTTATTGGGATTATATCACCGATATTAGAGAAAACATTCCAATCCCCGTGATTGCCAACGGTGAGATCTGGAGCCTGAGTGACTTTCAACGATGCCGGTCGATTACGGGCTGTACTGACTTTATGATTGGCCGGGGATTACTGTCTTTTCCTGATTTAGCAAGGCAGATTAAGGCGAAGGAAGAAGATCGCACAATTGAAGCCATGCAGTGGCCAGAGCTACAAGTGCTACTACTACACTTCTTTGAATCTACCGCGGACGCCTATCCGGCAAAATATATAGGCAATCGACTAAAACAGTGGCTTCACTATTTATGCCGCCAATATCCCGAGGCCAAAGTCCTGTTTGAGCAAATCAAACGTTGCCGAGATCGAGACACGATTACTCATGCACTACAACAGCATACCCAAGAAAGCCAGAAGAGTGAATCCTCACTGGCACTTAGCGCCTAGGTAATAAGCTTACATACCTGCAATAGATAAGGACTTATAGGCTAATTTTTCTGGTTCCGCTCCACTAACCTTGGCTCAGATACAGCTTCATACTCACCAGATTTTACGCTGATTGCATTACTAGAGCCTTCAAAGCGCAACTGCTTAAGGATATGCCCCTTAGCCGCCAACGGTTTGCGCTGCTCTTCAGGTAGCTTTTTGTCGTGAAATAAAATATCCGGTTTCCACTGCTGATGAATCCTTGGAGATGCAAGTGACTCTAGCAACGATTGCTCGTACAACAAATGACGAATTATCCCTTGGGTGACCTGAGTAATAATCATAGGACCGCCAGCAGCACCAATGGTCATTATTGGCTTACCGTCTTTAACAACAATTGTAGGGCTCATACTCGATAACGGTCTCTTGCCCGGCTGGATATTATTCGCTTCACTACCCACCAAACCATAAGCATTGGGTACACCAGGCTGAGCGGAGAAGTCATCCATTTGGTTATTCAGTAATACACCCGTCCCCGGAATAACGACTTTACTGCCAAAACTAGTATTTAAGGTTGTTGTGATTGCAAGCCAATTACCCCAGCGATCAGCAACGGCAATATGGGTTGTATGCTTATTAAACCAGCGATCATCTGCATCAACAGGAGTACTATGGCCACTCACTGTGGTTACTTTATTGGGATCAATATTCTTCGCCAGTGTATCGGTATATTGCCTATCAACAAGGCCCGCCGGCACCTTGGCAAAATCTGGATCACCCAACCAATAGGCACGATCCGCAAAGGCTAACTTCATGGCTTCAGCCAGTAAATGGTTACGCTCGTCAGTATTTTTACCTTTAAGAGAGAGCTGCTCAACCATATTTAATAGTTGTGCAACGTGTGCACCTCCGGAACTCGGTGGAGGAAAACCATAAACCGTATGCCCATAAAATGTTGATTTCACCGGCTGACGAATTTTAAGCTGATAATTAGCCATATCAGCAGAGCTAATTAAACCGCCATTGGCTTTCATCCAGCGAGACAACTGGCTGGCATATTTCCCTTTATAAAAATAATCAGGGCCATTCTTGGCCAAAGCGCGATAGGTCTTCGCTAAATCTGCCTGAACAAGTCGATGCCCAGCCTCCCAAGGCACGTTCTTATTTAAGAAAATTGATGCTGTCGCAGGAAAGCGAGATAAATTTTTAGCATGCCGCTGTAAGCGCTTTGCATACTCAGGCGATAAGGCAAAACCACCTTCAGCTAAATCAGCTGTTTTCAAGTAGAGGTCTGCTATCGGCTTTTTACCGCCTTTTTTAGACAAATAATCAAAAACAGCCACAGAACCGGGGATGCCGACTGCCAAAGGCCCGGTTTTACTGAGGTCAGAGACTGCTTTGCCATCTCTCAAGTACATATCTCGATATGCTTTGGAAGGCGCCATCTCGCGACCATCAATCGCCTCAACCTTACCATCAGCCCAATGGACCAAAGCAAACAGCCCACCGCCAATGCCCGAATTGTAACTATCGACAACACCCAGTGTTAATGCGGCAGTAATCATTGCATCAATTGCATTACCTCCTTGCTCTAACTCAGATGCCGCTGCCCTTGTTGCTAAAGGGCTAACCGTAGCAATAGCACCATACTCATCACTTTCATAAACTGTTCCCGGAAGTAACACTTCCTTCGCAGAGCTAGAAACACTAATAACCGAGAAAATGACAATAGAAATGATGGGTAGAAAATGGCGGAATTGGCTCATTGAAGCGGCTCCTCATAGGATAGGAGTACATGATAAAACAAGTCAGCAAAAAGCCCTAGGCAAGGAATAGAATTTTGTAATCAACGATAAAAAGACAACAAAAAGCCGATGCAACTATTATTACATCGGCTTTTTCGGCTGATAACTTACTTGCCAAGTCCAATCGTGATTGAACTTAAATCCAGTAACTATCGGAACGGTGACCTGATACGCAAATAAATCCGCACAATTTACCTTTAGATATAACCTGGTGATTAATAAAAAACCAAGACATTAGCTCACTCATGAAAACTCCAGAAATACAACATAGTTACTTTTTCACCCTGTTACCAATTGTAACATAATGTTAAAAGCGACAGCGAGCCTTTTATTTCAATAACATGGCAAGTAATCTAGCATTACTCCATCCTGATCCATCTAATTCGAGCTTGCCTGCTGTTGTTCTAGAACGTTTGATAATGGAGGCAGCTGTAAAAAGGAATCAATCATCTTCTGATTCCAAGTAGTGTGAATTTGCCTTAAATAATGATTATCTTCGTCAAAATGATAATACTCTCCCACGTTAAGACTATTCGCATGATAAAAACGAATATCAATCGGCGGACCCACGCTTAGGTTACTTTTTAAGGTCGAGTCCATAGAAACCAAAGCACATAAAGCACATGTCTGAAGGTCTGTATCTACATTAATAATACGATCCAGAATGGGCTTACCGTATTTACTCTCACCAATTTGTAAAAATGGTGTTCTTTCTGTTGCAGTAATATAGTTGCCTTCGGGATAGATCATGGCAAGCTCATGGTCTTTCCCTGTAATCTGCCCTCCTATAAGGAAGTTAGACTGAAACATAGGGCCACCGCCCGTCTTAGCCTGCTGAGCAACACTTATTTGCCCTATATATTCAGCGGCATCCTGCATACTGTGCATAGATAATAGGTTAGCGGATGCACTTGTATCGATATCCTTCTTAATTTGATTAATAACCCCTTGCGTTGTCGCGAGGTTACCTGAAGCCAAAATACAATACTGAGATTGACCAACAATACCAAAGTTATACATTTTCTTATAAGTATTGACCTGATCAATACCCGCGTTTGTCCGTGAATCAGAACAAAATATCAAACCGCTTTTTACTTTTATGCCTACGCAGTAGGTCATAGGTTTCTCCCCTCTACCTATATTAATGAAATTACATATGCTTAATATGTAGTGTAGTTAATAAGCGAATATATAGTAAAGGGAAAAGAGAGGAGGGATACATATAATAAAATCAATAGTTGATGTAATGTCATTCAGATAGGCGTGTTAATTCAAGCTTAAACCTACCCATATCAATATTATCTCTAAGGGGGACGTCAACCTTACTTACTTTGTTCAAAAGTTGACTCAATAGCTTACGATCGTATTTTTTTAAACGATTTAACTCTTTACTATCTTCTGCTACTTGATAAACACGGCCTTTTACAGTAACTGTAGGCTTTTGAAAAAGTTTAAAACCTTGGCTAGATTTAGCAAAACTAATACCCTCATATATGATCTTTGTTTGTATTAACCCACAATACTCTTTCGGTCTAACATGGCTAAAGCCATCTGGAGCAGGCTCATACTCTATACACTCGTGAGCAACGTATGACAAATAATCGCTGGATATATTTATATTTTTTGCACGTATAGACAACATCAAAAATGAATTACTATCACGTTGACTTCTTTCTTTAAGTAAGATTTTTTTATCATCTTTAGTTAAATTATTTACCTCTCGAGAAGAATCAAACTCTTTTTCATTGCCAACACAAATATCTGTTATTTGAGAAGGCGTAAAACCAGACTCCAAGTAGAATTCAATATCATCCCTTTCACAAGAAGCGCTAGCAAAATGAGGTAACAAAATACCTACAAGCAAAAAAGTTAAAGAATGCCGAAAAGTAATTAACATTTAGTCACCTAGAAAAAAAAGACAAAATAAAGCCACCAGCAGATATCGACTGGTGACCTTATTTTTTTAAACAGTTAAATTAATAAATTTAAAACGCATATTTAGCTGAAAATTGTAAACGCGTATTATCAGCACTATCGCCACTAAAATCTTCTCTTTCAACATTACTTATCTCAAAACCATAAGTAACATTTTTAATAGGAGAATATAAGATATTAGCATGAATAGTTGTTAATGTTTCCGCTGTACCTGCGCCAAGCAAATCAGAATGCTCATCATCAAATTTCATTTGACCATATGCTATATTATATGATGTTTTTGGCCCTGCTTTACCTTGCCAAGCAACTACATATGAAGTTCGATCGACTGACTCAACATCAGTACCATCAACCACTAGAGCCGAAACTGCACCGCCATAATTCGCTCGAGCAGGAGAATTGTGAATAACATTAGCGCTAAATGCACCTCCGCTACCAGCGTTAAACCTCATACCGCCATGAGCACCAACAACGGTAACACTATCACCATCGGCTGCACCACCATCTACTTCCGAGGACGCTGCAACCGCCGAAGCATACCAGCTAAAAGAATCTCCTTTACTTGCATAACGAATAACAAAATCAGGTAACTCTGAACGCGTAGAGCCGCCTCCTGAAAGGGATAAGTTAGAAGAATTTTCAATGCCAAGATCAACATTACCTACGGTATAACGGAGCAACGCTAAACGAGAAGGTGCAAGACCCGCGGGATTATAAAAATCTAATGTTGTAGGATACGCGATCCAATCTCTTTCAGTAGCTGTTGAATAAGCTTGTCCAGCAGTTACATTACCATACTGACCATAAGCAAGGCGTAATCTAAAATCATTAGTGCCACCGCTACCACCAAAATAGTCACCCTCAAAAACAGCGCTATATCCATCGCCTTTTATATTAAGCCCCAAACGAGAAGTAATTGCATAAGCTTGAAATCTAGCATCTTCTTCAAAATTCGGGTCAGTATTAATAGCATTAGCATTCGCTAAGGTACCTGTATCCTGGTCAGTTGAGTAAATAAAATCAGCTTGTACAAAGCCATAAGGATTAATCGTAGTTCCAGCATGAGACAAGCCAGAACCTACCGCTAAAAAACTACCAACTGCTAATGTCAATTTATTTTTTAAAAATTTCATAAAATGCCCTCAAAATTATTATCATTGAATTAAAATAGTAAAAACCATCAATCACACTTTAACTTCAATCAAACAAGAGAAAGCCTCTCGCATAAAAAGATAATATAAAGATATAAAATTGATGTGCTGCGCAGTTGCAGATAGTGACTTATTGCGAATTAAAAATAATATATAACTGCAATAGTTGACATGACTACATTGCCATGAAGATAATTTTAAACAGCCTTATTGCTTATTTAAAAATAGAAATTAAGAATATAAATTAAAAGTCAAACAGGAACTTCTATCCTAATAACGGTTCCCATATCCTCTGTTGAGAAAAAGGATATTGTTCCACCAAGAGACTCCGCTCTAACACGCATATCAAATAAGCCAACCCCACCTTTGCCGCTATTCTTATTCATAACTTCATGAACATTGAAGCCTGCGCCTTGATCTTGAATAGTGAGCTTTAATAGTGCATGACTCTGACTAAACCGTATATTAGCCGTTAATGCTCGAGAATGAGTAACTATATTTTTTATCGCCTCTTGTACAATACGGTATAACGACGTTTCAACCTCAGAACGAAGCCGTGCATTATCGCCCATTTTTTTAAATGAGATTTGAACTGAATATTTTTCAGAGGTTTCAATAGAAAGTGCTTCGACTGCTGCATAAAGGCCTATTTCATCCAAAACCTTAGGCCTTAATTCACCTGATATTCGATGAATTTCTTTAATTGTTTTATCTAAAACAACCATAGACTTAAGAAAATCATTACGCTTATTTTCTTTTTGAAAAACACTGTCCTTAGCTAAAAATTGTAATTTATTACGCACAACTACAAGCGCTCGACTCACCACCTTCTGCAAGTCACCCGCTACTCTTCCCCGCTCTTCTTCTTGTACCACAACTGCCTTACGAGATAACCTCTGCAACTTATCATCTGCCAGCTTGCCCTCAGATATAGTAAACCGAGCAACAATAAACCCAACTAAAACAGCAAAAGCTAAAACGACTATAGCTGTAATACGAAAAGTCCCGATGATATTTTTATTCAATTGTGCTTCAATATCACCGACAGATAGGCCCAAATCATCAATTACACTTTTGTAATCATAAACAAAGAAAAAATCATCACCCACATAATCTAAATTATTAATGATATTATCGGCAGCCTCTTGAAAATCATTGGCTTTACCTAAATTTTTATTGTTGTATATATCTTTAACCGTCGTAAGAGAAACCTCTGTATAATTTTTAAGCTCACTCCTCCGAAGCTCAAACATTAAGCTCGAAAAAGCCTCAGCATTTTCAGAACCTAGCTTTTTAGTTTGGTATATTGATAAAAATATCAATGACAAACTTACTAAAAATAACGGCACAATAACCAATAATAAAATCTTAGTTTTAAAGCTTAACACTCTCATAAAAAACACCTCAAGAGTAAATATATAAATATTATTATAACGAATAAAAAGACCCTACCTTCTAACGATTAAACCTAGGATACCAATCAAACAAGTTAGATAAGGGGGCAAACCACACACTAACGTTTAATCTAACTAATACGTCAGAGCGAAGGTAGGGTAAGCAAAATATATAAGGTATGGCGACGCTGCCAGGAGGAACCAGCTCTATATTGCCGGCTATAAAAATTTAACGTTACTTTTTACTTTTATTAGTCTCTTTACCACCAATAAATTCATCAACACAAATAACTGACTCAGCCATCACTTCAAGGGTTACTTGCTTGTTCATAGCTTCTTTACGTATTGCAGTATAGGCCTCTTCTTCCGTTAGATCATATTTATCTGCTATCAATTTTGCCGCTTTTTCTACTTTTCTACGAGACCGTAAATTACTATCAAGCTTACTAATTCGATTTAATAATCGTTTTTCATACTGAAATAAAGAGCGAGCATTAATTAAATGAGCCAGAATTCCAAAAGGTCTAATAGGTTTTGTTATAAGGCCCTGAACGTTTGCATTCACTAATGCTTCTAGCATTTTTGAATTCTCATAATCCAATAACGCTATTAATGTAAAGTTTCTCTCATCATCAAAAGAAGACCAGTTGAGTGCTCGCTCATAATCCAATAAGAAAAAAACAATATCAATATCTTCAGGTATATTTTTAGGTTCCGGCCAAACTTGTGTCGCATGGCAGCCAACACGATTCAGCTGCTGCATAAGGACTTTACCATCATCATCCAAAGGATGAATCACTAGTGACTTTAATTTCGCGAGAGCTCTCAGTTCTTTACGGTTACCTAACATATCAATACACTTTATTTTGAATTTTTGTAAAGCTTTGTTTTATTCATTAACTCTCTATTATAAGCAACAAGATAAGGGTCTGGGACTACATCATTTTCACTTTCCCAGACAATATCAAATACACCTTCCGACGTAGACCGACCTATACGCGGGCGAAGATTAAGGTGGTTTGATATAGCATCAATACTAACCGTACCTAAAGGCGTACCCATTGACAACGAAGATAAAGCTGTCGCAATTTTATCGATATCATTATCACCCACCACACTCATTGCTTTAGCAAACAGATAAACTTGCAAGTAAGCCGTTGTACTGTATACATTAGGGATAGCATTATCCCCAAATTTTTCCTTAAAACGAGCAACAAATTCTACATTCTCTTTCGCTTGAATATTACTAAAATAAACAGAACCTGTAATATGCCCTTTTTTAGCTTTGCTATCTAACAAAGACAGTTCGCCCTCACTGGTTGTCAAACTGGCAATTGGCGTTATTTTCGAATCCATGCCTAATTCTGAATAACTATTATATAAATTGACGGTATCTAGACCAACTACTGTAGAAAATATTACATCGGCATTACTACGTTTTATATTCGATACAACATTCCTATACTCAGACACATCGGAATTAATATTAATATACTCTTCACCTAATACATTACCACCACTTTCTTCTAAAAATTCTTTAACTATACGGTTTACTTCATGAGGATATACATAATCTGAGCCTACTAAGTAAAAATTCTTGCCATAATTATTCAACAAGTACTCAATAAGTGGTATCGCTGTCTGATTAGGTGTAGCACCGGTATAATATATACTTTGTGAATATTCAAACCCTTCATAAAATGATGGATAAAAAAGTAAACAACCTGATCGTTCAACAACAGGTAAGGTTGCTTTACGACTTGCAGATGAACAGCAACCGAAAATAACAGGAACATCATCACCCGATAGTAAGATTTTTTTAGCCAAATTAGCGCACAATACAGGATCAGAATTAGGGTTTTCGATAATAGGGCTGATTTTTTTCCCAGACACACCACCCGCTTCATTAATTTCACTGATCGCTAATAGTGTACCTTGCAAATGAGCTTCTTCAGTAACGGACATTGACCCGCTATGAGAGAAAAGAACACCGACATTAATGACACTTTCATCACCATCAAGATTATCGGCTATATTATCAATTACTTTTTTCACCTTGATCCACTCACTTAAAATTAAAGTTCATCGTTATAAAGAAGGTTTTTGTAAATGCCATTGACTAACTTGTTGAATAGCATGCGCAATATTAAGCAACCACATTTCACTATTCGGCGGCCCAATAAGTGATAAACCGATAGGAAGGCCATTATCAAAGCCACAAGGAATAGATACGGCCGGCAACCCAGTAAGACTAGCGACCCAAGCCAAATATGTCATTGAGTCCTGAGCACTTATCTCTGTTTCCCCAAAACAGACTGCTTGCTGATTCTCTTTTGGTGCAAGCACCGGTAAAGTAGGCAAAGCAATTAACTGATATTTAGAAAATATTTCCTCAAACTGTTTAGAGAAAACGCCTCTGAATTGTTGTGCCTTAAGATAATCGGTTGCCGATACATAACGTCCAGCCTCAAGATGTACACGTGTACTGGAAAAATAATCCCCCGCACACTTATCTAATACTTCTTGATGATAAGTTGTAGCTTCTGAATGTAAGATAGCATCCCATGAAGCAAAACCGATATAGCCATCCTTAATTCGCACTTCTGACACTTCTGCCTGATGACTTTCAATGAGCGATAAAACATCATCAAAAGATTTCGCCACTTCGTTTGAATAGTTTAGCCTATCACCCGTAATTCTCGCTATTTTTAACCCCTTTAAGACATCCTTGTTCTCATGGAGAAAAGTATTTTCTTTTTTATTAAAGATAGTACTATCATCATCAGATATAGCAGAAAACATAACCGCCAAATCTTTTGCACTTCGCGCCATTGGTCCAGCAACATCTAAAGACCAAGATAAGGGTAATACACCATCACGACTCACCCTTCCATAGGTTGGCTTGAGACCAGAAACCCCACAAGCAGCTGAGGGTATACGAATGGAACCGCCAGTATCACTTCCCAATGCACCCGGTACAAGTCGAGCCGCCAATGCAGCCCCAGACCCACCACTGGAGCCACCTGATATATGCTCCAAATTCCAAGGATTTTTTACCGCACCATAATGAGATAAGTTATTAGTAGCACCATATGCCCATTCGTGCATATTGGTTTTTCCGATAATAATTGCACCCGCTTCCCTAAGCTTAGCTACAACCTTAGCATCACGATCAGTCTTTTCAACCTGTACTTTTGAGCCCGCTGTTGTTGGCATATCTGCAGTCATATAATTATCTTTTACTGCGATAGGAATACCATGCAAGGCTCCAGCATATCGCCCCTTTTGCGCAAACCCATCCAATTCTTGTGCTTTATTTAAAGCCGCTTCAGGATCAACCGTAACAAATGCATTAATACTTTTATCAATTTTAGCTATTTTCGCCAAACATGCTTGCATTAATTCAACAGAAGAAATTTTCTTTGAGCGTAACAGGGTACTTAAATGATAAATATCATACTCGGTTAAATCTGCCTCAGACATTTATCCACTCCTCTATCTGAAATACTGTTTTAGGCTCAATACCAATCAGTGAAGATGTTTCTGACAATTGATATGAAATATTATTTAAAATAGACTCAATTGCTTCTAAATCTTCTTTTGATAAATCTATATGGCCTTCGGCCTGTCTATATTGTTCAATTAGTTTTTTTGTCCACATAAATATCACCTCAAATTAGCTATACACCTAGTAGTTCACTAATAAGCTCTTTATCGTTTTTTAACTCTTCTGCTGTGACTTCTTTTACTATCGTTCCTTTATCCATCACATAAGCGCGTTGACTCATAGTCAAACAGAAGTCTAAATTTTGTTCTGCAACCAAGATAGCCAGGCCATACTCTTTATTAAGGTGGGCTAACATTTCAGCAATAAAATCAACGATATTGGGTTGAATGCCTTCTGTTGGTTCATCTAATAATAAAAAGCGAGGTTTAGTTGCTAGCGCTCGACCAATCACTAATTGCTGTTGTTGACCACCACTTAAGCTGCCCGCTAATTGGTGGGGACGCTCAGCCATCGCTGGAAATTCATTAAACACTTTATCAACGGCTTCTTTAGTGTCGTGACCACAAGCGGCGGCAGCGGCAACAATATTTTCGGTCACACTTAAACGAGGAAAGACAAATCGCCCTTGAGGAACATACCCTAAACCTGCTCTTGCTCGATGACTTGTAGACTTGGGTAAGTCAGCATTATCAATACTCACTGAACCACCAAAATCATCGATTGTTGACATGATATAACGCATCAACGTAGATTTTCCTACACCATTTCTACCAAGCAAGGCAACAGCTTCACCTGGCTTAACGTCTATATTCACATTTTTAATAATTTCGGTTTTTCCATAACCACCTGTTGCATTACTAACTTTAAGCATCTTTCTTCCTCCCCAAATAAATATCGAGTACATCATCATTTTCTCGAAGTTCTTCAATACTGCCTTCTGCGAAAACTTCACCTTGATGCAAAACGGTACAGTCGCCATTTAGAGAACGAATAAATTCCATATCATGTTCAATTACGATCACAATATGTCTTGAAGCAAGTAATCGACATAACGTTGATAGCTCACGTGTTTCTTCTTGTGTCATTCCTGCTGCAGGCTCATCGAGTAAAATTGCCATTGGCTTTAAACATAATACCATTCCAATATCTAGCCATTGCTGCTCACCATGAGACAGTTCACTCGAAAGTCTTTCTGAATAGCCATCCATTCCGAGTAAAATAAGAACATCCCTTACTGTTTGATCAACTTTTTTATGATCTTTTTCTCTACTATATGCCGCTATCCATAAGTTCTCTCGAATGGTTAGCTCACCAAATACTTGAGCAACTTGCATTTTTATACCAATACCCTCCTGGACACGCTGGAAGGGTTCCCATTTAGAGATATTTTTTCCATTGAATATAATATTACCTTCTGATAAATCATGAGTGCCGGTACAACACTTAAGAAAAGTACTTTTACCTGCGCCATTAGGTCCAATTAGGCAGCTCACATTTCCTATAGAAAATTTTTGAGTAACTTGATTACAAGGAGTTACGCCGCCAAAACGCTTAGTAATCTTGTCAGTTTTAAAGTTTACATTTTTATTTTGAACCGTTGTCGATTTAAGGAACCCCAACAATTCTTCCCTAACATGAACTTTACTCTCACCTTCTTGGGTAGCTTCTTGTATAGTAGAAGTAGAACTTTTTCGAATCCGCAGCCATATATCAGTGATAATTCCAACAACACCCTCTTTAAAAAATAAAACAAGGACAATCAAGAAAACACCTAGAATTAATGTAGTCTGACCACCAGCAACTCCGCTACCCAACCAATATGACATTCCGCCCACAACTACAACACCTAAAAATGCTGAAAATAAACGGCCTTTACCTCCAACCAAAACATAAATAGGTATAAGCAATGCTTCAGAGACACTAAAGATAGAAGGGCTTAAATAATTAGACCAACTGGCAAATAATGCGCCAGCTATGCCTGCAATAGCACCGGCAAATACAAATAAGAGTAATTGCATTTTTCTAATGTCATAACCAATAAGCTCTGTTTTTGCACTATTCATTCTTATACAGTCAGAGATAAGACCAAATGGGGAGCGCATAACTATCTGGACAATCAAATAGATAACCACCGTCAGTGCAAGCGCAAATAAAAACATAGCGTGCTCGCTTAAAGGCTCGGCATCGGGACCAAACCCTAAAACCATAGAGGGAATATCTGACATCCCATTATCACCACCAACATAAGCATCACCAATATCAACTGAGAAATTGATTGCTATCGTCCACAGTATTAATGTGAATGTATAAGTAAGAATGGTTGTTTGAAGAGGCCCTAAGCGACCATAAAATATTACCGCACCCACCAAACCTGAAACCAATGCCCCTGCTATAGCGCCAGCAGGTAGGCACCATATCAATGAATTACCGGTTACATCAGCAAAGTTAATAGCTACAATACCACCAACATATCCGCCAACACCATAAAATGCGGTTTGCCCTAAACTAAGAACGCCTCCTCTACCCCAAACCAAATCTAAACTCAATCCAATAAGGCCAAAGGCCAACCAAGATGTAGCTAAATAAGCAAAGTATGGATCAAAAGACCAAGATACTGCAGCGACACAAGCACCGACTAGAAGCGTTTTAATACACCAATCATATTGGCGAATGTTTTTTTTATTTACATCAACAGAGGTATTAATATTCACGCTCTGTTTGATCAATTTACTACTTTCGGAAGTCATTTTTATGCACTCAATTAATTATTAAAGTTTCATGCGCCATTTTTCTGTAATCCCCTGCGGGAAAAAGCGAAGAATACCTATAGTGATAACAAAAAATAAAAGATCTCCTGCTGATGTTGTCCAGAAGCTTGAAATAGAACTTGTCACTACACCCAAACCACCGCCAGCAACCACTGAACCGGTCAATGTTACAGGGCCTGCGGCAACCACGATCAAAAACGCTTTAATCACAAAGGCAAAACCCATTGTTGGCGTTGCCGGTATAGCAGGAACAAGAATCGCACCGGCAAAGCCCGCAAGACCACACCCCAATGCAAACGTTGTTGTATTAATATGCTCCGAACGAATACCTATTGCTTTTGCCATATTCGCATCTTGTATAGATGCTCGTGCCATAACACCATAACTGGTTTTAGTCATTAAAAGATAAGTTGCAGTTATCATTACAGCCGCAATTAAAATTAAAAATAGCATATAGGTCGAAATAGAATATTCACCAATTGCTACATTAGAAACCGGCATACCAATACCACTGGTTACTGTACCAAATAGTAATACAGCAACTTGATAGAGCACTAAACTTAGCCCCCAAGTCGCCAACAACGTATCAAACAATCTGCCGTATAAATGTCTGATAATTAATTTTTCTACAATTGCGCCAAACATTGCTGTAGCAATAGTGGCTACAAGTACAGCAAGAGGAAAAGGCACACCTGCCTTTGTTACAATCAGTGCAGTGTATGCACCAAACATGATGAATTCACCATGAGCCAAGTTGATAACACCCATAAGGCCAAACACAACCGCCAATCCTGCTGTCGCAATCAAAAGAATGGAGGCACTGGCGAGCGAGGACAACAAGACCGTTATAATATAATCAACACCCATATCGATAACCCGTATATTTTAGGAGAGAGTGTGGAAGAGGTATAACCCCTTCCCACTTTTAGAACTACTGTTATTATTTATATAAACTAATATTTTTAGTTAAACTGTTAGTTTGAATTAGCTTTTTAGATAGGAACAAAATGTTTTTTAGTTTTAGGTTTTTGTACTAAATCACAGACTTCATTTTCATATGCAGGCGCAACATCAGGATAGGTTTCTATTGTTTCAAACCCATGGTTTCTATCGCCCTTCACAATATAAATATTTTGACTTAGATGATGAGAACCTGGGAGCATTTTTACCAGCCCATTAGGTGCGTCAAACGATAAACCACTTTCTAAAGCTGCAATTACCTTATCAGAATCTGTTGTTCCTGCTTTTTCTACTGCTTTTGCCCATAAATTCACAGCATTCCAAACATCAACGGCACCAGATACAATGGGTTCATCCAAGCCGTACTTAGCTTTCCACTTAGCAACAAACTCTTTGTTCTTAGGCTCATCTATCCACATAAAGTATTGCTGAGAAGCGATGATGCCCTCACCAGTATCTTTAGATACAACAACCTGCTGATTTCCAGAGCCATAGTTTGTAGATACAATAGGCGCTTTCTCTTTCATGCCTGCAGCTGCATACTGCTCAAGAAAACCTGTTTGGTTTGCACCAACAGGTAAAGCAACAACAAAGTCTGGCTTGACTGCTTGAATCTTTTGAATAGTAGATGAATAATCTGTCACAGTAAGCGGGATAAACTCGCTTGTTACAACCTCACCACCAAACTGCTCTGCATATAACTTAACCCAGTGAGCCGAAATAGTACCGAAGTTATATTTAGGCGCCATTACAAATATTCTTTTCCCGTGATTTTTAATAGCCCACTCAATCAGAACACTCATTTGTTGAGACGCACTAGCACCCGTTACAAAGGTGTACTTATCACACGCACCACCTTCGTATAAAGAGCTGTAAAAATAAGGAATTTTTGCTTTTCTTACCAAAGGTCTTATTGCTTCTCGTGAAGAGCTTGTCAAACCAGCAAATAAAACATCCGCTTTATCTTTCAAGGTGAGTGTTTTTGTATAAACAGTATATTTACTGAGTTCTGACTGTGAGTCATACTCAACTATTTCAGCCTGTTTCCCCAATACACCTCCATTAGCATTTAATTCGTCAATCGCTAAATGCATAGCTCGACTTTGCTGTATACCGTAGATATTCAAACCGCCAGTAAGATCAAAGATCGCGCCTACTTTTATGTCCGAATCAGCATGAACTGCTAAAGAAAAAGGGATTGCAACCCCAAATACAGCAACTTTACTTATTGTAGAAAGGTGCGCTTTAAAACCACTCAGCAGTGTAGCGCCAATATTATTAAAATTTTTCATGTTTCTCCTCCGATAAATTTCTGTTAATTAATTCTTTAAAAACCCAAATAAAATATAGTTAACATATTAAAGGGCATCAAAAAATCAAAGAAAACAGTCACTTAAAAGCACATCCAATAAGAATGGGCTTGATTAATTCACTAAGAGAGGAAATTTTAGAAAGAGGAAGAAGAAAAAACGCAACCACCCACGACCTGAAATTTCCTTTCAGAGTTCGAGAATGGCTTTTTTGCCAGTATTTAAGACATATAATCAGTACATTACTGACTATACTTTTTGCCTGTCGCCGAAATTGGCTTATTTGTAGATTATCTTAAGCATACAGTTACTGTCAACACTAATAATCTTTACAGATAAATAAAATATAAAAATAGATTATTTAAGCGTCAATATTTCTAAGCGACCCTAAGCTGGCAAGTAATATATATTTGATTGATTCGGCATAAAATCATAACGAAAATAAATATTCTCACCATCCCAAAAGATAAATTTAACTTTTAAAATCAATAGATTAGGATTTTTGGGTAGATAATCAACTAGCAACCTTGTTGATTGTTTGCTAGCCTTAGTAAGAGACAGTTCATTTTAGGCATAATTTTTGCAAAATCTATGCGCTACTGACTGGGAGAAAAATTATGGCGATTTACTTACACCCGCTCGACGAAAAGCCTAATGAAATCAATACTGACAACTGGGTCGAAATTGACCTTGTTAGTTGGGATACTAGTGACGAGGAATACCCGATTAGACTGACACTAGTCCGCAGGTTAGATACAAGCCACCAAGAGCCTTATTTACAAGAACTAATGTTTGCAGGGCTTTATAATAACATTCCCATTAAAGAACTAACCTTGGAGATACCTCAGTCAACCAACTCTCTTGATTACAAGGTGTATACATTAAAAGGAGTAAAAGTACTCAACTACTCTATTCACCCTGCCCACCCACAGAACAAAAAAAATTACGAAAAGGTTATTATTATAGCCAAGTCAAAAACACCTACCGATTAAGCTTGACTAGCAATAAGACCTCAGGCCGGACTCAAGCTTATAACAATTTGAAAATTATTTTATGAATTTAATTTTCAGTAATAGTAACGTTCACAATAGCCCATTCACCGATACTAATTGTGTAACTAATCGTTGTTATATTTTATTCTTTTTAGTACACAAAGCAGAGAAACTTTTATAGTCTCTTATCAAAAAATATCGAAGATCATAGCAAGTAAATTTATGTTCATATCGACCATCTTTAACAAACATTATTTATCATCTTATTCTATGTAACGGAACTTAAAATAAATAACACAACACCTTTCAAAATATAGCTTTGCAATTTTTGAAATACGCTTTCGACAGACTATACCGGTACACTACAATCACTATTTTTTCAATTACACTCCATTACACATTTTTTTGTGCAAGTTTTTTACCAAAAAGTTGTGAGCTATTCTTGTAGACAAAAAAAACCAGCGCTCTTTCGAGCACTGGTTTTCTTAGCTGAAAACGTTAACTTATCGTTTAACGTTAGAAGCTGTGTCGAAGCCAACAGCGATTGCTGCTTCAGCGTTGCCGTCTTCGTCGTATGGAGTGTATTTAACTTCTACGTCGATGAAGCTGATAGTGATAGTTTCACTTGGACGATCTGTACCTTGTGAAGATGCGTCAACAGTATAGTTACTGATCAATGCATTTTTCAAAGTGTATTCCATGTAAGTGTCAGTACCAGAACCAGTACCAGTCTTAGTTAGGTGAATTTTTACTTCTTTACCAGTACCACAGCAAGATTCAATGAAAACCTTAGGAGTAGAGCTGTCCATGAAACGAGTGATTTGTAAATCATTGATTACAGCGTTAGATGACTCACGGTCACCTTGCGTTGAAGTTGAAGAAGTGATTTGACGACCAACGCCCCAAGATACGGATTCCACATCCATCCAATCTTTATGACCGCTATCAGAAGACTCACCTTTAATTCCTTCGTAGTTTACAAAAATAGACATAATTATGTTCCTTTTTCCTTATCAATTTAAAAAAATAAGTTATTTAAAATAGTTTTAGAACCTTCTAAAACCTCGTGAAGATTACACCAGCAAAAAATCAAAAACTGTGCGGTAGTTCATAATTTTCTGTCGCCTAATCAACATTTATTAAGCCACTGCTTTTGTCTTTGTTTTTGACTTCACAGTTGACTTTTGTCGCTTTGTTTTCAGTTTAATTTCAAAGTTATTACTCTTATCAATATCGACTGAAACTTGATCAAATCCTTTCTCTGCCGATAGGGCAGACAAAATATTTTGTGCCATTTGCGGTAACAGTGTGTTGTTAAGCGACAAAGATATTTGTCTTGCGCCTGCATCTGATTGTTGGCACTGCTGAACGATATGATCAATTAGTTTTTTACTATACGTTAATGTAACTTGATAATTATTTTGAATACGCTGTTTGATTGTTTCAAGCTGCATATTGGCAATTTGACCCAATACATCCTGCTCAAGAGGGTAGTAAGGAATAATATTGATACGCCCTAAGAAAGCAGGCTTATATGTCTCCCTTAAAGTCGGCCCAATAGCATCAACCAAGTTATCTGGACGAGGTTTAGTATCTGGGTCAGAGCATAATTGCTCAATCTGCTCACTTGCGGTATTACTTGTCATGATGATGACCGTGTTCTTGAAATCGATATCACGTCCTTCACCGTCTCTCAGCATTCCTTTATCGAATACCTGATAAAAGATATCTTGCACCCCNNGGAGGAGAGCCCATTAACAGGGAAACTTTATGCTCTTCTTTGAACTCTGACATATTAATAACGGTTATATTTTGATCAGAACCGTAGAGCTGCTCAGCAAGCGTTAAAGCTGTTTCTGTTTTACCAACACCACTCGGACCCACCAGCATAAATACACCCAGAGGACGGCGGGGGTCACTTAATTTGGCACGGGCGGTTTGCATGGTCTGTGCGATTTTTTCCAAACCATGAGACTGACCAACTACTCGCTCTTCCATATGGCTTTGCAGGGACATAATGCTATCAATTTCATCTGCCTGCATTCGACCAACGGGGATACCCGTCCAATCCGCCACAACTTCTGCAACCACTTGCGCATCGACACATTCATACATAAGCGGTTTTGAACCTTGAAGTTCCGCTAAAGATGCACGTTCTTTACGCAAGCTAGCAATAGTGGTTTCAACTGATTTTTGTGCGGCTGCTTTTTCTTTTTTAGAAGAAGCGTCAATACCTGCTTCCTCATTCTGTAATGCTTCCAAGTCTTTACGATGAGCTACAATTTGCTTAATTAAGTCTTGCTCTTTTGTCCACTTCTCTTGAACTTCAGACAAAGCAGTCTCTGCTGTAACTTTCTTTATCTCCAACTCTGCTAATACTTCACTATGATCAATGCCCGCCGCAACTTCAGAAGAAAGGCGAGACACTTCAAACTCGATGTTTTCTATCTCACGTTCGTAGGCTTCAATAACATCAGGCTTAGTACTTAAACTAAGATTAACTCGAGCACAGGCAGTATCAAGCAAACTGACACATTTATCCGGTAGTTGGCGCCCGGCGATATAACGGTGAGACAAGGTCACCGCACTACTAATCGCTTCATCTAAAATAGTAATCTCGTGATGCTTCTCTAATGTGGGAGCAACGCTTCGCAACATAGTAATCGCAAGTGCTTCGGTAGGCTCTTCAACTTTAACTACCTGAAAACGTCTTGTTAGTGCGGCATCTGTCTCAAAGTATTTTTTATATTCAGCCCATGTTGTTGCAGCAATAGTTCTTAATTCGCCACGAGCAAGAGCAGGCTTTAATAAATTAGCAGCATCACCAGCACCGGCCTGATTACCCGCACCGATCATTGTATGCGCTTCATCAATAAACATAATGATTGGAGTAGCCGAGTTTTGTACTTCTTTAATAACATTCTTCAAACGATTTTCAAATTCACCTTTAACACCAGCGCCCGCTTGTAAAAGCCCCATATCAAGTGAATACAACTCTGTTCCCTTTAAGATATTAGGTACATCACCCGACGCCATTCTTTCGGCCAAACCTTCTACAACGGCTGTTTTACCCACACCGGCTTCACCAGTCAATATTGGATTATTTTGTTTACGGCGACATAAGATATCAATCATTTGTCTAATTTCATTATCGCGCCCAAGAATTTTGTCAATTTTTCCTGACCGCGCCTGCTCTGTCATATTAATAGCAAACTGATTAAGTGCAGGTGTTTTTGTTACCTGACCTGTTTGTTCTGCGCCAGATGCAGGTGCCACACCCGCAGTTTTCTTTAACAAAGTTTCACATTGTTCACGGATATCTTCTGCGACTAATTTTTCAAACTCAGATGATATCTTTAATATTTTCAATCGTAGATGAGGATTATCGACAGCGGCAAGAAGAATATGACAAGAAGCAATCTCAAGTGAACTGTATTCTGAAGAGGCAATCATCCACGACTCAAATAACAAACGAGTTATGTCCTGACCAATTTTTGGAAAACCATCATTACCCGTTTTAATCAACTCAATTTTATTTGAAACATCAGTAAATAGCTGATCTTGTTTAATGCCAAAGTGGCTTAAGATAATGGCTATATCCTTATCTTCAGACTGTAACAACTCAAATAACCAATGTTCTATTTCTATTGAAAAATGAGATCGAGAAGAAGCCAAAGCAACCGACTTCTCCAATAAGTTACGACTGTCAGATGACATATGTTTAACTAGCTTGTCAAACTCCATGGTAGTTTTCTCCAATTATTTATTTTCTAAGTAATAATCTTTTTGATACTAAAATATCTTTGGGGTGACTCATTAACCATGTATTTCTGGCTAACTGACAACCTTTACCTATTCGCGTTAATTCATGCTGATGAGATTTAACTCTAAATTCAAAACAGACGGTAATATGTGTAGGAACATATGCATTAACCGCAAATGCTAATAATTTATAAAGCGCTTGATCAGGCTGCAGCGCTTCATATTGCTGCATAGTGATATTGTTTATACAGATAATAATTTTTGATTGAATATCCCAATAACGCTTACCTAAAATGACACCCGCTCCTAGTTGATGATTTTTACCTCTAATACCGGATAAACAGCGATCTCGCTTGTTAATCGGTAGCCAACGGCCAACCATAGATTCAACTAAAACCTCTGCATCGAGAAATTCCGAGACCATTTTCTTCAAGTTAGACAAAGGCCTATTATTTTTTGAATAATGTCCAGAATAATATAGTTGCAGCGCCTTCCCTCGATAAAAACCAGAGAAGCCTTTTAAGGCTTTTGAGAAGTCATCCTCACCCTCTTGTGAAGAACACTCATATTGAACAGGTAGTTTGTATTTCCCCCACGCTTTGTAATAAAGAGAAATTAATCGATGTTCAAACAACCCTATAAACTCTGACAGGGCATAATCGCCGTGTTTAATTCGCTCAAGAGATAGTTTTATATAATGCTGAGGAAGTACACCCGTAGAACCTAGCAAGCCCATAAAACTCACAAGTAATTCATAATGATCTGGCTTGTCCGGGTCTAGATTTACATTACGAATAGCATCTAGACTAAAACCTAATGAACTAACCGATTTAAACCGGATAACTTCATTAGTGGGCGGCCCATCTTCACCAATCTTAGAACAAGCAACACCCATCTGCTTACTATCATAAGCGTGATTACGCTCATATTGACGAACAAGGGAAAAAAAATCTTCCCTTTCTAGCTGACCATCATATTGATTCTTTAAATTAAGGGTTGACATCCAGTCCTCGGCGGCCATTCCAGCTCAATTCTAAAATTCTTAGTTGTTTTGATCGAAAGCTGAGTAAATGTATTGATAGCACAAAATTGAGATAAAAATTCATCCATTACAAGACCAAACAAATACAAACTACTCCCCGTATAAAAGCTTTCATCACAGGTCAGAATGAAATGTGTACCCTGACACATTGCAGATCGTCCATTATCCATCACTCTAGCAGTTATTACTTCTGAATCTAAACTTGTCATACCATCAATAAGCGATGAGACATCTTTAGAATCATTAAAATTATATAAACGCAATGTTTCCTTTAACTTCAGCAAACCATCTTCATTTGAGAAATGCTGTAGCGACAATTGAGTAACCAGTTGCCAACGGGTTGCCTCATTCAACTTAGGCTGTATGGTGGGTGTTGGCGGTGTTAAACAATTAATTCTAAGGCCTGCACCGCCTTCCATAAAATAAATACTTGGCTGATTAGGGCCAAATGGTAGCGTGTTGGGAAGATCTCTATTAGTACAAGATAAATTTGCGTTAATAATCCAGTCACTATCCGGCGATACTACTTTATAGTCTTTATCAACAAAGTTCAGGTAACTATCCGTACCATGACTAACAATCCCATGCTGCCATGATGAGTTTTCACGGCGCACCGACCAATAAATAGCATCTTCATCATTAGTAATATGACTACCATAGAAAGGTAGTATTTCTTGTCGTTCACCTTGAGCATTAATAGCATAAACGTCTTTAATTCGATGAACATCAGCGGAGCGAGTATATTGATCAGACACATGCAACATCACTTCGCTATTAATCTCAGAAGCTTGTATAGGCTCACTACCGCTATCAAATAAATTAACAACAGGAACACAGCCTAATAACAATGTACTGTCATCGACACCTCTTATTAACTCCATATTGGTTTCATCAAAATAAATATAGACATCAAAACCTTCACTATATTTATCCCAACTTTCTTTAATACCTGTTAATTCAAAGAATAAAAATTTTTGAGGAAGTAAAAAGTATTCTGTTAACAACTGATGTGCTGACGAGGCACGACCATCAAAGTCAATTACAGACTCTTCATCACTAAAGCCACAAGATAGAATCACATCTGGCGATAAAAATAAAGGAGCTTCATCAAACGCATCCCTTGCAATAGAAATGCCGATCACATTGTTTGACAAATATTCACGAAGTTTAAACGCTATATTAGGCTGTGCATTGATATACATCCTCAGCTTATCATCATCAACATCAAAACCGCCTTCTTCTTCAGAGGGTGATATTTTCAATTTCAAGAGCGACTGTATTGTTTTCGATCGCTGAATATCATCCGGTAAAGAAGGTGCTTTAACGGGTAAGTTATAAAGTGAGCAGCTATTAATTTCTATAGGTAATACGGAAACATCATGACAAGTTTTGTAATAACATGAATCGCCCGATGCAGTTTCTACCCTTAATGATTCTCCTTTTGGGATTGTCATTTTCTGAAACAAGTGCGGCAACAAATTAAACTGAGTAATACTCATTGATGGCAGCGGCGCATGATAATCAGGGTAGAGTATCCCCATCAATGCTTCTGTTAACTCAGGAAAGCTATCATCAAGAGAATGCCGGATACGAGCCGTTAAAAAAGCAAACGATTCAATAAGGCGTGAAACATGTGGGTCTTCAACAACCTCTTTATCTAAGCGTAGGCGTCCTGCAATCTTAGGGTATTTTTCAGAGAACTCTGCGCCTAATTTACGCACATAATTGAGCTCACGATTGTAATAGGATAATAAAACGTCATCCATGATTAATTTCTCTCAGGCGTACAGCCTTATCCATTGTTTTTACTCGCGAATCAAATAGCAACGGAATAGGATCTGGGTCAATCATTAATACAGCAGAAATTTTCAAATACAGTGTCCTTTCATACTCTTCACCAATTTGCTCTAATTCAACAACAACTCGCCTAAACCTAGGCTCAAACTTTTCTATAATATGCTGAACTTTATTTCTAAATTTTTCCTTACCCTCATCAGAACCCAATTGAATAACACTGAAGTCGGGAAGACCATAATTGACAATAGAAACATCCAATTCTTCAAATTTTTCCGGTACCTCCTGACGATATAACCGAGTATTGAGCAAGCACTCTAAATCACGGCGAATGCTGGCTTTTATATCACTCAATAAGACGCCGTAGGTCTTCGGCGCCGTTATATAACTATCGGGATCCTCATCAATAAGTCGATCCAGCAATGATGGTAAAGCTGGCTGGTCTGTTTTAACCCTAGCCATATAAATTAACCTTCTGCGACCTCATTTTTGACCGCATCATCCGTGCTATGAGCCATGTTTTTTAATGAATCTATTTCATTAATCGTCAACTCATTGTCGCCGTATAACCAGGTTTTCAAACCAATACCCTGATAAAGTGAGAAAGACTGCTGCCATTCTGTTTTCTTACCAAGGGCAGCGTCATCATCCGACAGCATAGGATAGGTTGTTGGCAAGTAAACTTCGCCTTCAGTACCATTTGTTAGAACAATATTTGCCTTACGCCATAGCACATCTAAAATGCGGGTGGGTTTTGAGAATTCAATTTCTACAACCTGTGAAAAATCAACCCAAAAGTATTTACCATTTGTACCCAACAACTCAAAAATATTAGCCGTTATGTCGTCCAAATCACGTAGTAATGCTGGCCCATCATTATTGACTAAGAATTGACTTACTTTTTTATCATCATCGATATTTTCAACTAGTTGAGAAATCCGGTCTTCATCTTTTTCATCTAAAGCGACTAGGATATCCAATGCATTTTTAATCGAGTCTGTTGGCGTATCAATTACTTCCGGCTTGGCCTTTAACTGATAAACGTCAGATCGTATTTGTGCAGCATGAATTAACTGCCTCCAAGTTGCCACAGCCAAAGCAAGGTCTGGCTTTAATGTCATTAAAGCGTTCAACTGTGCATCAGCACGTTCGTATTCGCCTTTGACACAAAGTAACTCTACAAAAAAAGTACGCACTTGCTCATCATCGGGATTATCCCTAACCTGTTCGGCAGCAGCGGACATAGCTAAATCTAATTTTCCTTGTTGAAAATATTCTTCTGCGCTAAGTGATGACATAATAATTAACCTCTTGTAAATTATTTTATAACGTGGGTGCAGGAGCGGTTGTCGTTCCGACTGCAAGTTCTGTAATTAATTTGATAGATGAAACCAATTGATCCAATTGAAAATGGGGCTGCAAATGCATCACACAACTGTAATAACCAGGGCTCCCAATTTTCTCTTTAACTTCTACTTTACTCATACTTAAGGGGTATCGAGCTTTTAATTCAGAGGAGTTAGTTTCACTCGATGTTGTATATTGATTTAACCAATTTTGAAAAACTCGTTGACACTCTTCCGGGCCAATAAAGCTACCAATTTTGTCTCGCCCAATGACTTTTACATAGTGCCCAAACCGAGAAACGCACATCATATATTGAATCATTGCAGATAGTTTGGCATTTGCGGTAGCAATCTCAGATGTATACTCGGCAGATTTATGTAGCGAGCTATTACTATAAAAAACACTATTTTCTACACTGTGATAGCTACACAATGGAATAAAACCCAAGTCACTTAGTTCTCGCTCGAGGAAATCATCAACCTGGGCAATAGTCGCTGGTCTCGGGCTAATATTATTTTTTTCAAAACGATGTTCTGCATAATTAAGATGACGGACTACACCACCCTCGCCAAAGTCATGCACACCGCCACGAATATCGGCAAACCAACCCGTATTAGCAAAAGCTCTTATTAACACACTGCCGAAGGCATAACAGGAATTACCCCATAAGAAATCCTTGTCGACATCTTCTGCTCGCTCTCGATAGAAAAAATCTTCTCGGCGGGTATTGTTATCATTGTAGGGGCGGCGCATCAACATATCTGGCAAGGTTAAACCAACAAAACGAGTACCTTCATAGGCACGTAATTTATTCCATTGAAAATATTCTTTTTGCTCAAATACGGATGATAAATTTAATGGGTAACCTAGCTCCCTAAGGCTATCTAAACCAAAAAGGGAAGAATCGACACCTGTAATAAAAGGACACAGGGCCGCAGTAGCAATATCGGCTATATGTTTAATCACTTCAACATCATTAGCAGGGTTACCCGGTCTGGCACGATGAGTAACTGCATAATCACCTAATAAGACACCAAAAGGCTCACCTCCAGGAGTATCGAACTCATCGCTGTAGACTCGTTTAAATATACTGCTTTGATCGAATTCAATTGCTCGCGTTAAATCTTTACCCAACTCTTTCCAACCTACATTTAAGACCTTAACTTTAATTGTTAAGTTCTCATCATAATCAGCTTCAACATTGGCCAAATATTCCAGACCACGCCAAGAAGCTTCTAATTGTTTAAAACGAGGATGATGCAGAATTTCATCTAACTGCTGATTGATAGCCTTACTAATAGACAATAAAGCTTGTTGAGCAATATATTGAAGCTGTTCTTTAGAACGATTTTTAGAAGATGCGATAGAGGCATACAACCAATCACTAACACATCGATCGACGTGGATATCACCCGCACTATCCATGCATTGAGAAAGCAAGCTATCAACATTGGGCGCAGCAGTTTCTTGCACCTCAGTTTCAATAACTTCTTCTTTGTATGATGTAATATCTAACATTTTAGATATTATCCTCTAGTCTGATCATTAAAAATTGCTTCCTTGTCTGGCTCTTAAAAGATGCCAATGGAAAAACAGCTCAAAACATTCTTTATTACAAGCTATTTTTACATTGATAACTCAAAGCTTAATTTTATTTACGAGTATTTTATGAGGTTTGAGGAATATGGTTTGTGCGCCAAGTCTTATTAAACGATGATCAACTAACAGACATTTTATCGCGCCACATTTAACGATTGAAAAATTTTGTTTGAACATAGTTATATCCCTATATCTTTATTTTGAGATACAACACCAGAGCAAATGCTCTGATGTTGTAATTGAGGTGTTACTTCATTTCTGGAATGCGAGCAACCATACGCAATGATGTTGTTAGCTCTTCCATTTGTAACCATGGACGTAACCAAGCAACAGCACTGTAGGAACCCGGGCTTCCAGGAACTGGCTGCACTTGAATCTTCGCTTCGCGCAAAGGATACTGAGCACGCATATCCTGACCACCTTCTTCACTGGCATTAACATAATTGTTAATCCAACGGTTCAACCATTGCTGCATATCTTCAGCTTCCATAAAGCTACCGATTTTATCACGAGCCATTACTTTCAAATAATGCGCAATACGCGAAGTTGCCATAATGTAAGGCAAGCGAGAAGAAATTGCCGCATTTGCAGTGGCATCATGATTATCATAAATCGCTGGCTTCTGTGTTGTCTGACCACCAAAGAATACTGCGTAATCAGTATTTTTATAGTGAGATAGAGGCATAAAACCAAGACCACTTAATTCTGCTTCACGACGATCTGTAATAGCAATTTCAGTTGGACACTGCATGTCAACATCACCATCATCTGTTGTCGTCAAGTGAACTGGCAGATCATCTACACGACCGCCACCTTCTGCGCCACGAATAGCAGTACACCAACCATATTGAGCAAAAGCGTTCGTCATACGTGCGCCTAACACATAGGCTGCGCTAGACCAGCAATAATTTTCAGACTCAGGCTTTTCAATACCCGCAAACTCTTCATAAGAAAATTCTTCAATTGGCTTGGTATCTTCACCGTAAGGCATACGAGAAAGCGTACGGGGCATCGCCATTGTAACAAAACGAGAATCATCAGATTCACGGAAAGAACGCCATTTAACATATTCTGCCGAATCAAAAATCTTAGCCAAATCACGAGGCTTAGAAAGCTCCGACCAATCATCAAAACCAAAGAAATCTGGGCTTGATGCCGTTAGGAATGGGCAGAATGCCGCTGCAGAAACATTGGACATATTGCTAAGCAATTCAATGTCATCTGGATGGTTAGAGAATTGATAATCACCTACCAAGGCACCATAAGGTTCACCACCGGGAGAGCCAAACTCATTCTCATACAATTTTTTGAAGGTCTGACTTTGGTCAAATTCAACCGCACGCGACAAGTCTTTAGCTAATTCTTTTTTGCTCACATTAAACATTTTTAATTTTAATGTTTTGCTTGTTTCAGAGTTCATCACTAAATAGTGAGCTCCACGCCAAGAACCTTCTAATGTCTGGAAACGATCATTGTGCATTACTTCACGCAGCTGCTCACTAATCGCAGCATCAATCGTCGCAATCGCTTTTTTAAAGGTTACCATTAGATTCTTATTCCAGGTAACAGTACCCTTCATAGCTTCTTCAGTTAACGTCTTTAATAAGGCTTGCGCTTCTTCACTATCAGTTTGTTTAGTTGCCTGTATCGCCTGATCCAGCAAACTTACGGATTCGACCTGCTCTTCACCTTGTGCTTGTTCCACTGCTTCACTCATGATTACGCCTCCTCTTTTTCTGCGTCAACAGCTTTAGCTAATTCGCTTAAGTCTGCTTCATTATTTAAAACACGCTCAAGAATATTTTCTAATTCTTCCGAACGGTCAGCTTTAGTCGATAAGTCACGTAGTTTATTACGCGTTTCTAATAATTTCTTTAATGGCTCAATTTGATCAACAATTGCAGCAGGCTCAAAGTCTTTCATTGATTCAAACTTTAAATCAACAGCAAATTCAGAGCCATCATTTTTCAAGGTGTTTTTCACCTTAATATTTAAACCCGGTGTCATACTTTTTAAAACTTCATCAAAATTGTCACGGTCGATTTGAACAAATCGACGATCTTTTAATGATTTTAAAGGTACAGTTGAATCACCAGAAAAATCGCCCATCACGCCAACAACAAAAGGCAGTTCTTTTTTAAGTGTGGCGCCTTCGGTCTCAACATCATAACTGATGTGAACGCGAGGCTTGCGAACGCGGTTGAGTTTTTTATGTATACTTTCCATAGGGTGGCTCCGTTAGTTAGTGATTAGTATTTAAAAAATTAGTGTTAAGTTTTTTCGGGTTTTATAGCGCCAATACCCGATAAGTGCTGATAACGTGTTCTTGCAGAATCATCTGGAATTAACTCTTTGATTAGGTCAGTCAAAGGCAGACCACTCCACCGAATTGCTTGTTCAATAGAATAAGATATCGGCGAATGCGGTTCGGCACGCCTAAAATAAGTAGCAACTTCACGCAAACGCTGCAAAGCATCTTCACGATCAGCAATAGGGCCATCAGTTACAACCTTAGCTGCACCGCCTGATTTTTCTTTAGCTTCCACAGAACCTGCCTCCACTGCGGGTTGAGTAATCAATCGATCACCAGCAATATACGAAAGCACTTTCATACTATTTTCAAGTGCGTCCCGTATCTGTCCTGTCGGCAACGGATCATCCTTACTATATTCATCAAGCACTTGCTGGTATTGCTTATATTCATCAATTGCAAGCTGTATTTCATCTCTTACGCTTTGCAAAAATGAAGTTTCTGTTTCTGCTAAAACATCATCTAGCTGCGCGCGCGTAATACCATTTTGCCTAAATCGTGCCTCGCGCTTTTCAACGTCGGTGATACGATCGGCTTCGAGGACTTGCTCACACTGCCAGACAGCCAAAGGGCCCGGCACATCCCCCTCAGTAATATGAATTGCTTTAATTGGATAAATCAAAGCACCTTCACTACCAAAACCATTTAAACCAGCCAATGAAGAAAGCTGAGAGATAACGCCATCTTCATCTGGCTGCGGATAAAGTTGATCGCCATACGACTCAATTAATTGGCGCGCCAGCGAAAAACCTTTAGCGAGCCCCTTAAAACCAAAATTACGGGTAAGCGCTTCAATATACCAAGCTGTTAATTCAATATCCTTACTTTGCTGAGTAAGGACCTCTGGCATCTGATTAAGGATAATCGACCAGTCAGCCGCATTAATAGGTGAAGTATTGCCTTCATTTTGCGCAGCGCGCTCATCATTTCTGGCTGTCGTTCGAGCATTTCGAAGAATTTGATAGCTAGAGTCAGGTGCAATATTTTCACGCAGATCACCCACCGCTGGCTGATCACCCGAAATGGGCGCTAAGAACTTTGCTATATCGTCATCTGTAATACACTGGTCCAATTTATAATCCTTAATATTGGCTATATAAGTTTCTTTGATAAATCAGCTAAATTTTTAGCCGAAACCCTTTGGCTTTTTGTTTTATGAAACTTAATTTTTTGATTAATCTTATTATTAAGCACTTTCACCATCTTTTGATAAAGTGGCGAATCTACAGGCATTTTATATTGCACCTTCAATGCAAGTAGCTCATCAACACGCACGCTGATATCTTTATTATACCAGGAGCGTTTAATAGCATTTTGCAAACTCTTCCACTCTTTTTGCGATAAATAAGCAACAGCATCTTCAGGAAAGGCTACAGTACTTTGATCACCACTGTTTACATAATTTGAAAACTCACGAGAAGAGCGAAGCAAATTATTGTCAACACTCTTCCAAGTGACATTAAATTCGGGCAAGTATCTTCCTACAACTGAAGCAAAATCATGTGCGTCAGCTATAGCAGCCCAATTATTAGCGGTAAGTGCCTTGCTAACATAGCCAGCATAAGACTCTCCATAACCAGCCTGGAGAAAACCCCCTTTTACAGAAACGCCCAGATCAGCCAATTGACCAACGAGGCGATTTACTTCTCCACCCTGAATTGCAGTATAACGGTCACCAGAAATGATTTCGGATAACTGAACAGACAAACCGTCAACAAGCATTCTCTGCTCTTCGAACAATGTGTTTTTTAATGACGCCAGATCTTTAGAGCGAGGATAGAATACCAATATTTCATCTAAGTAACTGTGTAATACATCAAAATCAGGAATACCTTTTTGCACAAGTATCGCACTTTCCACATAACCTACAATCGGCATAACGACATCTTTATAAAGCTCTGACAGAGCGCCTTCACGCAGCAAAGGAGGAAATACCTCCAGCTGACCCAAAGAGCGATATCTTTCCATTGGCTTTTCAGACAAAATAACTGAAATCGTTTTCTCAACGGACAGCTGCTGCTCATATGCTGCGTTTTGAATAGATAAATCATTATTTAGATGATCTGTAGGCGGTCCTATATTCATTACAGCAAAAGCCGCCAAAGCAAAAAACAATACGGAGGAAAGAGCGATAGGAGTGACATATTTAGCCAAGGTAAAGCGTCTGTAGAACTGCGCAACCGATGAATATCGCTTACGATGATCCGCCGACATACCCCTCTTTAATACAGCCCACTGCAAATAATTAATCGACTTAGGCTTAGCCACCGAAGATAAAGACATGTCAGTAGACTGCTTCTCCGATGGAATCGGTGATTTACCCGCCATCAGCTCATAAAGCACGCAGGACAGAGAAAAAACATCGTCACTGGTTGTTGCGGGCTTATCAGAAATAACCTGCGGACTTGAATAATCAAGCGAATAGCCAAAAAAGTGATTCCCGGTAATCTGTACTTCAGGCGCAGGGTTATTGGCATCTCTACGACAATTAGCCAAATCAATAAGCTTAACATCACCAGCATTTGTAACAATTATATTGCTTGGCTTAACGTCTGAATGCACCACACCTTGGCGATGCAAATAATTCAGCACTGACACCAGTTGACGCAACACGGTCATAGCGGACGCGTAGTCTAAGCGACTTCTCCGGGACAACAAATCTTTGAGCGAGCTTCCCGGCAGATACTCCATGACAATATAGTCCACCTTTTTACTACGACGAATATCATAGATTTTAATTAAATTAGGGTGGGATAACTGTTTCGCAATAGCAACTTCGCGAGAAGCGATATCCTGAGTCGCCGCAGAGCGCAGCAGGCTTGAGTTAATATTCTTGAGTACAACAAGAGAAGAATTTAGCAGGGTATCCTTGGCAAGATACAACGCACTAGTACCGCCCTCAGCAATTTGGCTCTGAACAGAGAACCTCGGCGAGAAGCCAATGGCTGTGTATTTTTCTGAAGAATCGAACTTCAAACGTCCTTCAGGTGATTGTAATGCTTCCATACCTACAACATACAAGTGGGGTGAACAAATCAGGTAAGGTTGAGATAGACCAACCAAAAGTTACTACTATTGATACAACCACTACAGGGTTATTACTATTTTTTTTCCTTACCAACCAGCTAAGAGCCATCGAAAAATGATGTACCAAGCTAACAGTGCGATAATATAACACCCGCGCACTGTTTTTTTATGAACCTGATCACATCTTTGAACGAAGAGCTAAAATAAAGCGAAAACTGAGCATTCCTCGGAAAGCTTCATAGCATATTTTTCAGCGTAATAGAGTAGTTTTACACGACAAATTTTATATTTTCACCCCGCTTTAGCACAGCAAAGCATGCCAAGAAACCAGCGACGGCCATAACTTAACTATTAATGCCCCTAGCTCTTCCCCATCCATTTACAAAGATTAGCGAGCATGATGTAGATCTCATTTTTCTAAAATGTCCGAGCAACATTTCTCCCAATATGGTAAATTTCGGCAAAATGCTAATAATTAAGCAGAAAGGAATTTGTCAGTGCAATGGAAAGGATATATGCGCAGTTGGAAACAACAGACGTGACAGGACTTTAAAACGAAACAATGGATATTCAATTTCAATACCTCAGGAAACCTGACTCTGCTCCTGCCCCCTCCAAAAAGGAAGTATCCTTCAGTGATGCCGATTACATCCTTATTGGCCGGGAATCGAGTTGCGATGTCGTACTCCCCTGTGAAGAAAAGATCATCTCTCGACATCACGCGAGAATATCCAAAATAGGCTCCCATTACACCATCACTGACATCAGCGCCAATGGCACCTACCTGAACAAAGAGGAAGAACCTATAGGAAATGGAAGGTCTATAGATATATCCAATGACGATATTATTAGGCTGGGGGAATACCAACTAAAGTTCCGCATTAAAGATAAAGACGGCTTTAATCGACTCAATGCTCAACACAAGCCCAAAGTAAATGTCGCTAAAACAGAGGCTCGGCAAAGCAAACTCAATCACGTCCCTGCTAAACGGAGAACATCTCCACCGAATGAAAACTTCTCTCAAAAAAGCAATGAAGGATCCCCTCTGGGCAGTGTAAATGAGAGCTTTGCGCCACCCCATTCGGTCATACCCAAAGACTGGGATATGACCCTAAAACCCAAAAGCACTAAACATGAGACTAATGTTCCATCGAGCCTAAAAAAATCGATGGAGTTTTCCCAGCAAGACTCAGAGCTTATCAATAGCTTACTGAAAGGCTTGGGCATCACAAAAAGCGCAGAAACTAACGATCTATCTCCCGAAAAAATGCTTGCCATTGGTCGCTGCCTGCGCGCCTCTGTAGCGGGGATGATAAAACAAAGAGATCACGTTGATAACATAAAGTCCAAGCTATGTTATAGCGAAAACAAAATGCTAAAGAACATGAATTACTCATCTTTAGCAGACTTCAATACTGCAGATGAATTTTTAAAAGAGATGATCGCGGGCAATAGAAAAACCCATGCAGAATTTCCTTTAGAAGTCCTAAAATGCCAAAAGGAAATCATGGAAGACCAAGCAGTTATCTATAAAAGCTTTAACAAATCTATCGATTCTTTTAGAGAAGAGCTTTCTCCATTTTCGGTAGAAAAAATTTATAAAGAAAAAAATAACAACTTAGCAGAAAAACTAGTACCCAGTATAGGAAAGTGGGAAATTTACAAAAACCGCTGGAGCCAAAAATGCATGTCTTTCAAAAAGACAATACAACTGCATTTTGAAGAGAATATCAAAGAGTTACACAAAAAAAGAATTGAAGACCGACAATTACTTAAGAAGAAAAAATGATTACAAATAGAACTTTTTACATATTTTTATTTTTTATGCTGACACAGGTACAAGCATGCACTACAGCGGCGAAAGTAACCGCAAAAGTGTGGAAACCCTACGATGAAATCAACATAGAAACAGCAGCTAACGTAAACCCTGATGGTAAAAACAGGCCATCACCAATACAAGTTAAAATTTACGAATTGAGCTCTCGTTCCACATTTGACAATTTAGACTTTGATCGTGCATTTTATAGCGCTAAAACCTTGTTGAGTGACCAATTACTCTCGGAAGTTGAGTACACCATCCAGCCTGGAGAAAAAGTAGAGCATACGGTACAGCTTAATAAAAAAGTAGGTTTTATCGCTATTACCGCTAGTTTTATTGATATCGATAACGCACGCTGGAAACATATTTACGAGGTTAAACCTCATGGACACTATAACCATCATATAAGTATTTCCGAAAAGGAGATTAAAGAGGGCAAGCTTAAAAAAAGCCCCTCTACGAAAGATAACTTAAAAAAAGGTAAAGACACCATCGAAAGCGGCAAAGATACGATTAAAAAAGGTCAAGATAGTGTCGACAAAGTCAATGAAACAAAAGATAGTATCGAAAACCTCCGTTCAAAGAAGCTAAAATTCGACTAACAGGATTTAACAATGTCGTTAACAAATAAAATTGCATGGCTAGAAAGCCAATACTTATACCCTCACCATTTTCAACAGCAAGAGCGGTATTTTGAATACACCCTTGAACAAAGATCATCGGCAATAAAGCCTTTCATCTACGGCTTTACTCAATTAGAAATAAACCAAGCACATCTTAATGAAAAGAAATTTTCATTACTAAATGTCAAAGGCATTATGCCTGACGGCTGCCCTTTTGATAATTTGATTAATGCTAATCAACCATTACCTCTGGAAATACCAGGGCACATAAAAAATCAATTTATTTACTTGGCACTACCAACATATCAACCAGGCTATCAATTTTTAACAACAGACACCGCCAACCAACAAATTGGCCGATACAAGCTTGAAGAAACTGATGCGTACGATTATAGCAGCAGCGGCTTAAATACAGAGCGCATTGAAACCGCTCGCTTGCAACTTAGATTCTTGCTAGAAAGTGAAGAGCTTGGCGGTTTCACCTATATTCCTATTGCAAAAATATTAGAAGTCACCCCAGAAAACGCTATCATCTTGGATAAAACATTTATCCCACCAGTGATCAATATAAAATCCAGCGAAACCATTGCGTACTACCTAGACAACATTAATGGTCTACTAGAACAACGAGGCAATGCGTTATCAGCACGTTTCCAAAGTGCCGCTAATAGTGGCGGCTCATCTGCTATAGCTGATTTTATGCTATTACAGTTAATCAATCGTTATGAACCTAGGTTGCAGCATCTCACTAATATTGCTCATACCGTTCATCCCGAAGCATTATTTTATGAGCTACTTGGTTTAATGGGAGAATTAGCCACATTTACAACTGTTGCTAAAAGAGCCCTATCGGTGCCCACTTACCAGCATGATGACTTGTATACATGTTTTCACCCATTGATACAAAATATCAATATGCATTTAAGTGCTGTTCTAGAACAAACCGCTATTTCACTGCCAATAGAAAAACGACAATATGGGATCTATGTCTCACCCATCTCTGATAGAAGCCTATTGGAAGGGACACGATTTATTCTTGCGATTAAATCTAAAATGCCTACAACAGAACTTAAATCATATTTACCCGATCATTTAAAAATTGGTTCTGTCGATACCATTAGAGACTTAGTCAACAACCAGCTTACCGGCGTCACCATCAACACCTTACCGATGGCCCCGCGCGAAATCACCTATCATGCGGGTTATGTCTATTTTGAATTAGACGATGCCAGTGAACACTGGAAAAACCTTAAGAAATCGGCAGGATTTGCCTTTCACATTGCAGGGGAGCTACCCGAACTCGATGTTGAGTTTTGGGCAATTAGATCATAATGAGTGATTCAGATAAAACCATCATAAAACCTAGGCCTGGACAAGCACCAGCGCCTTCGGATGACAGAACGGTTATTAAACCAAGGCCTGCGGGAAATAATGTCGATGCCGACAAAACAATTATTACACCACGCAGGAAAAATAATGGACCCGCATCCTTTTCGCCAGCAACAGATGATAAAACACAACTAGCTGGCCGTGGGCGCCGTCAAGGTATTAATACCATTCAACAACTGTCGATTTATGATTTACCTGGCTTACCTGAGTTAGTCAAAGAAGCCTCGCCTCTTCTGTCGATTATTTCTCAGCTAAAACAGCTTGATGGTTCAATTAAGATAGAAGAACTACGTCAGCATATCAGCCGACTTGTGACCAAATTTACCAATAGTGCTCGAAAAAACAATGATCAAGATATTGTTAAAAAAGCTTCATATGCTTTATGTGCATCTATCGATGAAGCCATTCTAAACACACCGTGGGGAGAGAATAGCGCTTGGAGCCAAAAGCCTTTATTAAGTTTATTCCATCAAGAAACTTATGGTGGTGAAAATTTTTATAAAATCCTCGACAATGAAGTGACAGCAGATGTTAAGCATTATGATCTGATAGAACTATTATATATGTGCTTATCATTAGGCTTTCTTGGTAAAATGAGGATTGATAAGCATGGCCAAATGAAGGCCGAAAAAATCCGCGCAAATACTTATCAATTATTAATTAAAAATAGGAATCGCTTTAAGCGGCAACTATCAAGTAATGCCCAGCCCATCGCGACAGAAAAAAGTAAGCTTTATAGCTTTCTGCCGATTTGGCTGTTAGCAGCGACGCTTATCCTTGCGTCTTTTGGCTTTTATAATCATTGGCTACTGGAACTTAACAAGCAATCCGATACTGTTGTTACTGAACTGGCAAGCCTAATACCTATTCAGAGAGAAGAGTCTCTTCCAGAAGGACAAATACGTAAAGAAATACTCTTTTTACGACAACTCCTTCAGCAGGAAATTGATCGCGGCGTTCTTTCAGTCAATGACTATCATAATCGTAGTGCCGTAGTACTTCATTCGAACGAATTATTCTCATCGGGTAGTGCTGATATTAATGCCGCGTTTCATCCTATCCTTGACAAGATATCTAAAGCAATGGAATCGCTAGCGGGGCGCATTATTGTCTCCGGTCATACCGATAACATAGCGATCAGGACAGCTCGCTACCCTTCAAACTGGCACTTATCACTGGCAAGGGCAAGTGCTGTTGGTAAATACATGAGTGCATCAGCCGACCTTAAAGCAAGGCTCTTACCCGAAGGTAGAGGTGACAGCGAACCGGTAGCAGAAAATACAACGATAGAAGGTAGAGCACAAAATCGCCGAGTAGCCATAGAACTTTTTTACAACGAAGAGTAAATAAAAATACTATCGCTTCATAACCTAACAAAACATAAAGAAACGGACGCTTGAAAGAAAGCGAATTTCAACATGAGAAGATTTTTCCAATTTATACTACAACCATGGTTTTTATCCCTGATTGTCATTATTTTATTAACCTTGATAATCTGGTTTATCGGGCCTTTAATTGCTATAGCAGAATATAAACCCTTAGAATCAGATATCGTTAGGCTGGCTTGTATCTTTGTACTTCTGATTGCATGGGGCTTAAATAATTTACGCAATAATAAAAAAAGCAATAAACAAGATAAGGAAATCACCAAAGAGATTGTTGAAAACAATAAAAAAATCAGTATTGAAACTAAAAATCCGGATGAAGCTATTCTTGCTGAACGCTTTAATGATGCCCTTAAAACGCTTCAATCCGCGAAGTATGGAAAAAAAGGCAAAATTTATATGTTGCCTTGGTACATTATTATTGGCTTACCGGGTTCAGGAAAGACCACTGCATTAAAAAATTCCGGCCTACAGTTCCCTCTACACAGTAAATTTGGCAACGAGCCTATTCAAGGTGCGGGTGGCACACGTTATTGTGATTGGTGGTTTACTAACGAAGCTATCATGATTGATACCGCAGGTCGCTACACTTCACAAGAAGACACTAAAAAATCAGATTCCAAATCATGGATTAGCTTTCTAAATATCCTTAAAAAAGGTCGGCCCAAACGCCCATTGAACGGTATTATCATTACCATCAGCGTACAAGATATATTGACCAAAACAAACACACAAAAAAGCTTACATGCGACAGCCATAAAGCAACGTATTCAAGAGCTTAACCATCAACTCAACATGGAACTTCCTGTTTATGTCATTTTGACAAAAACAGATACTATTGCCGGCTTCACGACATTCTTCGATGACATGGAGCAGGAAGATCGTGACCAAGTATGGGGATTTAACTTACCGAATAAAAAAATAGAACGCGACAACGATTTTAGAGAATATTTTGATACAGAATATTCAAATCTTATGGAAAGCGTAAGTAATCGAGTTCTCTATTTACTCGATCACGAAAAAGCACAAAACAGACGCAACCTAATTCACCAATTCCCGCATCAAATGAATGCGATGAAACCATTATTATTTGAGTTTTTAAACAATATTTTTACACCCAACCAGTTTGAAACACCTCTTATCATTAGAGGCCTATATTTTATTAGTAGCACTCAGTCCAACATGTCATCTCAATGGGTTTCCGGTAGTTTACCGACAGAAAAACTCAACGACCCTATTGATCATGTGACCAGTGAACCCAAAACATTCTTTATTCATGACCTGCTAAAAAAGGTAATTTTTAAAGAAGCCAATCTAGCCAATATTAACTCAAAATCCCGAAGGCGTTTTCAATGGACCTTTTGGTCACTAACAAGCGCTAGCGTTATCGCATTTATAGCAACTATAGTAATATGGCAAAATAGTCTCTCTCTTAACAAAGAATATATTGGCCAGCTACAAACAGAAATTAATGCCTATATTACCGAAACTGATGGCGGCTTAATCGATGCTCGAAACTGGTTATCACTCGCTAATGGTTTAAACCATTTACGCGATTTAAGCACAGGCTTTGCCGAAGGTAGCGAGGATTATCCTTTACAGCAAGGAGCAGGACTCTACCAAGGCCATAAACTTGGATCAGAAGCCTCGATTACCTACAAGAAAGCACTTCATGCTTTTATGATGGAAGATATTGGCAAATTATTAGCCAACCAGCTTTCAACAGCAAAAAATGATGAGCACCTGTATGAAGCTTTAAAATTTTATTTAATGCTCTACAATCCAGAAAAAATGGATAGAGATACTTTTTTAATATGGACTAACATACTGTTACAAAGAGAAGTAGCGGGCAGTGAAAACCAAGTACTTCGAGATCACTTAATTGGTCATTTAACAACGGCGCTTGATCAAAATGTATCACCTGCACCCATCAACCAGCCATTAGTTGACGAAGCCAGGGAACTACTTGTCTTAACCCCTTTAGATTTGCGCTTATATCGCAGACTCAAAAATGATTACCAAAAGAATAACCCCGGAGAATTCAAACTGAGTGATATATTAGGAAAAAAAGGTGACTATATTTTCTATCGGAAAAGTGGCCAACCTTTATCAGCAGGCATTCCTAATTTATTTACATACAATGGTTTTCACGCTGCCTACAATATTCAGAACAAAAAACTAGCTGAACGTTTAGCAAGTGAACAATGGATCTATGGGGACAGCTTACCAACAGACTTATCTGATGAAAAAATAAAGGAAATTACTACACGAGTTGATGACTATTACTTTGAAGAGTACATAAATTACTGGACAAATTTATTGCAGGACATTCGAATAAAGTCTTTCAGTAGTGTCAACCAAGGCCAAGCCGTTTTGCGTTTACTTGCCAGCTCAGAAAAACCTTTAGTTAAAGTAATAAAAGCTATCAGAAAAAATACCGCTCTCAGTGAAGCGCCAATTGTATCGAGCGAGAAAAAAGAAGCCGTTGGAAAATTAGCAGATTCCTTTGCATCGTCTGAAAAAAGCCGACTAGAAAGATTAGCACCTATAGCGTCATTGGGCCCAAAAGTTAAGCTCCCTGGCCACCAAGTATCAGAAGCCTTTGATTCCTTTAATCAGTATGGCCAAACTGAAGATGGTTTACCGCTACCGCAACTGCAATCTTCTCTAAATGAATTAAACAATCATTTTAATATTTTAGCCAGTGCTGGCAATGTAAAAGAAGCGGCTTTTTCTGCGAGCTTAAGTGCAGAGACAGGATCTGACCCCATACTCATTGTCAAGCGATCTGTTAGCGAGGCACACCCTGACGTCCGCATTTGGTTTGATAATATCGCACGCAATGCCAACACTGTTACTGCCGCAGCGGCAAAAGGGCACGTTAATAATACTTGGAAAACCGATGTTTTTAGTTTTTATGATAAAGCAATAAAAGGACGTTACCCCGTTGATGTCAGCAGTTCACAAGATATTAAACTCAGTGATTTTATTGCCTTTTTTGGCCCATCAGGCATTATGCAAAACTATTTTGATAGTAACCTGAAACCATTTGTTGATAAAAGCCGAAGAAATTGGCGCTGGAAAAGTAATATTGGTATTTCTAATACTCGCTTAAAAATATTTCAGCGGGCAGATACTATTCAAAAAATGTATTTTTCTAGCAATCCTTCTTCGCCTGAAGTCGCATTTTTATTAAAGCCTTTATCACTAGATAAAATTACCACCGGCGTATTACTGGAAACAGGTGGGCAATCGGCAAGTTATAATCATGGTCCACTGCGATCCAAAAAACTGGTGTGGCCAGGGAACACCACCGAACACTCCAAAATCACTTTCACTTTAGCAAGTAAGGGGACACCTGTAAGTTCTCGTACCGAAGGAGAATGGGCATGGTTTCGCTTACTCGATCAACATGCGACGGTTACAAGCCAACAACAATCAGATAACTTAAATGTATTGTTTAGCCTTAAAGGTATCAACGCTGAATACCAGCTCGTACCTCAGAGTAGCTTTAACCCATTTACAACCAATACTATTAAAAACTTTAAGATACCGTCGAAGCTATGAGTACAGAACAAGAGCTATGTGGTTTATTCGGAAAAATACCACAACAATCCGATTTTGTTAGCCATCATTTACCTGAGTCTTTTATTGAATACTGGCATAAATGGCTACAGTCTTCGATGAGCATTAGTCATGAGCAACTGGGGGAAGATTGGCTACAGCGCTATATTATTAGCCCCATTTGGCATTTTGCCATCATGCCCAATGTCGCCCATGAAAAAGCTATTCTTGGTGTTGTTATCCCGAGCGTCGATGAAGTTGGCCGATACTTCCCTCTCACTATCGCACACACAGGTGATCATGACATATGGTCAGCATATCTGCATGGAGATGAGTGGTATAACACAGCTGAAAAAGTAGCATTAATGACACTAGCTGATGAAACAACTTACAGCAACCTGATTGGCGAACTAGAGTCTTTGCCCATACCTGAATTTGAGGCTTTACCTGCATACACAACACAAGCATCGATGCATGTCTTTAAAGGTAACCAATTATTTAGCCAAACAGAAAAATCAAAAAATGACCTTGTACTAAGCTTGCTCCCTAAAGCTTACCAACAACGTTTTGGCAATCACAGTTTATGGTGGACAAAAGGATCCGAGACTGTTGATAGCTGCTTAGCAATTAGTACTAATTTACCCGACCCGGGGCAATTCGCAGCGATGCTTGATGGAGACTGGCAAAAATGGGGCTGGTCTGAAGAAATGATTATCGACAATAAAGAAATGGAAGTAGCTTAATAATGTCCACGATTCAACATCATGCGATCTGCCATGTAGGTAGTGTTCGCACCACTAATGAAGATGCCATCCTAAGTTATGCTGACGCAGGACTATGGGCAGTTGCCGATGGCATGGGTGGACATGAAGCAGGCGACTACGCGAGCCAATGCTTAATCGATCACCTTTCACGAGCTTGCGATAAATATAAAGGTAATTACCTTGTCGAAAGAATAAGGCAAATTATTACCAATGCTCATTTATCGATATTTGAGCACTCACAACAAATGGCAGGTAAACCATTAATCGGATCAACAATTGTCGTTTTAGCCTTAGAAGCAGATAATTTTCATTGCTTTTGGTCCGGTGATAGCCGCTGCTATTTACTAAGAGACAACACACTGAATGCATTAACTAATGACCATACCGAAGCTGAAGCTATGCTTGCAGAGGGTGGCTCGCCTGAAACATTATCGGATGAAGAAAAAATACGAGCAGAGAATACTCTAGTGCATGCTATAGGGATAGATAACGAACCACCTCATGTCGACTATGTTAGTGGTTATATTTATGAAGGAGACCGCTTCTTGCTATGCAGTGATGGCATCAACAAAATCTTTACCGATGAGGATATTAACTCGCGTATAGCTCAAAACAACATTGGGGAAATAAACCAATCTTTTCTCGATGATGCATTATCAAGTCATGCTCCCGATAATTTGAGCAGCATTATCATTAGTGTTGGATGAATTAAAAAGAGGAGGCCAAGTAAAACAATACAGAAAACTTTAAGCAAAAACTAACACTTATACACTTTTCAAAGACCATTCGCTATGTCAAGGAAATTGGATGACATAGTTTACTAGGAGATTATTATGTTGGATTTTTATCCCAAACACTCTTTATTTAAAAAAGAATCGACACCAAAAAAATTACAAACAAGAAAAACAAAATTATCTGCAGCTGTTGCCACCATGATTATTGTGGGTGCACCAGGTATAGCAAATGCTGCAAACCTTACGATTGGCGGCAGTAGAAGCGTTTCAGAAGGTATCGGTAATACAGCTGTAACTTTTGGCCTTACTTTTGATAACCTAGAAACACGACCTTTTAGCAACTGTACAATATCGGGAACAGTCTCGGCGATATCTGGTGATAGTACTGCAACTGAAGGGACAGACTTCACCATAACTGATACAGATTTTACTGTTGAATATGATGCTGGCGATGGTGGAGAAGGCGGAGGGGCTACTAAAGATGATATTTCTATTGCAATTATTGATGATAACCTAAGTGAAGATACCGAAGATTTCATTATCACTGCAACCAATGTAACTCACAATTGCTCATTTTATGGTGGTTTTATAAACAGTGACTCAGCTATTATTGATATTCTTGACAATGATGGCGGAGAAGGTGGTGAGGGCGGCACTCCTCCTACCAACATACCAACAACAGGTTCTTTATCAGAAACACCTGGGCTCAATGAAAAACAATTATCAGTTGCAACTGTCCTAGACGAAGTTTGTGAATCGACGCCTGAAGAAACTGAAAGCCTGACAAAAGGTCGTGCAGAAGATGAACTACAAGCCGCCTGCGCCACATTAGAAACAAGTACAACACTGGTCAGAGATCTTGACAGCCTCAGCCCAGAAAAGCTGGCAGCGATGGGTACACTATCATTGCAAGGAATGAGAGCTCAAACACAAAACTTATCAAAGCAATTGCGCCGTATTAGACAGGGGCTTAGAGGCATAGATATATCTGGCTTGCAGTTGAACATTGACGGCCAACAATTATCCGGAAATCAACTGGGTAAACTTTTTGGCGCTGGTGCCGGCGACGGCGAACTTCATAGTAAATGGGGCACATTTTTTGGTGGATCTATTCAGGCTGGTGATCATGATGCCAACAATGAAAGTTCTGATTTCGATTTTGATGTAAATTCGTTTTTTGCTGGTGTTGATTATCAAATCAATGACAAAATCGTCGTTGGCGGCGCTCTAGGCTATACCAGCTCATCTGCAGATATTGATGGCGATGAAGGTGAAACCAAACTATCAGGGATAAGCCTAGGTCTATTTAGTAGCTACTATTACAAAGACATTTACTATATTGATGGAATTATTAGTTTCGGTGATAGTGATTATGAAACAGAGCGGAATATTACTATTGGCACCTCATCACAAGTAGCCGATGGCGATACGAGTGGTAATGAAATTAGTATTGCTTTAAATTCTGGCTATTATTTCCGACGCTCAAATTATTTTGTGCATATGTATGGCTCTTTAAATTATATCGATGCAAGCATTGATGGATTTGAAGAAACCTCTTCAGGCTCAAGCGGTGTCTTGCTTGATGTAGCTGAGCAAGATTTAGAATCGCTCACTACCAACCTTGGTATAGAGCTTGGCTGGACAATTAATACTGCAGCAGCCGTCATATCTCCTCAAATATCACTCGACTGGGAACGTCAATATGAAGATGATGGCAGACAAGTATCCGCAAGCTTTATTGGAGACCCAACCAAGACAAACTTTAGTATCGATACTGACGACATTGATAACAGCTACTTTAATGCAGGTTTAGGCTTAAGTGCTGTATTTAAAGGTGGCTTTTCTACATATATACTATATGAAGTCGATTTATCACGTGATGACTTAGATTTGTATGATGTTAGCTTAGGAGCCCGATGGGAATTCTAATTAAAACCAAGCTCTCACCCCATTACTTACGGGCCATATAAATGGCCCGTATTGTTTGCACATGGGAATTAGGTGGCAACCTAGGCCACCTTTCTCGCCTTGCGGGATTAGCCGGCGAACTTCATCAACGTGGACATGAAGTTATTTTCATTTTCAGAGAACTTCATTTAGCACAAAAGGTTTTTGGTACACATACGCCTTATCAATTTTTCCAAGCACCGCTGCACCATCAACAAACTTCAACATCAAGAAACCCTTTAACATTTTCTGAAATACTGTTGTGTAATGGCTATGCTGATGAACAGACACTCAGCTATCTAATTAAAGCTTGGAAATCACTATTAGAGATGATAAGCCCAGATCTCATTATTTATGATTATTCACCTACGGCTTTACTCGCAAGCCAAACATTCAACATACCTAAAATAGAATTGGGAACAGGTTTTTTCATCCATCCAGACGAATCTCCCATGCCATGCTTTTCTACGACACAGCAAATAAGCAAAGAGCAACGACTAAAGTCAGATATAACTGTACTCAACACTATTAATCATGCTCTATCCAGAGAAGGCTTAACACCTATAGAAAAAATCTTCGACATATTTAAAAATGTCAGGCAATTACTGACAACCTATTCTGAATTAGACTGTTACAAGAATAGAGAGGGAGCAGAATACGTTGGCGCATTAACTAATAAGAGTACTGGCATACCCGCCACTTGGAAGACAGATAGCCCGCGTATATTTGCATATTTAAAACCTTCATATAAAAAACTGCCTGCGTTACTTGATGCCCTAGCCTGTACAAAAGCTGAAATAAAAATATATATACCTAATATTTCGGAAGAATTACTAAAAAAATACCAATCAAAGAATATTGAATTTAGCACCTTACCTTACTCTATTGATGAGGCAATTAACGGCTGCTCTATCAGCATATGCCACGCAGGCCATGACACTATTGTTCACTCATTACTCGGAGGCAAACCTTTACTATTAATCCCTCAGTATATCGAACAACTTGAAGTCGCTAAAAAAGTATCCGCTATAGGCTGCGGCTTATTAGCAAATAACAATACTGAAAACAAAGATTCATTATTAGAAAAATTACAGACATTACTAGAAAAAAAATCATTCCAAGAAAACGCCAATCAATTTGCTAACGATTATAAAGATATGAGTATAGAAAAATGCATTAATCATGTCTCTAATATCTGCGCTCAGTTACTTAAAACCAATCATGAATAACACTATTGACTGGCTAGATCTACCCAATCAGCCACGAATGCTTTTATCTGCATTACAATTTCAATTTTCACAAACACAGTCATGGCCACCGAGTAAATTAGCTAGCCTACAACTTGAAAAAGCTCGAGATTTATTATCACACGCAACAAGTAACACTCAATTTTATAAAGATAGAGAATACCCAATCATCTCAAACCTAGATGAATGGCAACAACTACCCATATTGTCACGTTCTGACGTACAAAAACATGCAGAATCCTTACACTCAACTAGTGATTTAACAGCATCTCACGGAAAAACATATAAGCTAAGAACATCGGGTTCAACGGGACGTCCAATTGAAGTACTGACCAGTGAAAAAGCGCAATGGTTTTGGAAAGCGATCACTATACGTGACCATCTGTGGCATAAGAGAAATTTCGATGAAGTCTTAGCTGTTATTAAGTACATGGGTAAAAACAAGGGAATGTCACCCGGGCTCAAATCCAAATATTGGGGCTCTGCAACAGCCACTCTCTATAACACAGCACCATCAATCAGCCTGAATAGCTCTGTTGATGTTGAAGAACAATATCAGTGGTTAGTTAACAATAAACCCGGCTACTTACTCACCTACCCTTCTTTATTAAAAGCACTATCGGAAATAAATCGTCAAAGTCACAACCCGCTTTCATTGCAACATATTTCCACCATTGGCGAGAACCTTACCCCAGGGCTGCATCAATTAGCAAAAGAGAGCTTCGGCTGTAAGCCTGCTGATATCTACAGCTCACAAGAAGCGGGATATATTGCATTACAATGTCCTAAGCACAACCATTACCATATACAAGCAGAAACAACCATTGTCGAAATCCTTAATGATCAAGACCAACCTTGCCAACCTGGCGAAATGGGACGAGTCATCATAACCCCTCTGCAAAATTATGCTATGCCGTTAATCCGATATGAAATAGGTGATTATGCAATTCCCGGAAAAACATGTGATTGTGGTATAAACCTTCCCGTTATCGAAAAAATTTTAGGGCGGACTAGAAACATTGTCTCTTATCCAGATGGCAAAAAAAATTGGCCATCATATAACCCCATGAAAATAATGGACGAATTACCTAATGCACAATTCCAATTAATCCAAAAAGATCTTCAGTCTATAACATTGAAGGTAGCAACAAAGTTAACAATACCCTTAGGGAAAGAACACAAAATAAAAAACATCATTAACGAATCAATGGGATATAACTTTTCAATCACCATCGAAAAAACCGATAAAATATCAAGAGCAGACACTGGGAAATATGAAGAATTTATTTCAGAAATAGAAAACCATGTTTGAGATAAAGCCACCCTACAACTCAATATTTGATATTAGAGCAAAGTCTTATCATCAGGCAATGACCACATGGCCTGAAACTCGTCGTAATGAATTTGATATTGCTGTAAAACTTGCCAATATAAAAGATAACAATATCATTGTCGACATTCCTTCTGGTGGAGGTTATCTTTCTGACTTCATCCCTTCAGAGAATGATATTTATCATATCGAAACATCCATAAACTTTGCCAAACTTAGCAAGACACAGACTGATCATTATGTAATATTAACTGACGAACAGAGTATTCCTATAAAGAACAACACTATCGATAACATCATCAGTATTGCCGGACTACATCACACAAACAATAAAAGCGCAGTTTTTACCGATATGTATCGTATATTAAAAACAAAAGGGAATGCTGTTATTGCAGATGTTAATTACAATAGTAAAACGGCTACTTTCTTAGACAAGTTTGTTAACAGCTATAATTCTATTGGTCACAAGGGTGACTATTTTAACTGCAATACTACCGCACAAATAAAAAACTGTGGTTTTAGCATAGCAGAGGATTTTTCAAAAGAATATTATTGGGTTTTTAATAACAAGAAGCAAATGGCCAACTATTGTCAACTATTATTTGGTTTAGACCAAGCCTCAGAAGACGAAGTTATTGATGGCATAGCTGAATTTCTTGGCTTTACCGAAGACAATAACAAAGTAAATATGAGGTGGGAACTGAGATTTATTAAAGCAATAAAAAACGCCCCCTAACACACTATAATTTCAAGACTTATTTAGACTCTTTATCTAGAGTTGCAAAAAGTGATTCTGCCAGCCCAGTACTAACCTGTACAGATTTAGGCACAAAATAAAAATCACCGCCGCCATGACCTGCAGCACGTATAGGCCGCATTTCAGGCGCGTGGATGACCTCTTGTATTTGATTACGGCGTCTAATATTAACGGTCAATCGGGCAAATAGCATATTGTCACGAAGTACCTGATTATTCCCATCTAAAATATCAATCAAAGAACCAGCAAACATGGAATGTTGTCCGCCAATGCCATCCAAAACGGGTTTCACACCGCCAGAAGAAATAACTAAGCGCGAACGTCGACTTAAACCCGTTTTTATCGACTGATCGGTTAACTTAGTATTTACACTCCCTAGGAGGAATGGGCTTTTATCAGATGCCATATTACCGGCATAACACGAGTCAGCTACAACCAAAACTGAACGCGCCTTCAAGCGATCAAGGTGATCACTGATAACAGTATTACTAATCCAATTAGTAAAACGATCTGTCTGAGCATCAACCGGTAACCAATAACCTCTTTGGCGTTGACTATTAGGACTTTGAGTTAAATTGCCATGACCAGCATAATAAATCAAAAGGTTATCGTTCGGCCCAATTTGCTCATAGAGATCATTCAATGCATTTAATATATTTTTCTCACTCGCATCCGGCAACAAGATTGTACTAAAACCATATTTGCTTTCCAAAATATCCTGCAAACGCTCAGCATCTTGCAATGGTGAACGTAAATCTTCCATATATAAGTAATCTTGATTACCAATGATTAACGCAAAATAACGACCAAAGTTAATATTATCGAATGTTCTGGGAGATGAGTCATCTAACTTCAAAGGCTCCAATACAGCAGGAGGCGGTACATTACGAAACGCTAACTTAGGCAAGGTATCTAATTCAGTTTTTAACTGTTCTCGCTCTTCATCAGCACGATTATACAGTTGAGATAAGATATCAATTTCGCGCTTCGCCAAGGCCAATTCTGTATTGGCCGCATCCAATTGTTGCTTTTGCTCCTCATTAGACTGCTGCTGTAGCTGATTACGCAAAGCACCTTGCTTAGCAATAAGTTTTTTGCGTTGACTACGTAAAGTATCTATCTGGCCTTTAAGCACATCCGCTTGTTGTTCAGCAACGGTGACTTTTTCAGTCAACTCTGCCCTCAATTCACCTAGTGCCTGATTGGCATCCGACTCATATACCAATTGGTCATCACTTAAACCCGATGCCTTGCGATACCAATTCAGTGCTTTGGCAACATCCGGCTTTACACCTAAACCTTTTTCATAAAGGTAACCCAGGTTGATCTGTCCACGAACAAAACCTTGCTCGGCCGCTTTGCTATACCATGTAAAAGCAGATGCATAATCTGGCGTTTGACCTATGCCTTTTTCAAAGATCTCTCCAACATAGGTTTGCGCTTCCGCATCACCATCCTGAGCCATTGGCAACCAGACTTTTAGTGCTGAACGATAATCAGCGCGATCATAGGCAACATATTCGCCGCCACGAATGCGACAATCAACAGCTGTCGTTCTAATAGGTCTCCTTGGCGCCAAGTAAGTCATCGCACCCAAGCGCCTTATCTGTCCCGGTAGCAGACAATCCACCACATAAAGGTCCGCCGTCTCAACTGCATTGGCAGGTAATTTTGAATCAGCGACAGGGGTTGTATTGCAGGCAGTTAGCAATAATACTGATGACAAGGCCAGCAACCGAGCGCCATGCGCTTTATCTGTTAGCTGTCCCAAAATGGTAGCTGAAGCATCCCTAATAGCCGGTAGCCACATAGACGTAATCCCTATTAATAAATTTTAAAAATCATTATAAACGTATATTAACGAGGAAAAATAGTTTGTCTATCACAATTAGCCGATTGTTTATTACACTGTATTACACTCTATTTATTTTATTTGCTGGCTGCTCTTCGCCTGCTGAAAAACTACAGCAACAAGCGCTCGCATCCGACCTAAATCAATTAATTTTAACTACAAACAAGATCAACCTAATTGCTTACGACAATGATTCAACAAGTAAACAAGAGCGAGTTTATGTTTATCTCGAAGGCGATGGCTCTCCATGGGAAAAGGGTTATTGGCCAGCATCTGACCCTAACACAAAAAGATCCATTGTTTTGCCTTTACTCAAACAACTGGAATATCCAAGTTTATATATAGCCCGCCCTTGCTATGGCTGGGGGAAAATGCCAGCAAATTGCACCACTGAATTATGGACATCAGCACGCTATTCACAGGACATTGTTAATATATTGAATGAAGGGCTAAACCAGTACAAACTGTTAAATGACAATATTAAGGAATACGTTATTATCGGCCATAGTGGTGGTGGCACACTTGCAAGCTTATTGGCTTCAACGAGGAGCGATATTGTTGCTATCGTTACTCTGGCAGCTAACCTAGACCATAACGCTTGGACCCAACATTTTGGCTATTTACCGTTAGAGCGGTCCCTAAACCCGATAAAATACTTCCCCTTGCCTGAAAAGATAATACGTTGGCATTTAATTGCAGGAAAAGACAAGGTTATACCCGAGAGTATTTTAAAACGCACGGTGAAAACCGACAGAGGATCAAAACAACTGTATTATTCAGAATTTGATCATCGTTGTTGTTGGCAAACAATATGGAAAGGCGTCACAACAGCTTTAGAAAAAGAACTTACCAGACGTGAATAAAACTGCAATATTCATTAATTATTATCTAAAGCATTAATCTTTTCAGCGATAACGGCAAGTGTCTTATCAATTTTTTTATCTAAAGTGCCCACTTCACCCTGCTGCAAAAACTCCAAGGCTATTTGTAATTGCAACAAACGAAATTCATCCAAATTTTCAGCGCCTGATTCTTTAATTAAAAAATTAATAACGCTATCGATACGGCGATCAATAATAACTTTCAACTTAACCTGATCACGGGGGTTAATATCAGCCAACTCGTAAGAGGATTCCCACGCTTGAGCATAGAGTTTATGCGCCTGATCAATATCACCCAAGTCAAAACTACTATCACCCAACTTTATCGTATCAACCAACTCAGACATCGCATCAGGCAAATCATTTAATCCAACAACAACATTAGATTGATCAACCGTAATCCACCAAGAAATTAATACTGTAATACTGAGCGTTACTAATGCAACCATCACCCAACGACGAAGTTTAACGGGTGGCTTAATGGCATCAATAAATTCGCCAGCATTTTGAAAACGTTGTTCGCCATCAAAATACAAGCAGCGGCGCATTGCCTGCATATGACGGCGTGACAACTGAGGAATCACCTTGGCTTCAGCGTTTCTTTCCTGTGCTTTTTTTGCCGTCAGTTTATGACCATTGTCATCCAAAAAGGGGTGTTTACCCGTAAGCAAGCCATAAGCAACACAACCCAGCGAATAGATATCATCCGAAGGAATTGGTGGCTTATCATCCAACATTTCCGGGCTGGCAAAGTTAGGGGTAATAGCGCCTAAAGTATAAGCATCAAACTGACTATCCTGATCATCACGCTGATCATTCGTTAGACGCACCGCCTGCGCGATACCAAAATCTAATACCTTTACATGACCATCAGCAGTCAAAAATATATTGCTTGGTTTTAGATCTGCATGCGCAAAACCCTGTTGATGGGCATACGCTAGAGCACGGGCAACATGCTCAATTAAACTCATTACTTTTTCAACGGGCAGACGATTAAAATAACCGCTAGAAATCAACTCATCCAGTGTTTTGCCGTCCAAGTACTCCATACTCAAATAAACAAGATCACCATCACGATCAAAATCATAGACCGTTACAATATTAGGATGAGCAAGCGCTTGAGATTTTTTCGCTTCTCGTTGCAATGAGATAAGAGCTTCCGGCTGATCTCGTAATTCATCATTTAAGAATTTAATCGCCACATAAGAAGCATCGTCATGCATCTCTTCTTTACGAAGGTCACGTGCTTTATAAACGGTACCCATCCCGCCGTGGCCGATGCATTCCTCAAGAATAAATCGGTTTTTAATCACAGCCCCTACGATTAACTTGGTGTTAGCTGATTTTTTTTGGGCAGGATTAAAGATCGTTTTATCAGTAATATCCGATGTTCTTTTGGTAAGAGAACCATCTTTTTTTCGAAGGCTAGAATCTGTTCGAGCGGTAGGAACAGAAACTGGCCTTGCTATCTGAGTAATATCTTTGGAGTTATTAACCGAATGAAGTGTTTTTGTTGGGTCAACTATTGTTAAATCTACTTTATCACTCGATGAATCATTACTTTCTAGCAGTGTTTTATCTTGCGGGAAAACCGTGTTATCAATTTGACTATTTTCTATTTTTTTGTCTTTTTTAGTTTCTTTTATTGGCTCTTCTTTTTTTAAAACACTCTCTTGTTTTAAAATCCCCTCTTGCTTTAAAACACTTTCTTTTTCTAATATTTTCTCTACCGCCTTTACCCTAGGAGAAACACCAAGTTTAGCGGCTGAAACAACAGTGACATCCTCTACAGGCGTTGCTAATCGTGTAGTATCAGCAATGTCCTCTTTAAACGCTGTCACATCAGCATTAATTTCTGTCATATCAACGCTAACTAATGTTTGATCCGTGTATTGCTCAAGCAAAGTAGAAATTTTCCCTAACAATTCCTTGTCTATCGCCAACTCATTTTTTGCGATCAAAAAGTCTTCTAGTAATAACTCATGGGCAATGCTCTTTTTACGGGAAACACCAGAAAGCCAAGACAATACTTTTTCAGAAGAAAGTATTCCATCATCATAGGCGTTCAGTATTTCTAGAAGCGTTACCATATTAATCCGTATTATTAGCCAGCGCGTCTTTACTTAACATTCGACATATTCTGATCGAGCTTACGTTCATATTGCCGACAGAATACATCCTGATAAAGGCTTTCTAACAACCCGTCTTTATCTTTACCTATTGTCGATAAAAGCTTTTTCATATGCCGGGGTTCTAATTGATTTAACAAAGCATTAATACTTGTTTCAAATGCAAGCTTTTGAGCAATTAAGTGCTGCTTTAAAAACTCAGCATTTACTGCTGCATCATCAACTTTATTGTCAGACTGATAAGCTTCTACTTGTTGTTCACTTTTTTCGCAAACAACATTGCTTTTATCTTTCTCACTGCTTTCTTGCTTATTCTCATTAAAAGCTGGGGGTTCCTGAAAGCTATTTTTGTGTCCATCATTGCTCTCAAGATCGTCCGATCCTGCCCATTCAGACAACATGCTCTCCACAGGGTCATCCCACCAGTTTTCTGGTATAGCACCAGAACCAACGACTGCTTTTTGTTTAGTGGGTACAGGTTGAATAGTATCTACACTTTTTTCTTCAACAATCGGGTCAACAATAGGAGTTACTGGTGTCATTTGAGCAGAAACACCTAATTGATGATCATCAATCACAGAGGCTCTCTGGGCTATAGCAGACGGCTTATTGTAAAGATCATCAATCGAGCCGGCCAAAGGTTCAGGGGCAAATGTTTCAGAAGTAGACCAAGCGGCAGTATCGGTGTCACTTGTCTCAACCTGCTGACCGCCGTTAGTGACCAATGCATGTATTTCATAATGGCCAATAAAAATAATATCGCCATTACTGATCGCATGAGGGACCCGATCGATACGATGTTGACGATCGCTAACAAAAACACCGTTAGTGCTCAAATCTTCGATAAAAAAGGTATCACTTGAAAAATATACACGGGCATGCACACGAGAAATTTCACTCTGAGGGTCTGGTAACACCCAATCATTACCGTCAAAGCGCCCGATAGAACCACCGTCGTTTTCCCATACCCTGAAACGATCTTCGACGGATAGTAATTCATCGGCGTTAGAAATAGTTAATGTCAATTTCATAAAAATTAATTGCTTCTCAAATGATTTGAGTCAATATCAATATGAGCTCAAATTAAAGTAGTTAAAATCAGTCAAATATTAGCTAGGACTTAGCTGAGGAAGCCTTATTTGACCATCACAGCTCATAACACAAGGATGGAGAAACCATGCCTTAGAAACATTATGCGAGATAGCGCTAACAAGGGGACAATAAATAAAAACAAAGAAATGATATAGATTAAGGTATTGAAAACCTGACCTTCCTGTAAGGGTGTGCCCCATGATCCTATCCTTTTAGCTCTGATGGCCATAATCGCCCATCATTTACACTTTAACAGTGCCTCCAAGGAAGCAACTGTATCCAATATATTCTTTCAGGAGACGCCAGAGTTATAGACAAAGACCAACTGTATGAAGATTTCCTCAACGCACATTCGACAAAGGCTGTGAACTACAGTGATAAGAGGTATGTTTCCTTACAAGCGAGGTGATGTCAGCTTAAACAACGGGCCTGACGACTCTTTTATAGGACGGAACAATATTATATTTTTTGACCAACATCTACTAGCGGTAAAATAGAGTGTGACAGCTTTCACACAATCAACCATTAAGAATGGCATACAATAAATTCTATACGGATACCTAAAAATAACTGTATAAAAACCTGTAAAAAGTGCGGGATTTGCACATGCTATATACTGCCTAAGCGATTTAAAGGAGTAAAAGCCAAGCAATTTCACACCACAATCAAATAAAGCTTTATTGCTAGCGTTGTTAGCATATAGGCACTTAAAATTACAATTTAGGCCTTCAACCAAATTAATACAAAAGGACAGGACAAACATGATGTTTAACCAAAAAACACTCTTTATACCCATTAAAACCCTTACACTCCCTCTAAGCTTACTGATAACTGCAAATGCTTCTGCTCTGAGTCTAGATGAAGCCGTTAATGCGCAACTCACAACTGCTGGCTCACAAGCTTGTGCCGAACTGCTTAATGGCTTTTCAGCCGCAGAAAATGCAGGGCGGCTAACAGGTGGACTTGAAGGCATTTGCGCTACAATTATACCTGCAGGCACAAACCCAGCAGCAAACTCCGCTGGCGGTGGCGCTGCGGCACCCATATCGGCACCGGCTGCTATGCAAGAACTGGCAGATGTTTCCCATGGAAAGGAAAAATCTACCAGCGACAACATTATCAATACGTCCATTAACGCTAACTGGAATCTGTTTTTTACCGCTGAGGTAGAGACATTAGATAGGGACCAGACTGATTTTGAACATGGCTATAACTCTGACAGAAAACGATTCCTTGGTGGGCTAACGTACACGGCAAACCCAAAATCGGTCTATAGCCTGGCCATTGATTACAATGAACAAGAAGGTGATTTTATTGATAACGATGGAGAATTTGAACGAGACTCCCTTGGCCTTCGTTTATTGGCATCCTACAGACCAACACAAAATACCTTTTTTTCCGTATTGGCAGGTTATGATGATGTATCCGCTGAGCATGAACGTACTACTGGGTTTAGTTTTATCCTCAATAACACCCCTATTGATACACCAGTCTCTGGCACACCTGAAGCCGATTACGATTACAACCAATATGGTTTAAGTGTACTCGGTGGCTACGACTATCAAAAAGGTAATTACACTATTACGCCCAGCATTGGCCTAAACTGGAGTAAATCAGACTACGGTACCTACAGTGAAACCGGTAACTCTGGTCTAGAACTGACTTTTTACGATGATGAAGAGAAGTCATTACAAAGTGTTATCGCATTGACCACGTCAGCCAGCTTTAGCCGCAGCTATGGCACAATTAACCCACAATTTGGTATTGCCTGGCATCACGAATTTGAAGATGATCAACGTTCAGCCGAAGTAAGCTTTACCGGTGACACTTTTAATGAGCGCTTTGAATACCAAACTGAAGCACCGGATAGAGACTTTTTTAACCTGAGTGCAGGTGTCGTCTTTGCCCTCAAAAGCGGGATTCAAACCTTTATTAATATACAAGGGCTCGCAGGGCATGAATTCTATGATAACTATATTGTTAGTCTAGGCGTAAGAAAAGAACTATAAGATAGTAAAGCATACGGGTATTAACCCTGGTTAATGCCCATTATTGATGGCACCAAGTCAAGGAGCAGTAAAGCCATGCAAATAACGGAATTATTAGAAAAGCTGGTTGATGACCCTTTTGATAACACACTTCGTTCAGAACTTGCCTCCCATTACATAAGGGAAAAAGACTGGATAAAAGCCCACAAGCAATACACCCTGATCAAAAAACAACGAACACTAAATAATGAGGAACTCTCTTACTTCGCCTTGTGCCTGAAAGAACAAGGTTTTGAAGAAGAAGCCGAACTTATCTTAAAGAGTCATCAAACCGCTAATTCAACAACAGAAAAAACAAAAGCTTTAGTAGAAGAGAATGTACAAAAAGAACAAATAGAAGAAAAAACAAAAGAACCTATCAAGAGTTCCGTTGTTCACATAACATCTGCTGCATCGAAGCCAACAACAGCCAATGTCGTTCCCATCCACACCCAAAAAAGCAATCAAATTCGTTTTTCTGATATAGGCGGGCTTAAGCAAGTTAAAAAAACGATTCAGATGCAAATCATTGAGCCCTTTATCAATCCAGAAATGTTTGCCAAATTTGGCAAAAAAGCCGGTGGAGGGGTTTTACTCTACGGCCCTCCTGGTTGCGGCAAAACGATGATCGCCCGCGCCATTGCGGCAGAGTGTGATGCTGAATTTATTCCAGTCGGCATTAGTGACATTCTGGGGGTATACCATGGTGAAAGCGAACAAAACATGAGTGAAATTTTTGAAAAAGCGCGCGCCAATAAACCTTGCGTATTATTTTTCGATGAACTGGATGCCTTAGCCTTTGCCCGCTCTAAAACCTCCTCAGCCCATAGCCGGACGCTGGTGAATGAATTTCTCAATCAACTAGATGGTGTAGGGCATAACAACGACGACATTTTATTTTTATCGGCCTCCAATATGCCTTGGGATGTAGATACTGCCATGAAAAGGCCCGGCCGCTTTTCTCGTCAAATTTTTGTGCCGCCGCCCGATCAAGAAGCAAAAACAAGAATAGTTCAACTTAAGCTACATAACCTACCGGTTGACGATTTTGACATCGAGACATTTGTTAAACAATTGCGCTTATTTTCAGGCGCAGATATTGATGGACTGATTGAAAAAACGAAAGAACTTGTTATTGAACAAGTCATTGAAACCGGCAATGAACGTAACATCACCCTCAATGACTTTCAACGTACCTTATCGGGCATTATACCCAGCACTGAAGATTGGTTGCGTACAGCCAAAAATTTAGTGAAATTTTCTGGGGCTGACCGATCTTATCAAGATGTTGAAATGTACTTAAAAAAGAATAACATGCTATAGGAAACCAGCATTATTATGGATAAAGATACGCTATCCATTGCCAGGCATTACTACGATATTAATAAATATCAAGAGGCTTACGACCACTTAACATCAATGAGCTTGATAGTGGATCGCAAAGAGCAAATACCCCACCATATATTACTCGCTGACATTCTAAGCCATTTAGGAAAAGCTTCTTCTGCACAAGTACTAACAGACGAATTACGCAGCACATTCCCTGACGATTTCCAATGTTTAACACATTGGATACGGTTTTACTCTGATGATTTTGAGCATGTCAGGCAAGCCTATGAATTAGCACAGTCAATGCGCCCTAATTATCCAGATAATTATTGGTTCCCCTTAATCATGGCTTATATGGCCTACCATTATCGTTTATATCCGAAAAAAACAATTATTGCACTAATAGAAGAAACATTAACCATTGAAAAAAATGAAGCAACCGTAAAGTTAGCCCACCAAATATTTCGAGATTTTAATAAAAAAGACCAAGCGAAGCATTATCTTGATGAATTAGTCGAACTGGCACCATCAACGCAATCAACCTACCGACTACTATTAAATTATCTTTCACAAAAAGAGCGTTACACCGAACTTAGCCAATTAAGTTATGAAGCAATTAGGGCTTTTCCTAACAATGAGGAGTTTACCGAGTATTCAAAAGAGGCAAATCGACATCTCTACGGCGATTACTTTAGTAAGCTATATAACTTTTCTTACAATATTGGTGGTAAATTCCAGATTGAACGCTCTAGCGATAAGCCCTGGTTTCGTACACTTCAAAATATAAGCATTAAGTTAGGTTTAGGCATTGGCCTTTTCATTTATAGCTTGGGCATGATTAGATTACTACTGCTTACAGCATTCTTTGCACATTATGTTATTTTTACCCATGATGAGAGAAACATAAAAAAACAGCGCAAGCAACGCCTGAAAAAACAGGAATATGAATATAAAGATCAGCTAACCAATATGCAAAACAGTGCTAGCATCCTACTTAGCTCAAGTCATTTGCGCCATCGTTTTATTTATTTAGACAACAACAGTATTAGATTAGCCGAAGATATCTGGTGTGCACCAGAAGACCTTCATTATGATTGGGATTCTGAAAACGTAAAAGGCGAAATACAAATAAATAAACAAGACGTCAAATCTATCGAGATATCAGTCAAATACGTTACGATTAATCTACGCAACGGAAAAGATCATGTCCTGTATTGCGAATCGCTTAAAGCACTGGAGTTTCTTGTTACTCAACTGGCACAACAAGGCTATAAACATAAAAAAACCATCAGTTTCTCACGCCTGCGTCTCACCATTGCGTGTTTTTTCGGAGGCAAGGCTAGCCTGACTGCTGCCGCTATTTTTACATTTGCTGTATCTTGGCAAATAGGCATTATTCTTATGCTAATGGCAATCACTAATTTTTTGGGGTTGTTCTTCTATCGCATGGCAAACCCAGTCAAAACAGATGTCTATCATCTTATTAATTGACAGACATTCCTTAAATCACTCTACATTATTACTGCAGTACATTATTGCTGCAGTATTACTGCTATATTAACGACAGTAACGACGCACTTCTTATTTATTCGTCATCCAATCGACGATACCAAATTATTTCATCACCTTCTTCATTTTGTTGATCAAAAGGTAATTGCTGACCTTTTTCAAAATAACGGGGCTCGGTCTTTTCACCTAACTCAGGCGCATACCACCAGCCCGCTTGAGGAACCGTTTCCCCGGGTTTGGCTTCATAGACGCCAGAAGGCAATGGCGACAAGCGACTACGATGCCTCAACCAGTCTATATCATCATCAAAGCGCTGCATCCAAACCTTAGCACTGTGGTAATCAAAGCGAGGATTGGGGTCATCATCCCATGCATCCAAACTGCTTAGCGCTAATTCATCACAGCGTATAGGCTTAATAAAGCGACTCGCTTGCACTAATAATTCAGGCTTACCTTTTCCAACCGGGTACAAATCCAATTCGCCTAATTGAATCCAGAGTGCATTAACCCCGTTAGGGTTGTGCTTACTCTTAGGACGAGGAAACGCGGTAATAGAAATATCAGGATGATTTAGCTGATCGCGCACCTCTTCTTCGGACTTATTTAATTTATTTAACCAGTAGGGAGAAAGCATAAAGCACCATGTTGGTGTGCGGATGCCCGCTCCAAGCTTTGCTTTATTCACATAGCCTTTTTCATTATCATAGTTTTGATACGCCATTGTCGAGGGGTGATCGATATCCATACCGTAATAAAAATCAGCACAAATACGTTCCATCGTACCAGCCTCGTAACTGTTCATAACCGTTAAATTACCATTGCCCACTTCAAAACCGCTATAGCATTGCTCGGGTTGTAAAAGCTCAAAGCAATGTTCTACAAACTTATGCCATTGTTGTTTATGCTGCTGATACCATTGATAGCTAAACAACATTTTAAGTGTTGTATATTCTATATCAGGCACATCACTGGTAGCACTTGAGAAGGACCACGTTGGTGAGGCAGCAGCTGAATCTTTATCCGTAGCACGAATCCAAAACATTCGTTCCTTTTTATCCATTTCTACTGCAACCGCATAAAGATCATCAGGCAAACGTTTATCCCCTGACTTGAGCCATACTTGCGTATCATTTTTCCAGACATGCTGAAAAGGGTAACCCGTTAATTCTTGAAACTCTTCATAAAGCTGAATCATTTTTTTTGAGATAGAAAGGTGATCATCAAAATCATGATAGATATAAAAGGTAATATAAGAAGAAATTCCTAATTCATAACCATTATTTTTATATCTATATTGAGAGCCTGCCTTTTGTGATTCATCAATAAATTCAGTCACTTTATCCGGCGGTAGAAAAACTGTTGCTGTACTCATTTGTTAACCTTAAATAACATCACATTTTCATAATACAATATAAATAAATTTTAAACTCAATTAAGTACGCGCTGCGGCATCTTCAGGAAAACGAAATAAAGATAAACGACCACCGGAATTGGTATTAGCACCATCGCGTCGGTTGATCCCGAAATCACCATCAGCATCTTTTTCTAATGCAGCTCGTGCTAATAATTGGTTATAGCGCTGAAATTGTTGCTCATCAATTTTATCATTAGGAAATTTAATTTCGACAATGGCAAAAATATTTTTCTTTTCACAAGGCTCGTGACGCCGCTCAGGAATCACTAGATCTGCACCGATACTACCGCGTCCATGAGGTGGAGGATAAAAAGGGCTAACGCCACTGGCTCTTTTAAGTTTTGTCGCAGGCCCATCAGGGTCCATCATCGGGTCAGCAAAACCTCCACGGGGACCACCAAACCAAACTTCACACTTTAGTGGAGTCGTCCAGTCAAGCAAATGGTCAATCAGCTCGAAAATAAGGTTAGCCGTTAGCTGACGTAAGCGAACAACAATCAAGCCTTCAAGCTCCACATCAGACAACAAATCCCAGCCTTCACGCAAAAGATCAGTAAGCACTTCTTTTTTCGAAGTTGGGATATCCCTTCCTCTCTGCTTACGCAGTTGAGGAAGAGGCATAGCATATGCCATACCACACACTTTACTGATTATTCGGCGAAACGGTATTTTCTCTTGTATAGCTTGGGATATTTCAGGCCTGCCATTGTAATCGCCCTGCAACCGGGTCCTAGGTTTTACCGGCTCTCTTACGGTATAGGTCTCTCCATTCCTTGTTTCTTGAGTCGTTCTAATAGGCCATCTATTTGCCGCCGTTTCAGTATCTCTACTCTGCGGATCATTGGCAGCAAGCATTTCCAAGAAAGCTACTTCAGATTGACCTCTGACCCTGCCCTCTATTTCCTCTTCAATTTCTTTAATATACTCTTCTAAATCATCCTTAATTTTCTTCAACTCTTCGTCAAACTCATGGGTGCCTTCCATGATATCGTCAAGAGCATCATAGAGCTCATATATAGTGGTTCCCCACAAGACGCCATATAACAACCATAGTAGCCATGCTGGCAATGCGGGACCCGCCATTATTAATCTCCTTTCTCCGACGAGGATAACTTTTTCATTTTAGCCATAACAGAATCTAAATTACCTCTCCAGTTTTCTGTCACTAACTCACTCTCAGGTAAAATAGATTTAGTGACACGAAGGCGCTGAGACATTTCTGTATCCACCAGAGGTGTGGCACCCATCTTATCGGTTTTACCTTTAGCCAGCACCTTACCGCCCAGCGTTTTAACGGTGTAGTTATAACCAATAAAGGGACGATTATCTGTTTTGAATAACTTAAATTTAGCGATATGTGTATCCGGCGGCGTGGGCTCTTCTAGCTGGGGGTCATCACCAATAAAAACATTCCCTGAACCGGTTGCTACTTTACCACCACAATCAATAGCATCTGTAATACGCGCCGCGGGCTTACCGTTAATAAAAACACTGCCGGAACCTTCAGCAATAGAACGACCATGAGGAGGACTTTTGGGTTTAACGTGAGGCGCTGCAGCATCACCTTGTCGTGCCGCAGGCTTACTGTTGGTGAAAACGTTACCACTGCCTTGAATGATAGGACTTGGGTGCCAAGCCCCATGATTAGACGCAATATCACCCAAACGTGCAGCTGGCTGTTTACTTTTTGAGCCCATAAAAATACCCCTGCCTGATCGATAATAATATGCCGTTTATTTCAAAAACAAACTACTATCCAGTTCAAATTTACGTTGATATTTTATACTAGGATGAATATATGACAGCTATATTCATTTGATACTAAAAAATTATTAATCTTTATTCATTTTACATCATTCGCTAAGAACAAAGATAAAACAACACACTAATAACTCACTATCCAAGATGTAATGAATGCTTCCAGATTTAATCTAATGAGTATTTAATGAAAAATACTCTTGAGGGATTCATATCATCTTGCCAAAGATATGATTAAAAACATACAGCACTATCATCGACACCAACCACACACTGCCAAATTGAGTCAACACTGGCCAATTCTTTCGATACAACATTACCGCCATTTCAACTAAAGCAATGGTATGAGTGTAAGCAAAAAGTATAAACCAAATACCAAATGCTACTGTTCCTATATAACCGTAATAATGACTCAATAAGCTATAGTGGTGAATCAAAACCATAAACGCCAAAAGGTAAGCGCTTAACAGCAACATCAGTGTTAACTTAATAGAAAAAAAGTTAATCCTCACCTAACACCAGAGCCATAAATACGGTTTGCTAAGGTATCCCGCCTTGCATCATATTCCGGACCAGTAGGCGCATAGTAAAAATGTCCATTACTTGCACCCATCTGCTGAATCAATAATGGCACTGAGTTTATAATCGTTGTATCAGTCATACCGGCATAAATAGGATCATTTTGCGCAGTTAAATCAATAACTGTCACTTTACGAATTTTATCATGCTGACTCACTGCATCCAGCAAGCTTTGATTGATTGGCGCACCAATCAAAACCAGATTATCCACTGTAATGCCTTCTTCAGCATGATAAAGAGCTGAGCGTGCAGCAATAATCGCACCCCATGAATAACCAACAAAGTTAAACTGGCCATTCAAGGGTAAAGGTTCAGCAATAGACATCGCACTTAATGGAAATTCTTCGTCTGAATCCTTACCACGAAATATACCAACGGAAAAGCCACCTTGTTCACAGGGTTCATCATAGCGTCTGACGGTCCCCCACCAATGCTCAGTTTCACTGACCAATTCCCTATTACTGTGATCGCATTCACCGTACGTTGCCACATCAGGATCATCTGGGGCTTGATTATAAAAAATAACTGAACTCGCATCGACACCCATATCGAGCATGGCGGGAACACTATTATCTAAATCTTTTAGCCAACCAGAGTAATTACCATACACGGGATTCATAATACCGGCTTTCTTAAACGAGGCCATAAATGCTTCATTATAAGAACCATTCATGCCGGCACCGCCCAAGAAAACGGTCAAATGATCAACCACTTCAACAGGCTCAAATTCTGTCTGACAGTTATCACTTTCGTTTTCAAATTGAACACAAGGAGTCGCTGTATTTTGATGGCCAGCCATAATTAATAAACCTCAACTGAAAGGAAATACACTCTTTAAATAGCTTAAATCAAAACTTAGGTATTCTTTTGCTTAATCACTTTTAAAGGGACCTTATGAATATCACCACTCACCACAACGCCACTCATCTTATCGTTTTCTAAAGGGCTGCCGTTATACTCAAAATCATGAGAATTATCTGATAAATCTATAGAAATGGTTTTCCCAACGGCATGTAAACTAATGACAACCCAGTTTATTTCATCCCCCGGTTTTACTTGGTTCTTAGGGATAGAAGTACCATCGCGATATTCGTAATACGCACGGAGAATAATAGGTTTTATTTCTACTGGCGGGATCAACTGAGGGTCATCACCAATAAATACATTGCCGGAACCCGCCGCAACGGTGCCACCACAATCAATCGGATCACCTACACGGGCTGCCTGCTTGCCATTAATAAAGACACTGCCTGAGCCAGCCTTAATAGAGCGGCCATGAGGTTTACTTTTGGGTTTAACATGCGGTGCTAGGGAATCACCTTTACGAGCAGCCGGAATGCTGTTTGTAAAAACATCACCACTTCCTGCCGTAATAGGACTTGGGTGCCAAGCACCATGATTAGATCCAAGATCACCTAAACGAGCCGCCGGTTTACCCATAAAATGATTTCCTTTTTATGATTAACTGATCAAAAAATTAATTAAGATCAATCTTCCCGCCATCGATATCAACATGACCACTACTGACTTTAATTTTACCGCCGGTCATTTCGATAACGCTACCACCCACCTCAAGACGAATCTTGGTGCCGGCTTTGATCAGTAAGTTTTTACCAACAATATGCTGCTCGTTATTACCAACGTTTTCGCTTTTATCGACACCAATGGTAATCGTTTGATTGTTACCTACATCACGGGTTTCATCGTTTTTAATAACGGTGTTATGGTCTTTCTCAGCTTGAAAATAAACTTCCTCTTTGCCTTTTTTATCTTCAAAATATAATTCGTTACAGTTTGCTGTACTGCCACCTTTGGTCGAACGTGTACGAATGCCTGCGCGCGTACCTTGGTGACCCGCATACGGTGGCGGGTTCTCTGGGTGATACAGTCCACCAATAACAAAGGGGCGATCTGGACTACCATTTTCAAATGCAACCACCACTTCTTGCCCAATACGTGGGGTAAAATGCGCACCAAAAGAAGGGCCTGCAAAACTTTGCATTACACGTAGCCAACAAGTGGTATTTTCATCTTTGCCGCCAAGTCGATCCCAATGAAACTGCACTTTAATTCGCCCAAGCTCATCGGTATAAATTTCTTCGCCAGCAGGGCCGGTTACAACCGCTGTTTGCAAACCGTTGATGGTTGGTGTTACTGCTTTCGGGTAAACCAGTTCTCCCTGAGGGATCGCCTCAACAGAGCAATGAAAACTGCCTGCCGTGTCGTTAGCACTAATACGGACTTCCGTTAGGGTATAGGTTTTTCCTTTATCAACAAAATTGCCGCCAAGACCTAGATTCCCGGTGGCCAATTCAACTTCAAAATGCTTGCCTAACTCCAAGTGTCGGCAATCGCCACTGCCTGTGGCTACTTTTGTTCGCTCCACTGCCTGATTCGCGCGTGCATTGACATGCTCAGCACCATCACTGTGGCCATGATGAGTATCACCGTATTTATAGGATTCCATCTCCATCACACGCGGTGTACTAGCCACTTCTGTTTTGGCTTTGGTGTTCACCTTAACGGCTGAGCTCGGCGACATATAATTATAGGCACGCTGCTCGTAAGTGCCTGTCGCGAAGTGACCTGAACTTTGCCACTTAGTGAAATGATCGTGGCCGGCAGTATGAGATTGTAGTTTTACTTTTTTAGGGGATAGGTTTGCTAACAGCTCACTGCTATCAACAATATGCAACTGATGTGCACCATCGGAATGATTAAAATAATACGCCAAACCTTCCAAGCGACAGATACGCTTAAAGAAATCGAAGTCTGTTTCGTTATACTGAACCCAATAGCGGCGTGAAGGATGCGGGCTTTTTAAGCTTATTTTGAAATTCGCATCACCCCCATACAACTTAAATATATCACGGATGACATCATCCACTTTTTTGTTTTGAAAAATGCGGCAATCGGTTCTTTTGGTAAGATACATTTCCAACCAAGAAACAATGGTTAGCTTGTAGTTGGTTAGCTGGCCACCACGACCACTGCCTAAGGCTTCAAAGTCATGAATAAAACCATTTAAATAACGAATGCTATCGTCAGTTTGAACAAGGCCTATCGTCGCTGCTGTTCCCACTAAATCTTTAGGCGCTAGCGTATGCAAGGTTTCAGAAAAGGCAGCCACCTTGAATGAAAAGCCTTTCGACATTGTTTGTCGGCCTTCAAAGCTTTCGGGAATGAGGGCAAGTGGCCCAAGTGTAGTATTTAAACGAATTAAGCGGTGAGCTTGTGTATATCCATCTAGCATAGAGACTCCTAATAAATAGCGTCCATTATCGCTGCAGTCGTCATAGTTAAAAGTAATGACTACAGAGTTATTGTTGTATATCCCTTAAAAACCATAATAATAAGGTTTACTTATTTCAAAGCAATACAGGCAGTACCGCTTCAAAATAGACAGTGGAGATTATGAAGACCACCATACAATTTTAAAACCTTTTTAAGTGCCCATTCATCAAAAGCGTGACCGACTTCACTCTCCACTCGTTGACAAGACAAAACGATACTTCGAGAATAGCTGCAATACAACCGTTATAGTCATTACAGTACATTACAGCAACAGCCACGCTGTTTTTAAGCCGTTATAATAAGTGTAATGACAAACGTTCAAGTACAGGCCTTTTATAAAAAAGGCAAGATTGAACACAAGCTAAGCAAAAGGGGTCAACTACGCTACCGTGTTGACGAAAAGGGAAAAGGAATGCACACAAGATCTACAGACCACCAAAATACGACCCATCCACGCCTGACCGTTAAGGATAACTGATTACTATGGGCGCTACCGCACTCACCATCGCACACCCACAGCTTGTTGGCTATAAAATCAACGGCACCCATTTCATTTTTGCTTCCGATGAATTTAAGCCCTCTTATTGGCTAATCCTCAAGCGAGAAGGCTTTAGTGGCGACGTATTCCAAGCCAGCGATGAACTCGATGATGTAACGTGGGAATTGGACCGCGACGAACTGGCCACCATCTTTCGCCTAGAATACAAAACCGTCCCTGACTATTTCTGGACCGACAGCGTAAGAACTGAGCTGGAAGAAATTATTCTATCCAGCCGCATTCAAGTATTTGAGGTTAGCGCCAAAACAGCAGCCCGTCTCGCCAATCGTAATGACCCTATCTACAGCAACCCAACGGATTACGATAATACCGGCAACCCTATTGCCGACCAGCGTAATAAACTGGCAGAAACCCTAGGCAAAGACATCATGACCCGTTGGATGGGCAAAGATAAAGCCGACAAACTCCATTGGGATCGTAGCGCGCTCAAACGAGAAGCCATCGAAGCCTATGATGTGGGTGAGGCCGTAGTCGAAACCGCGGTTAACTTTGTGGTCAGCCTCTGGGATATTGCCAAACTGGTCGTCACCGTTGCCGGCGGTGTGATTGAATTTACCTTTAATGCCGCCACCGCTGCCGCTGAATACGCGCGTAAAGTCAGCACCGGCGAGATTAAACCCGAAGATATCCGGCGTGACCTTGAAGCAATTGGTGTCGCCATTGGCGACTTGGTCGATGATGCAAAAAAATTGATGGCAAAAGCGGAAGAAGGCCTAGCCGTTATTCAAAGTATTAACAACGACCCCATGAGTCGTGAGTTGATCTTCGACTTTCTCGATAGCCTTTGGCAAAGTATTCACTACCGCGAAAGCCGCGTCATCGGCGTTAAAATCCTCAGTGAAATTGGTATTGAAGTCTTACTCGCACTGGCCACCGGTGGTGCAGCCAATGTTGCCAGACGCGCAGCCCAAGCTTCAGCAAAAGGTGCCAAACTAGCACGCGCCTCAAAAGTGGCTCGCATTGGGCCCTTCCCCACCGAAGCAATCGATGAAATTGTCGACCTTAGCAAAGCCCTAAAACCACCCGCCGCCAAGGTGGAGAAAACACCAATTCGGGTAATTCCAGAGGATGCACCTAATAAACGTACTAACTCACCTGAAAACACACCAAACGATAATCGTAATACCACACCTGAAAGATCTGGGCATAGAGCAGCCCATGAAGAAAAACTGAACGATCATCATCAAGCCGTTGATGATCATCAAGCTCGTTATGAACAGCGACGTGATGATGCAATAGCCGACGGCGAAAGTAACCGCACTGTTGGTGCCCATAAAGCAAAAATTACTGAGGCAAAAGGTGAACGCGCCGCGGCTGATTATATGTCGAACAACCACCCCGATGCCGATATTGTTAGAGGTTTTGAACCTGGTACTGGGTTTGATCAAGTTTGGGCAAAACGCAATCCAGATGGTAGTGTGAGCGAATATATGATAGTTGAAGCGAAGGGACCTGGGGCGAAGCTTTCAACAAATGCGAACAAAGGAAAACAGATGTCCCAAGAGTGGGTAGAAAATACTGCGGAGCAAATGAGTAGGTCATCAAACACCTCAGCATCTCAATTAGGGAATGATGTCATGGATGCCATTGATCTTGGCCCTCCTCCCAAAGTTACGGGTATTGGACTTGAAGCTATTGAGCAAAATGGTAGCATTACTGGCGCAAGACAAATAGCATTACCCGATGGCGCTGACTTCAACTAATTTGGTACACTTACATGACATTACAATTAAATAACTTCCCGCTAGATCAATTAGAAAAAGAGCTAATAAGAGCTAATAAAGTTATTGATAAATTTTGGCCTGAAGCTCAAGCAAACATTATGGATGACAAATTAAACCATAAGCTAGCAAGGTCATTCTCAAAACTAGGTTATTCACTCTACCAACAAGAAGACCCTACCGCATCTAAAGAGAATTTCGCTCTAGCAGCGATAACATCTTGCAGAGAACACCATTACAAACCCACGCCAACAGAAGAGCATGAAACGAGAAATGCTTGGCCTTTTTTAAGCACATTAAATCTAGCGGCTTGCTTTGGAACAGAAAATGAAATCGAATTACTAATTCAAACGGAAGAAATTAAATATCATCACTACCCCAATGAACCTACACTAAATCAATTTTTAGCCGATACAATTACGGTAATGAAATCCTACCTTGCTACAGGTAAAGTCGACAAAGATACACTAACTACATTAGTAGAAACTGCCCAACAAAACAATCGCAGCAAAGAAGAGCAAACCTTTGTTGTACCTACCATTAAAGGACTTAACGCTCTATTAAATAATGATGTGAGCAACTGGCAAGCGTCAATTCAAGATAGTCTTGATGGTCACTTGCGTGAAGTAAAAACTGGTGATTACCGCAAAGATGAAAAAGGGTTTATCTGTATGCCTGGCTTAGCTTTAGTTAAACTAGGAATAAATAAAGGCTGGAAAAACACCATTGACTCTCCATACCTACCAACACAATTATTGGATGCATAATGAGCAGTACAGTTTCTTTATATATCACGGATGAATCTATTTTTCCTACCACTTTATCGGGGAATGATAAAGAGAAGCAAGAGTGGCTAATCAATAAAGTTACGTCGGACACATCGCGCTGGGAAAGTCTGGAACTAAACACCATTGGCTATATGAATGCATTAGAGGCGATTGGCGAACTGGCTGGCAGCAAAAAGTTTTTTGCTGTTCTAAGCTATAATAACTCACCCCATAATTGTATGGGTAATAATGCTGAGGCCGAAGGTTCTTTTGGCTATTTTACCCCTCAAATGGTGAAAGATGGTCTTGATGCACTGCAAGCTATTACCCCAGAAATAGACAATGCCAGCACACGCTGCCAAACAGCAATTGAAACCAACTCGCCACTTAATCAGGATACGATTGAATACGTTTTTTATCGTTATCTGTCCGCCTTTCAAGAAGCTGCAAAACGGGGTTATGCTATTTCAGTTATTCACGAATAGCGATAAAGTCAGCGATCTCTATCGATAACAACTATCCCCACTTAAGGCTAACAATCAAAAGGCAACAAATATGTCACAAGAGATTGAGTGGGACTCCTATTATGGAACAGGCAATATAGATCAGATAACTTTATTTGAGAAAAAAGTTGGCTTAATTTTTCCAGATAGCTATAAAAATATAGTATCTAAATATAATGGTGCGTACCCCGCTTCAAAAGATAGCTTTGAATTCTACAACAAGCTATTAAAAGAAAAAATGGTAATAGATTCAGGAATGTTTTTACCTTTTGGCAAGGTTGAAAAATCTAATGAGACCATGAATATAAAATGGGACCATAAACCTGAAAACTTTTCAGAGGAGCTATTGATTTTTTCAGCTCTCGGAAATGGTGACTTCTTATGTTTTGACTACAGAAAAGAACCAAATTCAAACCGACCTTCTATTGTAGTTTTCCATCAAGAAGGAAATGATTTATCCGAATCAATATCCCCAGTATCAAATAATTTTGATGATTTTCTAGACTTATTGTTTGAAGAATAAAACCCATGAAAGCCTAAGCTAGGTTTATCCCCACCATTATTTTGCCAACATATAGATAATTTAATCATTAAGAGTGAAATAAAAATTAACTGTAAGCAAGCGATAAAAAATGGCGTTAGGGCTTTCAACCAATTTAAGAAATTTAAGGGGTCGAATTTAAAGGGTCAAATCCCTTTAAAAAGGCAGCTATATAAATTTACCCAATACCTGCATTACCCATCGATAAAAAATGTAATTAATGAAATATGTTTAATTCAAAAAGCCTTAAAAGAACTGTTAACGACTTGTCCTGCATGCACTGAAGAACTACTAACAAACCATTAATAAAAACTATCGAACACCCCTAGACAATCAGGTAAAACTTAAAGAGAAAAAATGAAAGTGTAGACTATCTCTCAACAAAGCCCATACGAGAATGGTAGGATTGAGCTCTATTGATAATAATCAACTTTAGGGAAACAATTCTTAGTTCAGAATGGAATCAAGCGTATGGAAACGGCCCTCTCTCTACCTCAAAAACGTCAACTTAATTCGCTTTTTCAGTCTGGATACCCAAGCAGAGCATTACTCTATTGGCTTGAGTCTGCATTCCTTTTGATTTTATCACCCGCATTATTCGCTATTCGTTATCAGGTTTGTATAAAGAGCCCTCCACTAACGATATCAGGCACACCTTATTTATTTGTATATCTATAAAAAGATGGAGTTTATATGTTAATCCTCTCTCGCAACTACGGACAATCGATCAAAATCGGTGACGATATTGAAATTAAAATACTGGGCGCTGCACACAATCAAGCCCGTATTGGCATTGATGCCCCGGAAGAAGTGAATGTTCTACGGGAAGAAATCAAAGATAAGAAACCGAGAAAAATTATCTACCGCAAGCGATCGAGAAAACTGGAAAATATCGATTAATCGTTAATTCGGTGGAAGCTTGGGTATCGGTTCGGTTCTCACTGATACCCGGATTTTTGGTTAGCCGCGTTAGAAGGCGGCTAAAAAGAAATTACCTGATTTAGCCCAGCAATAAGCTATAGGCTCCGTATCCGGCAATAAGCAGACCGAATGCCCACATAGGGATTGGTAAAAAAGGCGTTACGATTCGTATAATATTGAACTTTGCCAGTGCAAAGCACCATATAGCGATTAAAAGCCCTCCAATAACCGCGGCTACCGATTTATCTATCCCTATCAAAAATATAGGCAGTGCCGGTGCAAACGCAACCAATAAGGCAAGGTATCCCCCTACGACCGGAACCGAACAAATACCATTTACTATTTTTTTTACTATTTCCATGAATTAGTACTCCTGTACTATTGTTGTTAAATGTTGATTTATGAGTGTACTCAGTCTTGAGTAAATGGTATGTGAAAAACGTAACATTGTTACAAAAAAGGGCTTACTGTTCATTCAATTACAGAGCGCGTTTATGCTGTCTTTCCTAAGCTTCTGTTGCTTCAAAATGATCCTCACGCAGGCGCATTTCACCATCCTCTTGCATAACCCATAATTCGCGAGTGATGACACCTTGTGCATTATTCATCGCCCATTTACTGGTAAGCAATGTGGTTTGGTTGTCGACCACTTCTATGTTGGGCTCGATATAGCGAACGTCAGTAAAGCCTTGGTCAATCAGTTGCTGCCAAAATACCTGAATATCCTTTTGGTTTTTATACTGACCAAAAGGCTTTGCGTGCATGTCGGCTGCTTGTTCGTACATTGAGGCGCAACCAGCGGCATCGCCTTGATTAAAGCAGGACTGCCAACGCTGACTGGCTTCTTGAGTTTTTTCTATTAATTGCTGATGCATGTGTATTCCTCTTGGTTGTTAATTGACGCTATATATTTTGCAACACCCATTGACCTTTGATAAATACCTATTGTTTAATATATTTGTTAATTTTTACTAAACAATAGAATTGAAGACATGAAACCAAGCTTTGAAGATATCCAGTTTTTTTTGGCTGTTGTGGAGTCACAGAGTTTTACTGGTGCTGCCGACAAGTTAATGAGAACCAAGTCAGCGGTTAGCCAAGGGATTACTCGTCTTGAGAAGGATCTAGGAATAAAACTGTTGTATAGGAGCACTCGGTCTTTATCATTAACCGAAGCGGGCCGTGAGTTTTACAATCATTGTGGTGATATCCGCGATAGCTATGATAATGCCCTTAGCAGTATTAAATCTTTCGGTGCCAAGCCAACGGGATTACTAACAATAACGGCCCCGCATACATTGATTGAGAAAATGGTCATCCCTGCGATGACAAGACTGCTAGATGAACACCCCAATATCGATGTTCGACTGTTAGCCGATGATAAATCAATAGATTTGATAGATGCTCAAATTGATCTAGCTATCCGTGTCGGAACACTGGATATGCAAACGGCAAAAGTTTCCAAACTTGGTACGCTTTATGAAAGTATCTATGCAAGCCCCAGCTATGTTCAAGCCAAAGGTGGAATACCGGATGATGCCAAACTGTTGGAAAACTGGCAGCATATTGCTCATGACTGGCAAAGACAGCCGGTAAGATACACCTTAAAAGATTCTACCACCCTAAAGGTTAAACCCAGAGTGCGCTGTAACACTATAACTGACATAGTCCAACTGACTTTACAGGGGCAAGGCGTTGCCAGACTGCCAGACTTTACCGTTAATGAATATCATAAACAGGGACAATTGATAAAACTTGGACAGGTGTCCTCTACAGCTGTGCATACTATGCATATGTTTTCCAGCCAACCGCCTGCCAAAGTTAAACGTTTTGTGAAAATTCTTAAAGACCAACTTAAAGCGCAGAAAGCCTGGAAAAGGCAGAGCTGATTATTAGTTAGCAGCAAAATATAATCAAATACTCACCGATATCATCTCTAACAAGGCCGACAATTTGTGTTTTGTATGCAAGACACTTCTATCTTAACCAAATCTTAACCAAGCGTTAAACTGAAAAAAATTATCATCTTGTAAGGTAGTGCACAGATCGAATACTTACTTGCTTGTGCAGGCCGAGTGTTCGGCTTCACTTTTACTCTAAGAGGATAAATCAATGAACAAACTCCGCATGCTTGTAGCAGCCTCTGTCTTTGCTGCTGTTGCCCTGCCCGCCACTAATGCATTGGCAGTTGACGAACATTTTATCGATGCAAAAGCTGTTGTAGATGGCTATGATGTAGTGGCCTATCATACTGTAGGCAAACCCACCAAAGGTTCAGCGAAATATTCAACAAGTTATCAGGGGGCCACCTGGCACTTTGCTTCCAAAAATCATCTAGAGCTCTTCAAAGCAGAACCGGCTAAATATGCGCCTGCTTATGGCGGCTGGTGTGCGGGTGGTGCAAGCAAGGGTAAGAAAGTTCCGACCAAACCCGACTTATGGGCAATCGTTGAGGGTCAACTGTATCTAAACAGCAGCCCCAAGGTTCACAACAATTTGTTTTTAGCAAACACTGAAACCGTTATTCGCAAAGGTGAGTCAAACTGGAAACAGATTTTCGCCACATCTCGCGAAGAACTGCTGGCGCAATAAGTCGTTATAGCCCCTTTAGTCAAACCTGCAGTTTCGACAGAAAACAAACTTGGGGCTTACCAGTGGTTTGAACTTTGAGGCAAGTAAGCACTCTATTGTAATTAGAGATTTTAGAGTGCTTACGATCTTTTTAAAGGCCTATGTATTTTATGAGCTCGTAGTATCGCACTAATGAAAAAGCAAACGAGGCTTCAAGTTATCAAATCACAGGCCACTGTACTCGTTGTCGAAGACGACGAAAATATCCTTCAACTGCTCAGCGCTTACCTCGAAAGCGCCGGTTATACTGTTGCCACTGCCGCAGATGGCGCCGATGGATTGCAAAAAGCATTGCATAAACGTTTCGATATTTGTGTGCTTGATATTATGCTACCCAATAAGTCGGGTATCGAAATCACTTCTGCTTTACGGAGCTCCGGTCACGACATCCCCATTCTTTTTCTCACAGCACGAGGTAATGAAACCGATATCTTGGATGGTTTTAAGGCTGGCGCTGATGATTACATGACAAAACCTTTCTCGACTCGTGAACTCCTAGTTCGGATTGCCGCTATATTAAAACGATTTCGGGCCAAAGGCAGTTATAGTGACTCGATCAACCACTACGGCCCCATTGAGTTAGATGATAGTCAGGCAATTTGTTTGGTCCACGGCCAGCCCATTGAACTCACTCCTTATGAGTACAAAATATTACGACAATTGATGCAACGACCTAACAAAATTTATGAACGTCAGGCACTCATTGCTTCAATTTATGGGGACCAACATGCCGTGAGCCCAAAAGTTATTGATGTGCATGTGCATCATCTACGATCAAAACTGGGGATCGAGGCTGGCGACATGATCCAGACTGTAAGAGGATTTGGCTACAAGTTGCTTACCAATATAAAACTCTCTAGAGCACAATATGCTACCACCACGATTACGTAACTGGCCGTGGCTGACTCTACAGATCATTGCCGCTAATGTAGTTATTATTCTCACCGTAGTCTCTGTCTGGTATTTCGTTTTTATAAAACAAAGCAGCGTCTATTACGACCGGCTGATGTCGACATTTAATATCGAGCCAGGTAGCTTGCATGCAATGTATGTCGATGATGTTGCGCGACAACTTTGGATGAGTTTGAGTTTAGGTTTAACCTTTGCCATCTTGGCTTCAATTGGACTGGCTTTCCTAATTGCCAAACCCATTCGATCTTTATCGAGAGCCACTGAGGAACTTCGACACGGCGACTATAGTGTTCGCTCTAACATCGATTCTGGTGAAGTGGGCCGCTTAGCCATTGCCTTTAATTCGCTTGCTGCTGCTCTGGAGAGTGAAGAAAATAGGCGAAGCCAGTTTTTAACCGACTTAGGTCACGAACTTCGCACACCAATAACCAGTCTTAAAGGTTATACCGAAGGTCTTGAAGACGGTGTTTTTGAAGCCAACAGAAAATATTTTGCTTTAATGGAGAGTGAACTGAATCATTTATCCGCATTGACGACGACGATTCAAACCATGCAGCTCAACACTTTTGATGATATTGATGAAAGTCAGGGGAACGAACTAGCATTAATCACCCACCTTGATAATGCGAAAGAACGATGGAATACCAGACTGCAGCAAAAGCAGCTGAGCTTAAAACTCTCCATACCGAAGAATTTGTGCTCACAAAAACTGGCAATTTCAACTCAATCATTAAGGCAAATTCTTGATAACTTGCTGTCCAACATGTGTCGCTATGCCAAGCCTAATACATATTGCCAGATCGAAGTCTCGAGCGCATTACAAACGCAACATACCTTACTGCGAGTAAGTAACGAAACACTCGATGTCACCGAAGATTACCTGCCTTATTTGTTCGATCGATTTTATCGGGTATCCAAGAGTCGTACTCGGACCCAGCAGGAAAACTCGATGGGGCTCGGTTTATCTATAGTGAGGCAGCTGTGCCTTTTGCACAAAGGTAATGTCACCGCAGAACTCGATGATACTCGTTTAATCATTTCAGTTTACTTACCGTTACGCCTTAAATAGATTATGGCCGAAAATTCTCTGAGAGGATTAACTGATGTACTTAACTGTACAGGCGGCTCAAATGGCTTCTGGCCATTTGTCGACGACATGCATGGATACATTAGCGGTGTGAGAGACAGGAGTCGAAAGCCGCCCCTGAGGAGATTCTTGACGGACATGGATGTTCTAATGCCGTGGGAGCAAGGATGCACAGAAACGGCCATCAACCAAACACCACATATAAAAAAACCGGCACAAGGCCGGTTGTTTTATATGGCGCGCTCGGGAGGGTGTAGCGAATGTTTTGCGCAAAGCATCGCTTTGCATGAGTGGAACGACATCAAGCTACGCTTGATGGCCGGAAATCCTATTAACGGATTCACACAATACATTCATGTATTGTGTCCTACGGGCGCCTTGCCCTGTAGGATGTAGGGTACTCCAAAAACGCAGGAGCAGTTTTTGATCGGCGTGCAAAAATGCTCCAGGCATTTTTGTCGACGACATACATGGATGTATTAGTGGCGCGAGAGACAGGAGTCGAAAGCGGCCCCTGAGGAGATTCTTGACG
>JBOEHG010000012.1:0-41686 GCA_050633825.1 Cellvibrionaceae bacterium | reverse complement strand
CTCACGAAAGCGGAGAAGAGCCAAAGTTCAAACTAAATATTCAATAAAAACAAAGGCTTAAATGTAGAAAATTCCGACAAAAAAGCCCCAAAGCAAGTACTTTGAGGCTTTTTATTTACCCTACTTGATGCCTACTATTGGTCATATACGGTAGCAACACCATCAAAGGTCACTGTAAATTCGTCGCAGTTAGAGAATGTCACCACAAGTACCTCTATATTACTGGAATCAATGACACGGATAGCGCCTGACTGAATATTACCATCGTCACAGAAGATAATGTCTGTTGCCTCAATATCGACGTAACCGAAACCTTCATGGTAAACACGAGCTTCCAGACTATAGCCACCTATACTAATTGAGGTAATAATATTTTCAACTCGGTACTCTACTGAATTAGCACCGACAAAATCTTCAGAAACGGTGCAATCCAGACCAAAGTTTGTACAAGACATCTTTCCACGAACAGTAGCAGAAGAACCGCCTGTTTCGGTTAAAAGCAGGTTAAAGGTTGCGGTGAAGTTATCGAACTCAATGGTATTTTCATTAAAACCATTCCACGAAAACGCCATAATGCCATCAATTGTTCCTTCTAACTCTTCACAACCAGTGAAGATTAACGTGCCACGACCTTTCTGAGGAACAGTGGTCGCATTTTCGCTAATATCCGGAAAGATAACCCTGACTTTACCGCCAAATGAACAAGACCCAGTCTCATCAATTCTATTAGCTGTATTTTGCTGACTTGACAGATCAGCTTTTAGTTCTGAAATTAGTACTTGCTGACCCATATCCACCAATGAAATTGAAGATATAGATCGATCCACAGATGCCTGCCTAAGGAAATCCTGCGGGTCGACTGTTGATTGGCCATAGTTCGTCAAATTGTAAGTAGCTTCGACCGCACCCTTTGAAAGTGCTTGTGAATTTGCCGCTTCCACAGTTGCACGGCCCGTAGCACCTGAATACACATCAGGCTTGGGAGTAGACGGGTTGCTGCTACCCCCTCCACCACCGCAGCCAATAAGTACTAAAGAGAGGAAAAAACTAAAAATATAAGATTTAATGGTCATATTGAACTCCTTTATCCTTGATTGTGATCTTATTTGTTATTTGAACACCACTGAACTTAAGTATTTGTAGCGGGCATTTATTGTACAGGGGAAATTGTAAAGTTTTTGTGAAATAACAATTAAAATATCACCTACTTAGGCTCAATCCCTTTAAGGTGTCGGGATACCGCCAGCCACGCCCCTAGCCACCCCAAAATGCCACAACCCAACAAAAGAGCCAGCACCGTACTAAAACCCAAGCTTTGAAGTGAGTATTCGCTATCATACAAACTGACAAGATTATCAACGGGGTTGGATAGCCATAAGCCCATAATAAACAACAGAATTGTCGCTACAAAGCCACCACCAATACCGTACCAAAAACCAGTATAAAGAAAGGGCCTGCGTACAAAACCATTGGTGCCACCGACCATTTTAGTCACGACGATTTCATCGCGGCGATTTTCAATGGCTAATCGCAAGGTATTACCGATAATTAACAAAACACCCAAGGCTAGTAGGCTAGCTAATGCAAGCACGATGCGTTCACCCAAAGCCAACAGTTCATGCAAGCGTCGCAGCCAGCCTAAATCCAACTGCACATTATCGACTAATGGGTTAGCAGCGATACGTGACTTTAAGGCATTGAGCTTATCAGGGTGATCAACAGAAGCTGCCGGCTGAATAATCAGTACTGTAGGCAGAGGATTTTCATCAAGGTCCGTTAGCACATCACCTAAACCCGAATAACGCTGAAATTCAGCCAATGCTTTACTTGGGGCAATACTGTCTATAGACGTAATATCCTCATCCTTACTTAACGATTCTTTGATTCGATCAACCGCATTGGGCCGGGCACGACGGTCGAGAAAAACCGACATTTGAGCGCTATCTTGCCAGCCCTGCCCTAACTGTTGGACATTCTGTAAACCCAAATATAAACCTGCAGGTAAAGCAACCGCGATAGCAATGACCATCCAGGTGAGCAAGCTTTGCAAAGGCGTCTGTAAAAGCCTCAATAAACTATCTGAACATGAGCTCCGATGATGAGCCCACCATGCTGAGATCACCTGAATCAGTGATACCTCACTGGTTTTAGCTCCTCTGGCCTTTTTTGCCGTTGCTTCTGATTGTCGTTTACTCATGCACATCGCTCCGAATAAGGCGGCCATGATCCAACTCCATCACCGGCAAGCGCATGGATTCGATCAGCGAAATATCATGGGTAGCAATTAATACGGTTACGCCAACATTATTGAAATCCTGAAACAACCGCATAATTTCCGCAGACAATTTAGGATCAAGGTTACCAGTGGGCTCATCCGCTAGTAATATAGCAGGCTTATTCACTACCGCTCGGGCAATACCAATGCGCTGTTGTTCACCCCCAGACAAGGTCACAGGGTAAACTTTTTCTTTATCCAGCAAGCCTACTTTATCCAGCGCAGCACGTACACGCTTACCCTGCTCCTTTAGCGGAACACCGGATATCTGCAAGGGCAAAGCAACATTATCAAAAACAGTTCGATCAAATAATAGTTGGTGATTCTGAAAAACAACACCGATTTGACGGCGCAAATAAGGGATTTGCGAAGCGCTAATACGCGCTAAGTTTTTATTGCCAATAAAAACCTGACCACGAGTAGGCCGCTCTATCAGCATAATAAGTTTTAACAGCGTGCTTTTACCCGCGCCAGAATGCCCTGTCAAAAAAGCCATCTCACCTGATTCAAGCTCAAAATTAACAGCCGTTAGGGCGTCGTGCCCTTCGCTGTATCGTTTGGTGACACCGTCAAAACGAATCATACATTATTGTCTATTTTGTTTTTATTAATTGTGGTTAATCTGTACTTTATTGATGGAAAAATTACTCGTTAGCAAACAAGACCTTAACGAAAGTCTCTGCATTAAAAGGCTGAAGATCATCAATCCCTTCGCCCACTCCAATAAAGCGTACTGGCAGCTGGAAACGCTCACTCAAAGCAAAAATCACCCCACCCTTTGCCGTACCATCCAGTTTTGTTAAAGCAATACCGGTTACGCCAGCGGCATCAATAAACTGCTGCGCCTGATTTAAAGCATTTTGTCCTGTACCACCATCGAGAACCAACAAAACTTCATGAGGGGCAGAATCATCCAGTTTACCCATGACCCTTTTCACCTTGGCCAACTCATCCATTAAATGGTCTTTATTGTGCAAACGACCTGCCGTATCGGCAATTAATACATCCACCGCTTTCGCTTGAGCCGACTGAAAAGCATCGTAAATGACCGAGGCACTGTCAGCACCGGTATGCTGAGCCACAACAGGGACATTATTACGCTCACCCCAGACTTGTAACTGTTCAACAGCTGCGGCTCGAAAGGTATCACCTGCGGCCAACATCACCTGCTTACCTTCGCTCTGAAAACGCTTAGCTAATTTGCCTATCGTTGTTGTTTTACCAACCCCATTAACACCAACCACCAAAATAACAAAAGGCTTTTTATCTTCACTGATCTCCAAGGGTTTTTCAGCCGGTACCAATAACTCACTTAACTGCGCCTGTAACGCGGCATAAAGTGCATCACCATCCGCCAATTGCTTGCGCTCAACGCGTTCCGTTAATTGATCAATAATGCGGGTTGTCGCATCGACCCCCACATCAGCCATTAATAAGTGCGACTCCAGGTCCTCCAATAGCTCGTCATCAATTTCTTTTTTGCCCAATAACAGATTGCCAAGCCCTTCGGCAAACTGACTACTGGTGCGGGACAAGCCTTGTTTAATACGCTGAAAAAGGCTCAAGGTAGGCTTTTCCTGAATCTCAGGAGTAGGGGTTTCAGGAACAGAAGTATCAGAAGCAGGGCTTTCAGACACAGAATTTTCAGGGATAGCGTCAGATGATTTTTTGCGTTTGAAGAACATGATAGGAAATAAAAACTGGCCAACTATAAAGAGGGCATATTATCACAAGGCAAGCCAATTTTCTGGAATGAATCCATCGCTAGCGAAAAGAGATAAGGGGAAATAGGAAGGAAAATAAGGCAAAGATAGAGAGAATTAACATCTATAGAAAAAGGTAAACTAAGAGAGCAGTCTATAGATGAGCAAAACAACAGGTAGGCACACACACCATTTTTTCTTAAGATAGCAGCCTATTTAAATACAAGAAGAAATAATGCCTCAGAAAAGAAAAGCCGGATCAGCAGGTCAACTGCGCATAATTGGTGGCCAGTGGCGAGGACGGAAGCTACCTATCGCCAATGTTGATGGCTTACGCCCGACAGGTGATCGAGTGCGTGAAACACTATTTAACTGGTTGATGGGAGATATTAACGGGAGTCACTGCTTGGATTTATTTGCTGGCTCTGGCGCTCTAGGCCTAGAAAGCCTATCGCGTGGGGCAAAAAGGCTAACGATGTTAGAGAAAAACACGGTAGCTGCACGCCAACTAGCAGAACATTGCCAACACTTAAACGCTCAGAATACGCAGATTATCCAAGAAGATGCTCTACAATGGCTTGAACATCAACACCAAGAGAAGCACGCTTTCGACATTGTCTTTATAGACCCTCCTTTTGCCGATAATTTATGGGAACAAACCCTCAGTAGATTAATAAACAGTGAACTCTTAGCACCAAAGGCTATTATTTACATCGAAAAACCTAAAGGAAAAGTATTCACCACACCGCCGAACTGGCAACTGCATCGAGAAAAACAAACAGGCAATACGCACTATTCGCTTTATTACAGCTAATAGGAAATGCTATCTCGCTTACTTTACACTCACTTTCCCTGCCGCAGTGATTTGCCCCAAAGGCCACTCTTGGGCAATCACCACCCACTCATTAACCGATGATGAATCAACCTCTTGGACAAGCTTTTTCTGTTGACCATCCCAAGCCCCTAGCTGAATAACTTCCTCAACTGGGTTATGGTAAGTCAGTTGTTTACCGCCATTCTCACCACGAGCAATAGGCAAAGAGTGTTCACCCGATGTCCCCAATAACAAAAGCCGCTGAGTTTTGGACACTAACTCAGGCAAGCTAATCTCAACACGCTTCTCCGACTCAGAAAAAGATAATTGAATAGACTGCACCTGAGTTCGCTGCTGGGCAACATTAATCAACTTATGTATTCTCGACTTACGGGAGCCGATGCCAGCATACTGACCATTAACGATCATTTGAGGTGTATAAACACCCGCATTGCCCTGCAAATAGGACTGATAGCCCCGCTGACGGTTATCGCAAAAACGCTTGGAGAAAGTATCTCGCCACCCCAGATAGTTCCAATAAGTGACATGGCAAGATAAGGCAATTATATTGTCTTGGTGTTTTAATTCACCCAAAAACGCATCAGCAGGCGGACAGGAATAACACCCCTGACTTGTAAACAGCTCAACAACTGTTATTGGCTTAGAGCCTTTAGCGTGTCCCAAGGAAGCAAATAATAAAACACCCAATAATACTATGCGACAACTCATAACAAATCTCACTCAAACTCTATAAACTCTATAAACTCTCAAACTCTCAAACTCTATAAAGAGTAAAAACCTTAGGACTGCGCTCAATTAAATAGTCCAAAACTCACTTTACACCTACCTAAGAGCAACAATTCTATAAAAGAGTTCAACTCTTAATACTGAAACTGCTATCATCTGCACTAAGATATTGACGAGAGCGATAATAATGAAAACCGTCGTTTACCCTGGCACCTTTGACCCCATAACCAACGGACACATCGACTTAACTCAACGGGCACTTAACCTGTTTGATCATGTGGTGGTTGCTATCGCTAAAAGTAGCAAAAAGAATCCATTATTTTCGCTGGAAGAAAGAGTTGAACTAACATCCAAGGCACTCGGTCATCTAGATAATGTTGAAGTATGTGGATTTGATTGCTTGCTTGCAGATTTTGTCAAAGAAAAAAAAGCGGCTGGGTTAATTCGTGGCTTACGCGCAGTATCGGACTTTGAGTATGAATTTCAACTCGCTAATATGAATCGCGCACTTGCCCCACAAATGGAAAGCATTTTTCTCACGCCTTCAGAAAAATTCTCATACCTATCATCATCGCTTATTCGAGAGATCGCATCTTTAGGCGGGGATGTCAGTCAATTTGTACCGGAAGTTGTTGAGGATGCGTTAAAGAAAAAATTTAAAGAAGACAATTAGTTTTTATCACGAACGATTTTTTCTACTGCTCTTAAACCACGAATACGACGCATAATATCAGCTAAGTGAATACGATTTTTTACACCGATGGTCATACGAATTTGATTATGATTTGGGTCCTGCTCCTTGTATTGAATTTTTTCAATATTTGCACCCATTGCCGTAATTCGACTGGCTAGTTCGGCAAAAATTCCTCGATTAGCTTCTACTTCAATAAGTAAATCGACAGGGAATTCACCCGTTACATCAGGCGACCAACTAACCTCGCTGGTTTTTTCTAAATCTTGTCGAACATCGAAAATATTTTTACAGGTATCCAAATGAATTACCAAGCCTTTACCGGTATTGATCACACCAATAATCGGGTCACCTGGAATTGGATGACAACAACGTGCCAAGGAAATCATAGTGCCATCGGTAGAATCAATGGTTAATGGCGATTGCACATGGGTCGATATTTCGTCAGCATGATCAGGCACCAATAACTTAGCCACACTACTAGACATGCGTTTACCCAAACCAATTTCAGTTAAGAGTTGATCTAAACTTTTACAATGGGTTTCTTTAAAAACGTGCTCAAACTGTTCAGGTTTTATATCATCTAGTGACACATCAATATGAGCCAATGTCCTGACCAACATTCTCCGACCAAGATCAATCGCATCCTGTTGTTGATGTGTTTTTAATGCATGATGGATAGCACTTCGCGCTTTACTTGTCTTAACTGTATTAAGCCAAATCGCTTGTGGTCTCGCATCCTCTTTTGTCACTACATAGACTTGCTGGCCATTTTCTAACGGCTGAGACAATGAAGCTAAACGATTGTTTATACGGCAGGAAACACTTTTGTTGCCTACTTCCGTATGAATTGCATAGGCAAAATCAACTGCTGTTGCGCCTGCAGGCAATTCAATAATTTTTCCTTTGGGCGTAAAGACAAATACTTCGTCAGAAAATAAATCGTTCTTAACGTGTTCAATAAACTCAAGCGAATTACCCGCACTTTGCTGCAACTCCAAAAGGCTATTAACCCAACGGCGCGCACGTGAGTGACTGGTATTATCTTCTTCCGATTTATATAGCCAATGAGCTGCAATACCCGTCGAAGCAATAGCGTCCATTTCATGGGTACGAATTTGAACTTCAATAGGAATATTTTCTACCCCGTTCAATACCGTATGAATCGATTGGTAGCCATTCACTTTTGGAATGGCTATATAATCTTTAAAACGGTCAGGCAATGGTTTGTACAGCATATGCACTGCACCCAATATGCGATAACAGGTTTCAACATCTTCCGTAATAATACGAAAGGCAAAGACATCGGTAATATCACGAAACTTCTTCTTGCCTTCTAATTTTCGATAAATGCTGTAGAGATGTTTTTCTCGGCCCAAAACATCAGCCTCAATACCCCAACGAGTGAGCTGATTCTCTAAAGATTCTTTAATATGTTCAACAAGTTCTTTTTGTTTGTTACGGACCATTTTGACCGCGGCACTCAAACGCCGAGCCCTTAAAGGGTAAAGCGCTTCAAACCCTCGGTCTTCAAACTCAACACGCAAATCCTGCATACCTAATCGTCCGGCAATGCGGGCATAAATATCCAAAGTCTCCTTGGCAACCCGGCGACGTTTATCCGCTTTGAGTGGACCCAAAGTCCTCATATTATGTAGGCGGTCCGCCAGCTTTACGATAATAACGCGGATATCTTTGGCCATGGCGATAGCCATTTTTTCAAAGTTTTTTGCTTGCTTTTCTTCTTGGCTGGAAAACTCAATATGCGTTAGCTTGCTGACACCATCGACGAGTTCTGCCACGGTTTCACCAAATTCTTCGGAAAGCTCTTCTTTACTAACACCGGTATCCTCAATCACATCATGGAGCATCGCAGCCATCAAACTATGATGATCCATACGCATGGATGAAAGGATTTTGGCAACAGCCAAAGGGTGGGTAATATAAGGGTCGCCGCTAGAGCGCACTTGACCTTCATGGGCCTGTTGCGCCTTTTCGAAGGCACGCAGAACCTGATCTACCTTTTCATTATCGAGGTAGGTGCATAGTTCATCTGCAAAGATATCAATACCGGGCATGGACCACGTTTACGCTAGCAGAATGGTGAAAAACAGTTTCAGGCACCAAGAAAGTGCCTGAAGAAATAAAGCAGTAGGTTTGCTTAACTTTCCAAACCTATATCAGGCCCGCCTAAACTAGGACCGTCAAGTAAAGGCGCGTCGGTATCAACAACGAAGGCCTCATCATATTCAGGCTCATCTTTTTCTTGAAGAATGCTAGGTTTAATAAAACCTTCTTCAATTTCACGCAAAGCGATAACGGTAGGCTTGTCATTTTCTTCTGGAACCATTGGGTCTTTTCCACCCACGGCGATTTGGCGCGCACGCTTAGTGCCTACTAAAACTAATTCAAAACGATTGTCGACATGGTCTAGACAATCTTCAACAGTAATTCGTGCCATAAAAACGGTGTCCGGTAAAATAAGTGGAATGACCTTGTAGTGTAAGCAATTTGCTTGCCTAGGACAATAGATCAGTTAATAACTCTTGGTATTTATGCTGTTGAATATTCAATTTCAGTCGCTGCGACAGCATAACTGTGTGTAAATCGGCTAAGGCTTGCTCAAAATCATCATTCACTATCAGCCATTGCGCTTCGACATAATGAGACATCTCACTAATAGCCTCACGCATCCGCTGGTCAATAACCCCCTCATCATCCTGTCCTCTTCCACGCAAGCGTTGTTCTAGAGCCGTTCGTGATGGCGGCAAAATAAAGACGCCTTGTGTTTCTGGGAGAATACGGCGAACTTGTTGAGCGCCCTGCCAATCAATTTCCAAAATGACATCTTTACCCTGCTCGAGAGCTTGTTCAACCCAGCTTTTGGAGGTCCCATAGTAATTTTGAAACACCTGCGCATGCTCTAGAAACTCATTGTTATTAAGCATACCCACGAAGGTGTCTTGATCGACAAAATAATAGTCGCGGCCATCTTCTTCACCCGGGCGACGGGCCCGAGTCGTATGAGAGACCGACACATTAATAACCGGATCACGCTCCAATAACGCTTTTACCAAGCTGGTCTTGCCTGCACCTGATGGCGCAGAAATAGTATAGAGTGTGCCGCGAGTACTCATAAGATATAAAAACCTACCGTAAAAATGTTAATGCTGCCAGATAAGTAATAATAACAATATAGACTTAATTGAAAAAAGAAATATAGCAGAATTAAAACAAGCTGCATTCTAGCCCTTTAGCATCAGCACCGGAACTGATGTATATAAGGCGTTATTCTATATTCTGTATTTGCTCTCTCATTTGCTCAATCAATACTTTTATAGAAACCGCCGCTTGTGTCGTATCGGCTGCCAAGGACTTAGAAGACAGTGTGTTGGCCTCTCGATTCAGCTCTTGCATCATAAAGTCCAAACGTCGACCTATCGCACCAGACTGTTTAAGAATGTGCCTTACCTCAACCAAATGGGTTTCCAAGCGGTCTAATTCTTCCGCAACATCAGCCTTATTGGCAAGCAATACCATTTCCTGCTCAATACGATTTTCATCTAAATTTTCTTTGAATTCTTCTAAACGCTGGTGCAATTTATCTTTCTGAGCAGCCAAAATCAAAGGCATACGCTCACGCACAACCACAACCAAATCGGCAATTTGAGCTAAACGCTCTTCAATATGATTTTGCAAAACCAAACCCTCACGTTGGCGATGATCGATCAGTGCCAGTAGGGTTTTCTTCAACAAATCATTCGCCACACGGGTAACAAGCTCCATATCAGTAGCGGCTTGCTCAATGACCGCAGGCCACTGCAATAACCTTACAGGATCAACCGGCGCAACATCAGGAAATTGCATGCTAATTTGGCCAATAGCGCCCTTGAGCTTATCCAACAGCTCGGTATTTAGTACCATTGTCTGCTGCGCAGCGTCATTCATGGTTAATTGAAAATTAACTTCTACTTTGCCACGCTGTAATTTCTGACGAAGCAAATCACGCACTACTGGCTCCAACGATCTTAAGGCCTCAGGTAAACGGATCATCGGTTCTAGATAACGATGATTTACGCTACGAATCTCGCAACTGACCTCACCCCAATCTGCCTGCTCTACTTGGCGAGCAAAGCCGGTCATACTTTTCGGCATAATATTATCTCAACGTGCTTTTATCTCAAGGTCGCTGTATGTGCTGATACCAACTGAAACCTGAGCGTCTTTAATCCGGACTTAATAGGACGCGCATACTAACACACACCCGAAACAGAGATAGCAGATCTTATTTACGGTAAACTACGCTTTTAAATTTGCATTTTTACATTCAGGAAACTCTATGATTCGTCCCAGCGGGAGAAAGAACAATCAATTACGCCCAATTAATATTACTCGAGGTTATACAAAGCACGCTGAAGGCTCTGTATTAATTGAATTCGGGGATACCAAGGTAATCTGTACTGCCAGCATCGACAATAATGTACCCGGCTTCTTACGCGGCCAAGGGAAAGGCTGGATAACAGCAGAGTATGGGATGCTTCCACGCTCAACCGGTTCACGCATGGCCAGAGAGGCAGCAAAAGGCAAACAAGGCGGCCGAACTGTAGAAATTCAACGCCTAATAGGACGCTCTCTAAGGGCAGCAGTTGATCTCGAAGCACTGGGTGAAAATACGATCACCATAGATTGTGACGTTATCCAAGCCGATGGCGGCACACGAACGGCTTCTATTACAGGGGCCTGCGTTGCACTTAACGATGCACTAAACACACTTGTCGCAAACGGCAAAATAACTCAAAGCCCACTGAAACGTATGATTGCATCTGTTTCCGTTGGCATCTATCAAGGAGAGGTTGTTCTGGACTTAGATTACCCAGAAGATTCCAGCGCTGATACCGATATGAATATCATTATGGCGGATGATGGAGGCATTATTGAAATTCAAGGCACCGCTGAAGGGGAGCCTTTTAGTGAAAGTGAATTTTCACAAATGATGGACCTTGCGAAACAAGGCATCAATGAGCTCAATACACTACAAAAAGACGCACTCAGTCAATAAGCAAATAAAAAGGCCAGTCGATACTGGCCTTTAATTAAACAAATCCACTAAGCACCCAGCAAACTAAAAATCATCTGGTTCTAGCTCGATATCGTAATCAACAATGACCGGCAAGTGCGATGAAAATAATTGGCGCTTGTAGATCATCGCATATTCAACACGATTTTTAAGGCTGGCAGAAACAACTTGCAAATCCGTTCGCCATGCATCCCCCTCATCAAGGTTACCACTCGGCCACCATGAATATTCATCTTTGTCCGGATTCCCTTGTCTGAAGGCATCAATATAACCAATATGCGGCAATTGTTTCATCCAATGTTGTTCTTCGGGTAAAAAACCAGACTGCTGCTGTTGATCATTGGGGTTGGACACATCCTCACGGCTTGGCGCCATGGACCAATTCCCGCAAAAGATAAAGTCTCTGCGCTTACGTGCAATCTTAATCAGGTGCGCCTGCAAATCATCAAAGAATTTCGCTTTGACTTCTTGCGACTCAGCACTACTCATAGCCGAAGGTGCCAATAAGGTACCAATACTCAAGTTATCGAAGTCAATTTGAAGATAGCGCCCCTCCATATCAACTCCACTAGAAAAACCAAAGCCATAGATCAAGGCTTTAGGTAATACGCGACTATAAATAGCAACACCGTTATAATGCTTAACGCCTGAATCAAAAAAATAGGCGTTGTAACCTTCCGGGTGAAATACAGGGTCGTCAGTTTCATATTCCTGACAACGAAGGTCCTGTAAACAAATAATGTCAGCGTCTTGATCGGCAAACCAATCAAACAGGCCACGAGCAGCAGCCTGATGAATGCCGTCAACACTGAGACTAATAATACGCATAGTAAATCCTTAATTTCGGTAGCGCGTATGATACCTAAACTCCGATAAAGGCAACAATGCCAATAGGAGCGAAAAGGCTATCAAAGGAGACGATAAAGCACTTTATTGTTATTCAGCGTTAGCAAACGCTGTTCAAAGATGAAAATGAGGCGGCCATTTTCATGCACAGTTCAGTTTCAAGCGTGTATCATATTCTAAGATGAGAATGACTGCTTAATCTCTTTATTTATAACAATGTAGCTAATTTAACGGAAATGTCCATGCAAGACTATCAAAATGCATTTATCGAACTCGCGATTAAACATAAAGTACTGTGTTTCGGTGAATTCACCTTGAAATCGGGCCGAACTAGCCCATATTTCTTCAATGCTGGCCGCTTTCAGACCGGTTCTGCTCTAGCTGCGCTGGGCAAATTTTATGCAAAAGCATTGATAAACTCAAATATTGAGATCGATTTACTCTTTGGCCCGGCGTATAAAGGCATCCCTTTGGTGACCACAACCGCTGCCGCTTTGTCTAATGAGCATGGTCAGGATTTTCCTGTTTGCTACAACCGCAAAGAAGCGAAAGCCCATGGAGAAGGTGGCGTCCTAGTGGGCGCACCACTAACAGGGAAAGTGTTAATTATTGATGATGTCATCACTGCCGGCACCGCTGTCCGTGAAGTTATCGATATCATTCAAAAAGAAGGTGCACAACCTGGCGCGGTACTGATTGGGCTTGACCGCCAAGAGCGCGGGACGGGGCAGCTTTCTGCAATACAAGAAGTAGAACAAGGTTTTGGCATTCCTGTTATCAGCATTATTAAACTGGATGACATCATTCATTATATGCAAAAACAAAATGAATCAAGCGCTGTAGAAGCCATGGTGGCCTACAGAGAAAAGTATGGAATATAAACAATGTGCACCATAAAAACTTATGTTGTAACACTCCTGGTATTACCCACTTTATTGGGCCTAAGTATAACGGCTTGGGGGCAGGATGATACCTTATACCGCTACACCGATAATAAAGGGACCCGAGTCATCAGCTCTCAGATTCCTGCCCGGTATGTTTCGAAAGGCTACGACATCATTTCTCAAGAAGGGAAATTAATTCGTAGAGTTGACCCAGAACCATCCGCACAAGAAAAAGAAAAAATACAGAAACAAAGAGCTGAACAGCAACGCTTAAACAAATGGGACGCAGAGCTCTTACGTCGCTACAGCCACCCTGACGATATTAAAGATGCTAAACGACGCAAACTTGCACAAAATAGAAATGACTTAGGTATTATTAGACGTAATATTGAAAAGATAGATGAGGAAATTAATCGCTATCAAGGGCTTGCCGCTGCGGACGAAAGGGAAGGCAGAGAAATTTCGCAGGATACTTTAGACATTATCGAGCAACTTAAAAGACAAAGAGCGAAAGAAAAGGAAAACGAGCAAGAAAAACAAATGGAAAGAAGTACTATCGAACAAAAATTTGATGGTGATATTGCTCGATTTAAAATAATACGCCCGGAAACAGCAAAGCCCTAAACCGGATTTACTTGAGCAACCGAACCATCACTAACAGCAACAGCCACAAAAAAATCTGACATTAACGCTCTCCATTGCTCAGTCCAATTGTCTGTTGGCTGCCGTTTAAATTCGCTACGAACATACTGCGCTATCCTTCCCTCTGCCATTGCTAGAATACAATTAGCAGCAATATTGGATGGCATTTTTGTACGCAGACCTTCGCGCACTTCAGCTTCCCGCAAAATTTGCTTGAGCTGAGTTTCTAAACGATCAAAGAATTGTGCGACTCGTTGACGCAAACGATCGGTTTCACCCGCCAACGCATCCCCGGTCATAATACGAGTGATGCCTGGATTACGTTCAGAAAAGGTTAGCAGAAGAAGAATTATTTGCTCACAGCGAGATTGCACATCAGGTGCATCTGAATTAATCAAGTTAACTCGAGAGAAGATAGTATCTTCGATAAACTCTATTAAGCCTTCAAACATCTTTGTTTTGCTGGGGAAGTGACGATATAGCGCAGCTTCTGAAACACCTACTTTTGCTGCCAATGCAGCCGTTGTTATACGAGCACCGGGAGACTCCTCCAACATTTGCGCCAAGCATTCAAGAATTTGCTGGCGACGCGGCATTTTCTGACTAGGGTTACTCATAAATTACTTACCAGAACAACTCGATTTCAGCTATAGAAAAGCGGGCAGGGTTCCAAATAGTTATTATTCGGCCATCCGTATGAAGGCTTCATCCTAACCATAAGTCTGAGCTTCATCAACCATTGTGTGCAATATTTCTTATATTTAATAGATCTTAGCCTAAAGGAGACTTAGTCTTACGCAACAATCTTTCCATGACTGAAGCCGCACAAAATAGGATGCACTTTGGTAGCGCACAAACTTTACAGTTTCTTATTGGAAATTAAGGTACCCACGCCTTCATCCGTAAATATTTCTAACAAAACCGCATGAGCAACACGACCATCGATAATATGGGCACTCACAACGCCGCTTTTCACCGCATCCAGAGCGCAGGCAATTTTTGGCAACATACCACCATATATAGTGCCATCCTCGATTAAGTCATCAACTTGCTGTGTTGTCAGGCCAGTAAGAACGTCACCCTTCTTATCTTGCAAACCTTCAACATTGGTCAACAACATTAGCTTTTCGGCTTGCAAAACTTCTGCAATTTTTCCAGCCACTAAATCTGCGTTTATATTATAGGATTCCCCCTCATCACCCACACCAATAGGTGCAATCACGGGAATAAAGTCACTATTGACCAACATATCAATAACACTTACATTCACGGCCGATACTTCACCAACGTGGCCGATATCAATAATTTCGGGAGCCGTCATACCTGTAGACTCACTGTCTACCAAAGAACGTTTTACGGAAAGTTTCTTTGCGCGGATTAACTGACCGTCTTTGCCTGTAATGCCAATAGCTTTACCACCGTTACGATTAATCAGATTAACAATATTCTTATTAACAGCACCCCCCAACACCATTTCAACAACATCCATTGTTGCGCCATCGGTAACCCTCATTCCATCAACAAAACGTGACTCTATATTTAACTTTTCTAAAACTGCGCCAATTTGTGGGCCACCCCCATGAACGACGACTGGGTTCATGCCCACTAATTTCATCAGTACAATATCGCGTGCAAAACTATTTTGCAGCGCCTCATCAACCATGGCATTACCGCCAAACTTAACCACTATGGTTTTACCCGTAAAACGCTGAATATAAGGTAAGGCCTCGGTTAAAACATTGGCCACATTCATAGCGCCGTCACGAGTTAATGAATCACGCGTTAGAGACATACATAAAATTCCAAAAATTAAAAATCCAAAGAGAGTGTTGAATCAACTTTCTGCAACTCTCGTTTAAACAAAGTTTTCAATTGCTCTACACCACTGTCACTATCCGCTTCAAAACGTAAGGTCAAAGCAGGTGCCGTATTAGACGCACGAATTAGCCCCCAGCCTTTTGCAAAATCAACACGCAGACCATCAATCGTGGTTTTTTCACCTGAAGCAAAGTCACCCACTTCGATCAGTTTTTCAATCAAAGAAAATTTTTCTTCTTCTGAGACAACAACTTTAATTTCAGGGGTAGAAGATAAATCTGGCAACGAAGAAAGCATATCGTCCAAGCTTTGATCTCTAAGCGACATAATCTCCATCAGACGTGCCGCTGAATACATCCCATCATCAAAACCAAACCAACGCTCTTTAAAGAAAATATGACCCGAAAATTCGCCTGCCAGTAAAGCGCCCGTTTCTTTCATTTTGGCTTTAATGTGTGAATGGCCGGTTTTCCACATAATCGGCCGACCACCATAGCTACTAATAATTTGATTTAACTGACGGGTTGATTTGATATCAAAAATAACATCGCATCCTGGGTTGCGAGAAACAACATCACGAGAAAACAACATTAGCAATTGATCTGGCCACAACACCTTACCAGAAGACGTCACCGCTACTAATCGATCACCATCGCCATCCAGCGCAATACCCAAATCTGCCTCAACACTTTGCACCTTCTCAATAAGCGCCTGTAAATTACTTAACACTGACGGGTCAGGGTCATGATGAGGAAATTCACCATCAAACTCACAATAAAGTGGGGTCACCTTACAACCCAGCTCTTCAAATAAGGCTGGCGCAAGCTCACTCGCCGCACCATTAGCGGCATCAATAACAATATGCATTTCTGCATTCACTGCAATATCAGCTGCAATTGTATCGATATAATCTTCTGCAAAAGCTTCTTGGTTAAGCGTTCCCGGAGCTCCACTCTTAACAAAAGCACCGCTATTAATTCGCTTCTTCAGGCGTTGAATATCATCATCGACTAGTGTTTTTTCATTAATAACGGCCTTAAAACCATTATACTCTTTCGGATTGTGACTTGCCGTAACAATAACACCACTACTCGTTTGATCTGAAAAAACTGCCGCAAAATTCATTAAGGGTGTAGGTACTAAACCAATATCAATAACATTACAACCTGTCGACAAAATACCCTGCCTTAAATTCTCACAAAGCAATGGTGAATGTGTTCGCGCATCATAGCCAACGACAATAGCATTTTCTCCTTGCTCAAGTGCCTCACTAGCAATTGCTTTTCCTACCGCAAGTGCAACATCTGTCGTCAATTCTTTATCAACTAAGCCGCGGATATCATAAGCGCGAAAAATATGTGAAGCGACAGCGATACCCTCTTTCCCACCAGAAAGCTCCTTAGCTATGCCGGGATTTTCAATGCTTGCTTCCTGCTTAACTTGGTGGTCACCATCAATTAAAGCCTGATCTTCTTCGTCAATTTCTAACTGCTGATCAGTTAAATAGATAGGGTCACTTAGCTGTTCAGGCTGAGAGCCATCAGATTCAACAGCATCTTTTTCAGCACTCGTGCCACCCACTTTAATATTTAAGGCCTGATATAAAGCCGCCTGCCGCCTATTTTTTCTGTCAGCAAAATAATAGGCAACCGATAAAAATGACACCATTAAGCCTATCAACGTCATTACAAACCAAAGTGGTATAACGGATACTTTTTTAGCGAAAAATTTTGTTGGTGCAATCTGCAGCACCCAATGACTTTCTACAACAGCAGTAGATTTTGGCTCATAAATCCCTGCTTGCCCGACAGAAAAAACCTCAAGCAAGCGCTGACGACCAATTTTTTGAGCAACTTGCAACCGCCCCAACCGTTGATCATAATTTGCAAAAGCCTCTGCCAAACCTGTTGTTGTGGTTACCGCATAAAGAATGGCTACAGGCTTCTGCCTACCTACAGATTCAGCGGACTGATTAACATCTGCTGCACTCAAGCCATAAATAGGTGCAACCCAGTGAATCTCCCAATCATCACTGCTCTTTACTTTTGATACTTCAGGATAAACCTTTATGCCTTGCTCTGCTCTATTGATCATATCAAGCGCCACAAAACCAATCGTGCCCCCTTGATTTTTTTCTTGCTGAGCCTGTTTTGGCAAAAAGATTTGTATTTTTTTATTATGAGGCAAAGATGCTTCTATTCGGCGTTGCCAATCAAAGATAACCGAGGCTATCCCTGTACCACTTATCTCAGATGAAGGGACTTTGGAGTTAAATAATAATTTAACATCGCGATTTGAAGCATAATCTCTAAGCTGCTGCAAAACAGACTGTTGATAATTAAACGCTATCTGTTGCTGGCTTGCCACCAAAGAATCAAGCGCTTGTTCATATCGAGCTTGATTGTCTGTAGCAACGATGGTGCGCCAAAGAAATACAGCCAACATCAAAACCAGCATTGCAGCAATGACCATAAACAACGCTACACGGCTTTGTTCTGGCGAAAGTAAGGGCTGCTTTTTTACTTTAGTTTCTTTTCCGTTCTTCATCAGTTTCCAGTTCTTTTGCTATTCCTTTTAGTATTTCCCTCGCCAGTTGCGACTTACTGTTTTCAGGCAAGGCAAGCTCTTCATTTTTTGATACTAATGTAACAATATTATTATCACTGTTAAAACCTATCTCAGGATTGGAGACATCATTCGCAATAATTAAATCAAGGTTCTTTCTATTTAATTTCTCGCGCGCATAATCAATACACTGTTGTGTCTCAGCAGCAAAACCAACAACAAAGGGGCGCGATTCTGCACGTGCTACCGCTGCTACAATATCTGGATTTTTAACCATTTCAATGGTCATGGTTTCCTGGCCCGTTTTTTTTATTTTTTGCTCTGCTATATTGACTGGTCGAAAATCAGCAACCGCAGCCGAAGCAATAAACACATCACAATTGGCCAAAGCATCCATCGATGCTTTATACATCTCTTCTGCGGAAGTTACAGAGATACAATCGACATGCTCCGGCACGGGCAGGGACGTCGGGCCGCTGATCAAGATGGTTTTTGCACCGGCATCAATGGCCGCTTGCGCTAGTGCATACCCCATTTTACCTGAGCTATGGTTACTAATGTACCTTACAGGGTCAATCGCTTCTCGTGTAGGCCCCGCGGTAATCACAACCGTCTTACCATCAAGCTCTCGAGACTCAAAAAGGTGGCAAACCGAAGACGCTAACTGATCAGGGTCTGACATACGCCCTAGACCAACATCACCACAAGCTTGGCCACCGCTATCAGGCCCAAATTGATGGAAACCTCGTTTCAACAACACAGCGAGATTATCTTGTGTCGCCTGATTGTGCCACATTGCTTGATTCATCGCTGGCGCTATTGCCATAGGGCAACGGCTGGCCAAACAAACGGTCGTGAGTAAATCATCGCCTTTGCCTTGTGCGAGGCGCGCAATACAATCGGCACTTGCGGGTGCAATAAGAATTAAATCTGCCCAGCGCGCCAATTCTATATGACCCATTGCCGCTTCAGCTGCTGGGTCTAATAAGTCAGTATGCACAGGATTACCCGACAAGGCCTGCAAGGTCAGCGGTGTAATAAACTCCTGTGACGCTCGGGTCATCACAGCCCGAACATCTGCCCCTAAATCTTGTAAACGGCGAATTAATTCAGCACTTTTATAGGCTGCTATACCACCGGACACCCCCAACAAAATACGTCGGTTGGTTAATTTTGCATTCATTCTTGTATTTACTCGTTTGATCTCTACAAAAAGCGCGTTAAGATACCACTTTTGGTCTCACGACCAAAAGGAATAATAGGCATCAAGTCATATAAAGCTTGATAAAAGGATATGAATACACAAGGAGTGTACCCCATGGCAATTACCGATTGGCCAAGTGCCGAACGTCCCCGCGAAAAATTACTCTCTCAAGGGCCTGAAAGCCTTTCAGATGCTGAGCTATTAGCAATCTTCTTACGAACAGGCTATGCAGGAAAATCGGCTGTAGCACTTGCACGCGATTTACTGACACAATTTAATGGTTTACGCCCTTTACTAGAAGCCGATAAAGGCTCATTTTGCAAAGCAAAAGGGCTGGGAAATGCCAAATATACCCAATTACAAGCAGTACTGGAAATAGCGCGCCGCCATCTTTCTGAGACACTTAGAAAGGGTAAAGCGTTCAATCACGCCCGCGAAGTTAAACAATTCTTAACCTCTAAGCTACGCCACCAGCAACGAGAGGTGTTTGCTGTACTGTTCCTTGATAACCAACATAGACTTATTACCTACGAAGAGCTATTTCAGGGAACCATTAATTGTGCGCATGTATATCCAAGAGAAATTATCAAGCGCGCGCTCGACCATAATGCTGCTGCCGTCATATTGGCTCACAATCACCCATCAGGAACAACAGAGCCCAGCGAATCAGATAAAAGAGTAACCGTAGATATCAAGCAAGCACTCTCTACCCTCGATATTCGAGTACTAGACCATATGGTCATTGGCGATGGTGGCGTTAGTTCTTTTGCTGAGCGAGGATGGATTTGAGAATCACGTTAAAGTCGCCCAAAACCCAGCTTAATGCCACTTGAATCAGCCAAAAACAAGTTATTTATTGCTATTTGGCGCCTGGTCTGGTATAAAACGCGGCTCTTTTTCGGGGTACTCCGTAACAGTTTGACGTCCATATCCGTTATTTCTGTAAAGCGGGGCTCTGATCACCATTGATGCTGCTTATTATGCACACTCAATGTAAAGCATGGGCGTTAAATCATGCGCCCAAGAAGAACCGAATTTAATTTATCCGTGCTGCTTAAAAGCAGCACCTGAACGCACATAGAGGCACGTCATGTCCAGAGTATGTCAGGTTACCGGCAAACGCCCTGTAACTGGAAACAATGTATCTCACGCAAAAAACCATACCAAGCGTCGTTTTTTGCCTAATCTACACACTCACCGCTTTTGGGTAGAGTCTGAGAAACGATTTGTAAAACTACGCGTATCCACTAAAGGCTTACGTATTATTGATAAGCTAGGCATCGAGCAGGTCTTAACCGACATGCGCAGCCGTGGCGAAAAAGTATAATTAGAGGGGAATATCATGCGCGAAAAGATTCGTTTAAACTCATCTGCAGGCACTGGTCACTTCTACACCACTGACAAGAACAAACGCACTATGCCAGAGAAAATGGAAATCAAAAAATTTGATCCCGTTGTTCGTAAGCACGTGATGTATAAAGAAGGCAAAATTAAGTAAGTAGTTCTTCTTTACATTTACCGAAAGAATCCGGCTCACATGCCGGATTTTTTGTATCTAATATTTGTTATTTGTACCTAGTGTTTACCTCTACACACTAAACAATAAAAACCTAAGGGCCCTCGATAGCAAGTGGTAAAGCTTGTGCCAGATGAGTCATTACCAACCTAATCCTTTCAACTTTTCTAAGATCTGGATGCGTTAGTAACCAAAGCGTGCTGAACTTACCGTGGGGATAGTCAAGGAGCGGAACAATGCCTTCCCTCATTTGGTCCATTGGAAGTATAGCCAAACCATGGCCTTGCTCAGCGAAATAAGACATAGCTATAAGCTCGTCACACCTCACCCCAACATTATCCATATGATGATCATCGAGCCAAAGAAAACCCGGCAACTTTAGCATTGCGCCACATGCGCCAATTAAACGGTGATGCTTAAGATCAGACAAGTTATCTGGCAGGCCATTTTCTTCGATATAACGATGGCTACCAAACACTTTCCAAGGGATTTGGCACAACTGACGACCAACCCAATGCTCAGGAGGGGAGGCCGTCACTCTGATCGCTATATCGGCTTGACGCTGATCAAGATTAAAATCTAAATTACTGGAGAGTAAGTTGATCTCAATATCGGGATATTGAAAGCAAAAATCAGCCAATACCCTAGATAGATAAAAATTAACAATATTGTATGGCGCCGTAATTCTTACGGTCCCTTTGGGGTTAAAATCTGCCCCCATTATTTGCCTATCAACTCGATCAAAAGAGTCTGATATTTTTCTGCTTTCAAGCAAAACATCCTCACCCAATTGGGTCAAGATATACTTATTATTGACTTTCTCCAATAAGCGCGCCCCTACACTAGACTCAAGGGTTTGCAAGCGCCTAAATATTGTAGAGTGATTAACACCCAAATATTTTGCAGCCCCAGAAAGCGTGCCGGTTTCCGCTATTGCTAAAAATACTTTCAACAATTCCCAATTCATCTTCTTGCCCCTTCATTTGCAAAAACGCAAACCTATGATGCGAATTTTGCCAATTTACTTGCCATCTAGCAATAGCGGAAAATGATCCTATACCGAATTTCCACGAAGGAGTTATAGAGAATTATGATGAACCACACTTACCAACCCGCTTATGCCGCATCCCTTTTAAGACTTACCCTAGGTATTGTGCTACTTGCACATAGTCTTTATTTAAAGCTCTTTATTTATACGTTGCCAGGCACAGCCGAGGCCTTCGCCTCACTTGGCCTACCTCCCGCCCTTGCTTATGTTGTTTTTGCTATAGAGGTGATTAGCGGTATCAGCCTCATCATTGGGTTTAACACTCGCCTATTTTGTCTTTTATCATTTCCCATACTACTCGGAGCAACATGGGCCCACTATAACAATGGCTGGCTATTCACAAATACAGGCGGAGGTTGGGAATACCCTTTGGTGCTAAGCATCATGTTAATTATTCAAGTTCTCCTAGGTAACGGGGCATACGCTATTACTCAAGATAAAAATTAAGGGGCGGAGAAAAGCGATGACGATACCTACACTCGAGCTTATTACTTTTGCATTATGTCCTTATGTTCAACGATCCATTATCGTACTGAAAGAAAAAGGTATAGCGCACACACGAACTGATATTGACCTAAATAGCAAACCCGAAGGCTTTGAAGCGTTATCACCACTTGGGAAGGTACCGCTATTAATTGTAGATAATCACCAACCCATCTTTGAATCAGCCGTTATTTGCGAATACTTGGATGAAATCACCCCTAACACATTACTCCCTGAAAACGCTTTAGAAAAAGCGTATCACAAAGCATGGATAGAGTTTGGCTCCCATCTCCTCAATAAAATTGCTGCTTTATATTCAGCCGCTAGCAAAACCGCATTTGACGTAACACTGAAAGACCTACGTACTCGTTTTGAGATGTTAGAGTCTGAAATATCATCACAACCTTATTTTTCAGGAAAAGGCTTTCGTATGATAGATGCAAGCTATGCACCTATCTTTCGGTATTTTGATGTGTTTGAGCAATATTTTCATACAAACTTATTTGATGATCTTTCAAAGGTCTGCCATTGGAGGGCGCAATTAAAAAAGCGACATTCTGTTAGGGAAGCCGTTCAAAGTGATTACTCAATATTACTAGCTGAGTTTTTACTCAAAAAAGAGAGCTATCTAGCCGGACTGATACAGTCAAACTCACACTCTACCTAGCAGCTACTCTCTGTACTACCGCCTTTTTGGTAGAATAAAATGAAGGGTGGCTTTGCTCTAAGCAAAAAAACACATACACTCACATGCCTATCTTTTTCTACAATTTTATAGGTAAACCATGCCTGAACTCCCCGAAGTCGAAACAACCCGTCGAGGTATTAGCCCTCATATAGAAGGCAAAAAACTGACTACTGTGATTATCCGTCAACACTCTTTGCGCTGGCCGATACCAAAAGAACTACCCCAATTACTTGAAAAGAAGTTATTGAAAGATATTCAACGGCGGGGAAAATACTTATTATTTCGATTTACCAGCGGGCATATGCTCATTCACCTAGGCATGTCAGGAAGCTTACGCATTGTTGACCCAAAAGAATTGCAGCGCAAACACGACCATGTTGATTTTATTTTTTCCAGAAAAACCTGTTTACGCTTTCATGACCCAAGGCGGTTTGGAGCCATATTATGGACAGATGAGCCACTCGAAGAACACAAACTATTAACGCACTTGGGGCCAGAACCGTTATCACCCGAATTTAACCTCGATTATTTATTTGCAAAAAGTCGACAGCGAAAAAAAGACATTAAAACGTTTATTATGGACAGTAAAATCGTTGTCGGTGTAGGTAATATTTATGCTAACGAAGCATTATTTGACGCAGGCATTCGCCCAACAAAACCCGCAGGAAAAGTCAGCAAAAAACAGTATGAAAAATTAATTACTGCGATTAAACAAGTACTGGAGCGTTCTATTATTCAAGGGGGAACAACGTTGAGAGATTTTGTCGGCGGAGATGGCCAACCCGGTTACTTTGTACAACAACTCAATGTTTATGGGCGAGAGGGGTTAGCGTGCAAAAAATGTTCAAAAACACTGAAAGCCATTCGACAGTCACAGCGAATAACAGTGTATTGTTCACACTGTCAATCATAAAAGGCATTTTCACTTTGCGAATTAAGCGAGCGTCTACCATACTGTAAACGACTTTTATCGACAGACTCTTTTTTATCCATGAGGCCATCATGAAAAAAGCGCTTTACACAACCCTAATAGCCCTCTTACTCAGCACACCCGTTTATAGTGCACCCTTGATTGACTTTACCGTTACCGCCAGCCAATGGCAGACGGAATATTCTGGGAGGGTCGGGCAAGGTGCAGATACCGCCTCACTTGATGATTTAGGTTTTGAGGACGAAAATTTCAATGTGGTTCGCGCGGTACTAAGGCACCCTATACCAGTCATACCCAACCTACTCGTCCAACGAACCGACCTTGATACAGAGGCCAATGGAACGCTAACGGGTACCTTTGTTTTTGATGGCGTCACCTATATTGCAACTGAACAGGTATCCACCACGCTGGACTTATCACATACGGATGCCACACTTTTTTACTCGCCTTTAAGCAACTGGGTTACCTTTGATATAGGCCTGACCGGGCGCCATTTTAACGGTGAAGCCTCAGTAACGGGTAGCACAGCCGGATCCTCCTCTATTGACCTTGATGACTGGATACCCTTAGTCTATTTCAATGCACGTTTTGAACTTCCACTTACTGGCCTCTACATAGGCGGTACCATCAACACTATTAGTCATGATGACAATACACTCAAAGACTTTTCCGCTGCTCTTGGCTATGTGGTTGATGGCGCTGTTGTTGACCTTGTTGCAGAGCTCGGATACCGGGCATTTACACTGGATGTTGATGACATCAATGATTTCGAAGGCAATATTGATATCGATGGGTTGTATTTCACCCTAGGGCTCAAATTTTAAAGAACCCTAACCTTTGGTTTTAAGGGGCTTAAATTCTAAAAGCACTTACTTTTTATAAGGGGTAAGCATAAGAAATCACACAATAATGTGATTTTAGTCTTGCGAAAAACGCAAACTGTGTCACATTTTTTGCCATTCCAGCCTATAATAAAGGGATGGCATCTCCAGATTTTCCAATAGCACAAAACCAGCTCGACAGACATCATCTCCATAATGTCCGTAGTGCATTTTTGAGCCTCAATGAAGCCCGTTTAGCGCTTGCCAGAGAGAGCTTAGCTGAGAGCCAACGTATATTTTTGGATGTCCTGCCCTGCTTGATTCATTTCAACCATCCTATGCTACCGGGTTACCTGTCACGGACAACACCATCCGGCCTGGAAGATTTCAAGCCCACAGAAGAGCAAGTCCAACAATTACACAAGCTCACCCGAAGTTTTCAGAATAAAAACCAGTCTCAGCAACATGCCCGAGCCGATATTCTATCCCTATTTTCCATGGGTAGCTTTGGTACTATCGCTCAAAACAGCAAAAGCGATATCGATATATGGTTATGCTATCGGCCTGATATGGATGATGATCGGCTAAGCTTGCTTGAGAAAAAGTGTGGTCGTATCTGCGAATGGGCAAAAACACTGCAACTGGATGTGACCATTTTCTTGATGAATAATCAGGCTTTTCGCTTATCCAATAAACTGGATTTTAATAAAGAAGCCAGTGGTAGCACCCAGCACTATTTACTCTTGGATGAGTTTTACCGCACAGCCATCCATTTAGGCGGGCAGCTACCCGCATGGATTTTCGTCCATCCAGGACAAGAGGATAGTTATAACGATTACTTTAAGTCGCTCAATCAACAACGTTTATTGCCCGAAAAAAAACTGATCGACTTTGGTAGAATTGAACAGATTCCAGCCAGCGAATTCATTAGCTCTGCTATTTGGCAACTGTACAAAGCCATCGACTCCCCCTATAAGTCGATTATGAAGTTGTTAGTATTAGAAATTTACTGCCAAAATTTATCAAAACCTGAGCTACTTTCTACTTTATTTAAAAAGCAGTTACATTCTGTGGATCGTCGGCGTGTAATTCACTTGTGGGATGCCGACCCCTATTTACAAACTTATTATTTTATCGAAAACTATTTAATTTCAACAGATCAAAAAGAGCGCTTAGAATTTCTGCGCCGCTGCTTTTACTTCAAACTAGAACAACCACTGACCGAAGGCTATAAAATATCGCCAAAATCAAGCATGCTGCTTGAGATGACTAAGTTTTGGGGATGGGGTGATAAGCATATACATCATCTCGATAACCATAGTCGCTGGCCTCTTAAAAACATTCTTGAAGAACGCCGATTAATTATTAGCGAACTCAATTATAGCTATCATCTGATTATGGAATTCTTCCGTTCACAAAAAATAAGGATGAGCGCATCAAATAAAGAACTTAATATTCTTGGACGAAAATTACATGCCGCCTTTTCGAAAAAAGTGGGAAAAGTTGATTGGGCAAACCCTTTATTATCAAAAAGCATTGCAGAACCATTAATATCGATCAAGAACAATAAAACTTCAAACTTGTGGCTTGCCTGCGACAAAAACGATGATATTATTATTAAAAAACCAACGCTGATTGAACTCATCACTTGGCTACACTGCAACCAAGTGATGATTGCCAGCAGTCGGATTCAGTTTGAAGACATTGATATAGACTCAAGATTATTTCAGTCATTACGTCGCTTTGTTACTTCTCTGCTACCGCTACCTATTAAAGCCGCTAAACACGAAGTCTTTGAAAAAGGCTGCCATTTAAAAAAATTACTATTTTTTATTAACTATACGGCACAATCATCTTACAAAAATACTGGCAATGAACTTGAGGTAGATATCTCATCAATGGAATGTAAAATTGATTATCTATCAATTAACAGCTGGAATGAAATAATATGTGACAATAAAAGCGGACTCTTAGTCGATTCTATTTTACCCATTGTTATTGATGCTTTACAAAAAGAAGGGAAAGAATTCAACCCAGACATACTTATCAATCATCCCAATCGGAATATACAGCAAAAATTAAGAAGCACTTTTGATGCCTTGTTTAAGGGGATTGATGCATTCTTTAAAAAAAATCAAAATGGGCGCTACATTACTTATATCGATCAACAGTACTTAATGATACATATCAATCCTAAACGTGCAGAGATAAAATGGCTGTCAACAGAAAGGGAATTGAAAAAAATACTAACATCAATAATGCCATATTACAGTCCTGTCGGCATAGATGAAAATACAATGGCATACCACCCTTTAAGTATTTTCTCTGGCCATCACCAAGCAGATTCTATTCAAGTATTTTTTAGGCCGCGTGGCCAACATGCAGACATCACCTTAATTGATGAACTGGGCATATGGTACGAATGCATCATTGACCATCAAGAAAGTTTAATATCATTGCAGGCTTTCCATCGCTTTCTACGAGCAATCAATGATAGACGATTAGACCAACCCAAAGCCGATGTAAGCCCACTGGACATACTGCCCATTAAATTTTACGAAATTGCTCATACTAACAATGGCTGGCAAGCACAAGTAAAAAGCATTAGCTCTCAAGTTGACAAATCAACCCTAGCATTTGAGGCTGCTGCTGAATATATTGATGGAGAATATAAATTTATTCTTAATCATGGCAGTTATATTTTTTCAGAAGTAGCCGAGAATGATAACGCCTATCAAAAATTAAATGAATTTATTCAATCTAAACTATCTCAAGATAAAAAAACAACTGTTGACATTGTAGACCTCGATCTTTCCCGATGCCGTTCAGTGATTTCAGATTCCGGAGAAATTTATACTTCACATTACTTAAAGATAAAATCGCTCTTAGAAAATAAAATTGCCCAAGCTATAAAATTTTAAGAAAAAGTAGCGAAAGATATCGCACTATGTGATTGTTCCGAACATACGCGCGACAAAAGCATCGACAATTCCTCTTCTGTAGAAGCGCAATACCAATCGCCATCAACATAGTCACAATGAAAACCGCCTGACTTTGCAGCAACCCAAATTTGATGTATAGGTTTTTGCCGGGTAATAATAACTTGAGTAGCAGTATCTTCGCATAATACTGTCAACACGCCGCCACCATTTTCATAATCTAGCGCAACATCTTGCTCCGCTATCATGTCATCAATCATCTCTTCAATTTGAGCATAGAGCGCTTCTGACTTTTCAATATAGTCATTGTCATTCATATAGGATACCTCTAAAAATCAATCACTATCTCGCGTATAAATACAGGCAAACAATGCACCTGCAATAATCGTTTCTACAATGCCGCCGACTAGCCACCAAACCAATAAGGCCATAGGTATAGGTAACACAGAGTAATAAATCAGCGATATCGAACTCATTAAAAAACCCATGGCCAAACCATAAGTAGCCCCTTGCTTAAGGGTCGTTTGACAACGGGTAAACGTAAATATAAGGCAGAACATAAAAGCAAACAATAACTGCCCCATTAGCATCCACAGAAAAAATGACTCCATTGCTTCTTCGGGACGCCACACAGTAGCTGTCGCCTGATACAAGCCTTTTAAAAGGCCACCATGAAGCACCCCTTCAAACACCACCACATAAATCGCAACAGCGATAAAACCTAAATAGAAACGTTTATTCATTATTCTTCTCCTTTCGTTGTTAAAGGCGGCAAAAGTATACTGCCCAGCTGATTTATTGGCTATGGATGAATTTCACTTTGCTTTAGATCGCTCATTCATAACAAATATGACGTTTACATTCGTAATAGATGTGCGATTAGCTATATAATACAGCTTAGCTAACAGGTTGAATTCCTTATGAAAAATCTTATCGCACTTATTTTTGTCAGTATCGTGCTATGTACTGCATGTGGCCAAACGGGCCCTTTGACCTTACCCCTTGAAGCACCTTCTTCTGACAACAGTAATACCGATAAAAACAGTGAAAAAGAACCTGCCAAACCCACGCGTTAATAGATGGTCATATAGATAGTAATTATGAACGATTTCCACTACCAGCAGGGCCAATTGCTCTGTGAACAAGCGTCGCTATCCGACATTGCTAATCAATTTGGCACACCGGCTTATGTCTATAGCCGCGCCGCTTTTACACGGCATTTTATGGCGTATCAACAGGCTCTGGGAGACCACCCAGGGATGATTTGTTATGCGGTCAAAGCTAATTCTAATATTGCCGTCCTCAACATACTGGCCCGCTTAGGCGCCGGTTTTGATATTGTCTCCATTGGCGAACTAGAGCGCGTTCTGAAGGCAGGGGGAGATCCCTCTCGAATCGTTTTCTCTGGTGTCGCTAAAACATCAGCTGAAATGCAACGCGCACTCGAAGCGGGGGTTTATTGCTTTAACGTGGAATCAACCGCTGAGCTAACGCGCCTAAATGAAGTCGCAGCAGCCATGAATCAACAAGCACCGGTTTCTCTCCGAGTCAATCCTGATGTGGATGCGCAAACTCACCCCTATATCTCTACCGGCCTAAAAGAAAATAAGTTCGGTATTGATATCGAAGAAGCAATCAATGTCTACGAATATGCTGCCAGCCTGCCGCACCTCGATATTAAAGGTGTTGATTGCCATATCGGCTCTCAGCTAACAACGATAGATCCTTTTCTGGATGCATTAGATCGTGTGCTGCGCTTAATAGACCGCCTTGCAGATCTAGGCATCAACATAGAACATCTGGACCTTGGTGGCGGCTTAGGTGTCACTTATAACGATGAACAACCACCTGCTATTGCTGATTACCTCGGTGAAATTAAAGCACGCCTGGGTGGTCGAACAGTATCCTTGTCTTTGGAACCGGGTCGCTCCATTGCTGCTAATGCCGGGGTATTACTCACCAGTATTGAATATTTAAAACCAACGGCCCATAAGAATTTTGCCATTATAGATGCTGGCATGAATGACAATATAAGACCTTCGCTCTACCAAGCATGGCAAAACGTATTGCCTTTAAAGGAAACGTCCAGTGCAGCAGCTATGCAATGGGACTTAGTCGGCCCAGTTTGCGAGACCGGAGATTTTCTAGCAAAGGATAGAGAACTGGCACTGGAAGCCGGTGACCGAGTGGCACTCATGTCTTCAGGCGCTTACGGTTTTACTATGAGCTCCAATTACAATAGTCGCGGGCGGGCTATCGAGTTATTGGTTGATGGCGATCAAGTACACGTAATTCGGGAACGAGAAAGCATTGAAGACTTAATGCGTGGCGAAAAGTTGATTGACTAATTGCATCTGTACACAATCACTTTATAGTACGCTTATTAAAGTTATTGATGCTCATTTAGAAAAAAATTCGGATTAGTATGCGACTAAAATTCACTAAAATGCATGGTTTAGGCAATGATTTTGTTGTTATTGACGGCATTAATCAGCGTGTAACACTTTCGACTGAACGTGTTAGAACGCTGGCAGATCGGCGTTTTGGTGTGGGCTGTGATCAAGTACTGATCGTCGAAACACCCCAACATGCCGATGTTGATTTTCGCTATCGCATTTTTAATCACGATGGTTCTGAAGTCGAAAACTGCGGTAACGGTGCTCGCTGCTTCGCCAAATTTGTACGCGACCGACAATTAACGGGTAAATCACGTATTACCGTAGAAACCTGTAATGGCCGTATGATCCTTAATGTTGAAGGCAATGGCGATATTACCGTTGATATGGGCACGCCTGAACTTAATCCTCAGCAAATTCCATTTAATGCAAGTGAACGTCAGCTGACTTATGCCTTACCGTTAAAGGAAACAACGATTGATATCAGCGCTATTTCTATGGGCAACCCGCATGCCGTTACTGTAGTTGACTCTGTTGCTGATGCCCCGGTATTAACGCAAGGCCCTGAGATAGAAGCACATACCCTTTTTCCTAATCGTGTTAACGCTGGCTTTATGGCCATTAAATCTCGCAACGAAATTGACCTCCGTGTCTATGAACGCGGCGTTGGCGAAACCTTGGCTTGTGGTACTGGAGCGTGCGCCGCTGTCGTTGCCGGTCGCTTGCAAAATTTATTAGATGAAAAGGTAATGGCCAACCTTCAAGGGGGGCGTTTGTCTATTCAGTGGCAAGGTGAAGGACATCCGGTTATGATGACGGGACCTGCAGAAACAACTTTTCACGGACAAATTAAGTTATAAGCTATGTCTCACACATCAAATACCAATGATATTCCCGTACTGACAGCATTAACCGAAGATCAGGTGACGGATTACCTGCGCCGAAATCCTGATTTTTTAAGTGACAAACCAGCCTTACTGGCAGACATGAATCTACCTCATCAGCCCGGTGGCGGTGCAATTTCTTTGGTAGAGCGTCAGGTATCCGTTTTACGTGAGCGTAATATGGATATGCGGCATCGCTTAAATAAATTATTAGAAAATGCTCGCACCAACGACACGCTATTTGAAAAGACTAAACGCCTCGTCCTTGCTATGTTAGACATGCGGCAGTTAGACGACTGCTTGGATGCATTATTTTTTAGCTTTCAAAGCGAATTTGATATTCACTATTCACAGTTACTGTTAATTGCATCAGAAGAAAATAACTTCCCTTCGCCTGCGAACAAACAAGCTCGCTTAATAAACCATGAGATCGCTGAAGACTATCTTTCCAATATTATTCATAATCGTCGAGCCATTTGCGGTCAACTCTCCGATGATGAACAAACCTTTATCTTTAAAAAACACGCCAGTGACATTGGCTCAACAGCGATTACTCCTCTCATCATTGATAATCGTCTTCTTGGCATTCTGGCAATTGCTAACCGCGATCCCAATTATTATCGCTCCAGCATGAACACATTATTTTTGAACTTTATAGCCGATGTCTTAAGTCGAATTATAGTGTCGTATATACCGGAGAAATAATCAGATGTCGCTAACGATCGAGCAAGCGACTTACCACTTCTCCCAATATTTACGGACAGAGCGCCAAGCCTCCCTGCAAACTCATGATAATTATTTACGCGATATAAAAAAAATGATCGCGCTGCACCCTGAATTATCGATTGAAGCAACAGACTCAGGTTACATTCGCCAAACCATGGCAACACTTCACCAGCAAACGCTCAGCCCAAGAAGCCTACAACGATGGTTGTCTGCCATGCGTAGTTTATTTGATTTTTGCATTCGGCAAGGTTGGTTACAAAAAAACCCCTGCGATGGTGTACGCCCACCTAAAAATAAAAAAGCATTACCAAAAGTACTTGATGCAGATGAAGTTAATCAATTATTAAATGTTAAGTCTGACAATTTTCTCGATGTTCGTGATCGTGCAATAGCTGAACTATTATATTCATCCGGATTACGTTTATCTGAAATAGTCGAACTAAATACTGATGAACTCGACTTAAGTAATGGCATGGTTACAGTAACCGGTAAAGGGCAAAAAACTCGCATGCTACCTGTTGGAAAAATAGCAAAGGATGTACTGACAATATGGCTATCTTATCGTAAACAAACTATTGCCGACGATGAAACAGCTGTATTTATTTCTCAACGTGGGAAACGCTTAGGGCAACGCAGTATACAACAACGATTAAAAAAACTCGGTATCGACCAACAGCTGGAGCAACCCGTTCACCCCCATATGTTACGCCATTCTTTTGCAAGTCATATGCTTGAGTCCAGCGGTGATTTACGGGCGGTACAAGAATTATTAGGTCATGCAAATATTACAACCACTCAAATTTATACGCATTTAGACTTTCAGCACTTAGCCAAAGTGTATGATAATGCTCACCCAAGAGCACAGAAGAAAAACAAATAAGCGGTAGTAATTAATATGGAAATAATTAAGAGCTGGTGCAGGAAGGGTCGTTCAAGGAAAAATTGAAACTCTTTTAACATTGCCTGAAAAATTATGCATAATTTTTCAGGCAACACTTCAATTAAAAAACCCAAACAAAGGACTTAACCCTTAGATAGGTTGGCTGCCATAATTGCTGGTTGGTTTTTTAGGTGGATCAGCCAATACATTCGCGGCAACCTCATCGATTTGCCCACCAGATGCCAGAAACTCTTCAACTTGGCGACTCAACTCATCTCGCTCGGCTTGCTTACGAGCAGCAGAAGACTCTAACAGGTCCACATCAACGGCAATGCCATCTGTGTGGGGAATGCTTTCAAAATTACCATGATTATCTGACATACGACTTTACTCTCTAGCTTGCACTTCTATTCGTTACCGACTTTATCCATCGGTTGACTTATATTTAACAAAGCCAACTTTCTAAATCTAAAATAAATAAAATCTGCACCCTATTTATAGTTGATTTAACGGCATGTCACATAAAAATGTGAGGGAGTTTTTAGTTTTTTTTGTTATCGAGAGAAGCAAGCGGAGGCTAGGGTGTTATAAGGCAGGAAAAATGGCAATTGTTATATCAAAACTTACTAGTAGAAACAAAAAAGCCTACTGGAAACTATAATAACCAGCAGGCTTTAAAGAAAGTGTTTATTAATTAAACAGCATCTGCGCCGGTTTCGCCTGTACGAATACGAAGAATTTCATCGACAGAGGTGACAAAGATTTTACCATCGCCAATTTTACCCGTATGGGCAGCTTTGGTAATAGCTTCAACGGATTGGTCTACCATGGAATCATCTATCACCAATTCAAGCTTGACCTTCGGCAGGAAGTCCACCACGTATTCAGCGCCGCGATACAATTCAGTGTGGCCTTTTTGGCGACCAAAGCCTTTTACTTCAGTCACCGTCATGCCTTGAACACCTACTTCAGACAAAGCAGTACGCACATCATCAAGTTTAAATGGTTTAATGACAGCAGTAACAAGTTTCATAGCGTTTTCCTTATTCTCTTAATTGTTATAAGTATTATTCTGTTTTGGAAGTTGATTGAAGCATATCAGCAAATAGCATAAATAGGAATAACACGAAAGCGTCCAAACCAAGCTTCTAACAGATACAAAAAAGCCCGGTAAACACCGGGCTTTTCGATACACAGAGGCCAATCGATTACTTACTAGCAAATTCTGGGTAAGCTTCCATACCACACTCAGAAATATCAACACCGTCAAACTCTTCTTCTTCAGAGACACGTACGCCGATAACTGCTTTGATAATTAACCAAGCAACTAAGCTTGTTACAAACACCCAAATAAAGATGGTCAATAAACCAACAATCTGTCCAACGAAGCTCGCACCACCGGTCACACAAACTGCCAGTACGCCGAAGATACCAACAACACCGTGTACAGAGATTGCACCTACAGGATCATCAATTTTTAGCTTATCTAATGTCAAGATACTGAATACAACGATAATACCGCCGATAGCACCAACAATTGTTGCGCCTAGAGCAGAAGGTGATGCAGGATCAGCTGTAATAGCAACCAGACCTGCTAGTGCACCATTAAGCGCCATTGTCAGATCGGCTTTACCAAAGATAATACGCGCCACGATTAACGCACCTATAAGACCACCGGCCGCGGCTGCGTTAGTGTTCATAAATACGTTAGCGACTTCGTTAGATACTGCAATACCACCTAGCTTTAAGGTAGAACCACCGTTGAAACCAAACCAACCCATCCAAAGGATAAACGTACCTAAAGTTGCTAATGGTAAGTTAGCACCAGGGATTGCGTTGATTTCACCGTTAGGACCGTATTTACCTTTACGTGCACCCAGTACCAATACACCCGCTAGTGCAGCGGCAGCACCGGCCATATGAACAATACCTGAACCCGCATAGTCGCTGTAATCCAATTCAAATAGACCAAATACAGACTTACCGCCCCAAGTCCAACCACCTTCAATTGGGTAGATGACGCCAGTCATAACGACGGCAAACAGTAAGAATGCCCAAAGCTTCATACGTTCAGCAACTGCACCCGATACAATCGACATGGCAGTAGCAACGAATACAACCTGGAAGAAGAAGTCAGAAGCGCCAGAATAAACTGAATCGCCATCGAAACCATTTTCAGCTGATGCTGCTAATGCTGCTGCAACATCGATACTGCCAGTGGTTTCAACACCAGACAAGAATAGTCCGCCGTCGTACATAAAGTCGTAGCCGCAAATCATGTACATCGTACAAGCGATCGCGAACAAAGCGACGTTTTTAGTTAAAATTTCAGTCGTGTTTTTTGCACGAACTAAACCAGACTCTAGCATGGCAAAGCCAGCTGCCATCCACATTACCAGTGCGCCACAAATCAAAAAGTAGAATGTGTCCATGGCGTACTGCAACTCAAAAATTTGATTTTCCATTGTTGCTCTCCAAATGGTTAATTGTTGTCGTTAGTTAAAGTAGAGTTAATTACAGTGCGTCTTCGCCAGTCTCACCAGTACGGATACGAACCGCCTGCTCAAGACCTGAGACAAAGATTTTTCCATCACCGATTTTGCCGCTGTGCGCAGCTTTACTAACCGCTTCTAAAACAGCATCCACTTGGTCATCGCTTACCGCTACTTCCAATTTGGTTTTGGGTAAAAAATCGACGACATATTCTGCACCACGGTATAGCTCAGTGTGCCCTTTCTGACGCCCAAAGCCTTTCACTTCAGTGACCGTAATACCCTGTACTCCAATTTCTGATAGTGCTTCACGTACTGTATCGAGCTTGAATGGCTTGATAATCGCAGTAACTAGTTTCATAGGTTTATCTCCTAAACGTTTTTGAACGTTCCTTTTATTATTAACAATACTTATCTATTTAATGTTGATAAGTGCTATTTATGTCACGTTCCTTGATAGTAATCGTTACATCAGCGCGAGGCATGTGAACGAATTCACACTCAAATGCAGGTGGTATGCCAACAATTAAAAGACTATTAAAAACAAAAGCTTAAAGAGGGTGAAATGGAAAAAATGGAGTGATTGAGGTGTTGAATTGCACGCAAACGCACCCTTGTTGTGCAGGTCAAAAATACAAGCACCATTATTGCGCTTTGTTTTGGTGCGCGACAGAGTGGATTAATATCAAAGGAAATACGGTCGAGATAAATTTAAGGATATATCGGAAAATAAACACTTATAGAGACGTAATAACTACACTTATTTCTGCTTGCACTTAAAGGTATTTCAATATGACCTTGCTAACCACCATAAAGATTTGGGCACGAAGACTGCCATAATACACTATAAAAGCTCAAATATTAAAGTTGGTCACTTTCATTGATCAACTGCTGTCCCAAAATTTGAACCTGCTCTTCCAAGGCCTCTAGTTTGGCGCGAGTGCGAGACAATACTGCGGTTTGTGCATCAAACTCTTCCCTTGAGACCAGGTCCAACTTTTGCAATGACGATTGTAAGAGTGCACGCAAATGAGAAGCATCTCTGGGAGAATCATTGGCCGATGTTAACTGAGCGACTAAATTATCAATAACTGAAGTAATCATAAATTAAAACTTACCTATCCTATACCTATAAATGAATCAACAGTCTATTTTTGAGTAAATTAAACCGCTATCTACACATGCGTGCACTGAAATATTCCTTTACACACTATCAAAAAATACTCGGATAAAACAATACTAAAGCGACGAAATAAACCTAAAAATAACGATAATCAAATAATATATCGCTTAAACAACAGGCTGTAGTCTGAATGTCGATACGATTATCGACGACTTTTTTGTAATGATTCACGTCAAAATTTTCTAAAAATAGGAAAAAATTAAAATTACATCCTATATTGGTGCAATCGCCTAATAATAGTGCGGTCAATTCGCCTCATTTATGTGCTGATGGATTAATTTTTTTTATATAAATATTTTAAAAATCATAAAGCGTTGTTTTTTAAAACAAAATTTATCTTGGCCTATTTCGTGCTATCCCCCAGCAGTAACGTACCTATATGACGCGGTCTTTACAGCTAGGGGGCTTTTGCTATTGCTGTGATTGATTGCCCATAGGGGTGAAATCAATAAACCTCAAAAATTCTAGAGTGGAGACATACATGAAAACTCTTTCAAAAACATTGTTAGCTTCAGCGATCATTGCGGCTGGTTCAACCGGTGCAAATATTGCGCACGCTGACTTAAGTGCCAATGCTGGTTTCGTATCTGATTATTATTTCCGTGGTTCTAACTTGGGAGATGCAGGTTTATATGCAGGTCTTGACTATGAAAATGGCGGATTTTATGCGGGTACATGGTGGATTGATGATGGTACTGGAGGTAATGATGGCTTGGAACAAGATTTTTATTTCGGTTACGGTCTTGATGTAAGCGGTGTTTCTCTAGGGCTAGGTTATACTCGTTATGAATATACTAACTCTGGTGATTTTGAGCATGAGATTAACTTCACTGCAGGTTTCGGTGCATTCGGCTTTGAATATTCTACAGGTGAAGACGATGATGACGGCGCAGAAGAAACCGACTATGACTTTATCGCCTTAAGCTGGAGCGGTGATGTCTTTGGTGCCACCGTAGGTACTTTCGAGAATGATGATACTGACGATTCATACGACTATATTGAGCTATCTGCCTCAGGTGAAGTTGCCGGGCTTGATGCAACTATTTCTATAGGCCAAACATCAAATGCTGAATCTGGTGGCGTTAGCGGTGAAAGCGGCGACGGCTATATGGTTCTTGATATCAGTAAATCATTCGACCTATAAACGATTTATTTTGCCCTCCTTCTTAACGCTCTGATATCCTCTATCAGAGCGTTTTTTTTGCTTATTTTTTCTCAGTAAACTATTCAACGGCTAACAAAATATTGCCTGGATAATTTTTTTGGGTTACATTGGTTGAACTAAGGATTATTAAATTGCAGGAAGCAACTTATGTCACTCGCCATTGTTCACACCCGTGCCCGTCTGGGTATTGATGCCCCCACCGTTACTGTCGAAGTTCATTTATCCAATGGTTTACCCGGACTGTCCATTGTTGGCTTACCCGAAACAGCTGTCAAAGAAAGTAAAGATCGTGTGCGTAGTGCGCTAATCAATAGCCAATTTGATTTTCCTGCTCGACGTATTACTATCAACCTTGCTCCAGCAGATTTGCCAAAAGACGGTGGGCGATTTGACCTAGCGATTGCGATCGGTATTCTTGCGGCTTCAGAACAAATTCCAGATAATGTACTTAACGATTTTGAGTTTATTGGTGAGCTGGCATTATCCGGCGAACTCCGAGCCATTCATGGTATTTTACCGGCTGCAATTGCTTGTGGAAAATCGAAACGTAAATTGATTCTTCCTTGTAAAAATACAATAGAAGCTAGCTTGTGTGAAACAACACAGATGTATAGCGCTGAAAGTTTATTAGCTGTATGTGCGCATTTACAGCAAAAAAATATTCTCAAAAAAATCTCATTTAAAAAAACGGAATCAACGCTATCAACGCCTGACTTTAGTGATGTCTATGGACAAAAACATGTAAAAAGGGCTTTAGAAATTGCTGCTGCCGGAGGTCATAATGTATTACTCTACGGCCCACCAGGAACAGGCAAAACCATGTTGGCAAGTCGGCTGCCCAGCATTATGCCACCGCTAGAACAATCACAAGCCATTGATGTCGCCAGTATTCATTCTTTATGTGGCCATCATTACCCTCACTGGCAACTACCTCCTTTCCGCAATCCTCATCACACAGCATCTGCAGTTGCACTTGTCGGTGGTGGCAGTCATCCACAACCGGGGGAAATTTCATTAGCACATCATGGTGTATTATTTTTAGATGAATTACCTGAATTCCAACGCCATGTACTAGAGGTTTTACGAGAACCATTAGAATCTGGAGAGATACGCATATCTCGCGCAACAGCACAGCTAATATTTCCAGCGCAATTTCAATTAGTGGCTGCAATGAACCCTTGCCCTTGCGGTTATTTGTCCAGCCCTACTCAACACCATCGAAAACAACGTTGTACTTGTACGCAAGAACAAATACAACGTTACCGCCAAAAAATTTCAGGGCCATTACTTGATCGTATCGATTTACATATCCCTGTCACATCCATACCCATTGATGAATTACACCCGACAAAAAACAAAAAAAATACCAGTGAATGCTCTGCAAATATTCGGCAACGGGTTATCGAAGCCCGAAAAAAACAACAGCAACGGCAACAAACCATCAATGCGAAACTATCGACGAGGCAATTAGCTAGCTATTGCAACTTAGGCGAAGAGGAAAAAGCACTCTTAAACCATGCAATGGAAAAACTAGCGCTATCTGGCCGTGCCTACCATCGAATTATTAAAGTGGCTCGAACCATTGCTGACCTGGAAAACGCCAAAGAAATTCGATCTCATCATATAGCAGAGTCTCTCTCGCTGAGAAATTTTGATCGCTAAACTATTAAAGAATATTTATGATGAGATGATGAAAGCTTTACTATACAGACTGCTTTTGAACTGCATGTTTTTTTAATGCATGTTGTAGTTGCTTAAACGAAAGAATACCGATAGCTGCCTGCCCTTTACATTGATCACAACCCAATTTTTCCAACATTGCCAACTGTGCTTTTGTTTGTATTGATTCAGCAACCACTTTTTTACCAATACGATGAGAAAATTCAATCACCGCTTTTAATAACTGTGCATCTTCCGCATTCTTATGAACGGCTTTTACCAAACGCTTGTCGATTTTTAAAGTATTGATAGGCAGTCGCTGTAAATGTAACAGAGAGGATAATTCTGAACCAAAGCCGTTAATACCAAAATGAATACCAAGCGCTTGCAAAGCGTCCATACAAGATTCTATAACATCAATATTGCTGTCAATAGACACCTGATTCAGATCGATTTCTATACGTTCACCTGAAACATTATATTTTTTTAATAATTTTTCTATACTTTGAATTAATTGTCCTTGGGTGAAGTGATGAAAATCCAAATTAAACACTAGCTTTACATTTTCAGCGTATTGTAATTTGCTGAATTGATGCAAACCAACGGCACACAACCATTCAAACAAACGCTTACCCATTTCACGATCAGCACTGATGCTGGAAAAATGTTGGTAGTGTAGAACCCCTTTTTCTGGATGTTTCCAATAAGGCGCAATCTCAATCGCAGTAATCTGATTGCTTTTTATATCAACCCGCGGCACATAAAACACACCAAATTGTTTCGCTGCCATGGCGGGATAAAAATCGCGATGTAGGTCCCACTGAACTTTAATATCACTGCTAAGAACATCTGAGAAGAAACGATAACTACTGACAGATTCTTGTTTAGCCTGATACATGGCCAAGTCAGCATTACGCTGCAAGGTCTCCTCATCGTCTCCTGCATCAGGGTAAACCGCAATACCAATACTACAGCCCACCATAAATTCATGACCATTGATCGTATAAGGCTGATTGGTTTCGTTAATAATCTTTTGCGCCAGCATCATGATTTTAGGTGCGCTACCAATATTGTGTAACAGTACGGTAAATTCATCACCCCCAATACGGGCAACCGTATCACTGCGACGAACCGCACGACTTAAACGCCCCGAGAATTGCTTTAACAATTTATCGCCCACTTCATGACCATAGGAGTCATTCACGCCTTTAAAATCATCCATATCAATAAACATTAATGTGAACTGATTTTTTTCCCGTTGAGCAATACTGATCGAATGACGCAGGCGATCAAGAAATAACATCCGATTAGGCAAGTCGGTTAAATGATCATAATGGGCAAGATGATCTAAGCGGTCTTCAATTTGTTTACGCTCTATGGCATAACGAATCGCGCGCTCGAGGAATTGAGAATTGATACGGCTTTTGGTCAGGTAATCTGAAGCGCCTTCACGGATGGCATATTCATCGACATCCGCTTCGACTTCATCCGTCATCACAATAATTGGGATGTGGCTATTTTTCGCTTTAGCCTTATTGAGAAAGTCACGGCCAATGCTGGAACCACCCCAATGGTAGTCTAGCAATACGACATCACAGGTTTGGCGTTCGATATGATTCAGTGCATCTTCTAGGTTTTTACACCACACCAAACGATAATCTTCGTGGTGAGCTTCAGCCAATAGATAGCCTATCAGCAAGTATTCTTGCCGATCGTCATCTACTAAAAGCACTGTTGTGGACTTTGATGCTTTGCCCACTAATAAGACCCCTCACTCACTGATGCTTCCTTTCAATTACAATATCGATCTAATGTCGTTTCTAAATGTATAACTTCCGTGCACGTGTCTATATACGGTGGGTTAATACGCTTATATTGATTAGATTTTGTACTTTACCTAAAGGGCGCGATTTTATCCATATAATTTCGCTTATATTGCATAATATTTTGAACAGTTCGTTTTTATATTTTTTTGCAATAAATAAACTGTCTTCAGGCGCTTGTTGTGTACAATGTCGTCTTTTCATTTAGCAGTCAAATACCCGTGTCACAATTAAATACTAAACAGCGAGAAGCCGTTCACTATATCGATGGCCCCTGTTTGGTGCTAGCCGGCGCTGGCAGTGGTAAAACGAGTGTTATTACCCGCAAAATCGCCTACCTCATCACTGAGTGCAACCTTCCTGCACGCTATATTGCTGCGCTAACCTTTACCAATAAAGCGGCACGAGAAATGAAAGAACGTGTCAGCCGTTTGGTTAAACGTCAGGAATCCCGCGGCCTGACGGTCTCTACCTTCCATAATCTCGGCCTCTCTATCCTACGGCAAGACCATAAGCTCTTTGGTTATAAATCCGGTTTTTCGATTTTTGATTCCGAAGATAGTAGAGCCTTACTTAAAGAAATCATGATGAAAGACGGCGATCTCGATAGTGATCACCTGAACCTTGTACAAAATCAGATTTCATTATGGAAAAATGACCTTACATTTCCTGAGCAAGCTTTAGCGGTGTCGGAAAGTCAGGGTGAACAGTTAATTGCATTGATTTATCAACGCTATACCGAAGCCTTAAAAGCCTATAATGCTGTCGATTTTGATGACTTAATCC
>JBOEHG010000011.1:143544-161486 GCA_050633825.1 Cellvibrionaceae bacterium | reverse complement strand
TTTGTGAGTGTTCTATCAACGTTCTTAATAAGCGTACTATCTCATGTGTTTCTGGCAGGTTAATACAATTTGTGCCTAATTTTTTCCATAAAAAAGCGACGGCATCAAAGCGAAATATACGAACGCCATGATCGAGGTAGTAGCGGATAATGCTTACTATTTCACAGAGTACATCTGGGTTTTTGAAGTTTAGGTCAACTTGGTCGTGACTAAATGTGCACCAAACATGTTTAGTATCGGTGCTGGTTTGAGTTTCTCGTAAAAGGGGGCTTGTCCTCGGGCGGACAATATCTGAAAGGTTGGTTTTAGGGCTTTCTGTAATAAAAAAATGTTTCCCCGGTGCCTCATTGCGTTCAAACTGTTTGAACCATTCGCTTTCCTTTGAACAGTGATTGATTACTAAATCTGACATTAAACGAAAATCTCTACTGATAATGTCAATATCATCCCAGTCGCCTAGTTCTTGATTAACCGATTTATAATCAATTACGGAAAAGCCATCATCTGCACAATAAGGAAAAAAAGGTAAGATATGAATCGTGTTGATAAAGTCATGTAAGTGTTGATGTAAGAAATGATAAAGCGTTTTTAATGGTGACTCTCCATTCTGTAAAATGGAATTACCATAAGTAATAACCGCGATGTCATGTTCGGTCCAATGATTGTGCTGATGTAATGGTGTAAAACAAAATTCATCTAAGCGCATAATTTGAATTAAGCGCTTGGTGAGCGCTTCGTTCTCGCCGTGAATATAAACCACATCAAGATGTTCTTGTATGCGGGCCATTAACTGCTGGGTTTTAATGTTTTTCATAAAGAGTAAATAAGATCTAACGTTTGTTTAAAAATCAAATTTAATTTGAGAATTCCTTGTTATCTTCTTCGACTGCTTCGCGAAGTCGTTGATAAATATCAGGCATTGCACTAACGACTCTATTCCAGCTTGGGATAAAAGGATTCTCCATCGGTTTGTCTAAAAATTCTTGACCAGCGGCCATTAAATTCTTGGCAAACATTTCAACAGCCAATTCTTCTTTATGAATATCAAGGTTTAGGCCATTGATAACGGCATCATTTTTATAGGTTTCAACAAAATCCAATGCAATTCTATAATAGGTTGCTTTAATGCTTCGAAATGTTTCCGAGGTAAAAACAACTCCTTGTGTTGCCAGCTTGCGAAATAATGCCTTGCTAATATCGACAGACATTTTAGATAAACCAGAGTTAGCATTATCGATAGATAAATCTTGGTGCTTATGGTCATAGGTTGCCGCAATGTCGACTTGGCATAGACGATTATTGGCATAGTTTCGGTGTACTTCTGAAAGAACGCCTATTTCCAAACCCCAATCGCTTGGAATTCGAATGTCAGAAATAACATCGCGACGAAACGAAAACTCTCCTGCGAGAGAGTAACGATAACTATCCATGTAATCGAGGTAAGGTGATGAGCCTACAATGCGTTTTAAAGCTCGTAATAACGGAGTGACAAGTAAACGACAAACACGTCCATTCATGCTTTGACCAGCAACGCGAGCATAGTACCCTTTACAGAATTCATAGTTAAAATTCGGATTAGCAACAGGGTAAATTAATCGTGCCAATAAACGACGATCGTAGGTGACAATATCACAATCGTGCAATGCAATTGATTCGCCTTTGCCGGAAGCAAATATATAGCCTAAGCAATACCATACATTGCGGCCTTTCCCGAGTTCTCTAGGCGCTAAGCCTTTTTCTTGGAGTTCTTTGTCTATTGCTTGTAAGCGTGGACCATCATTCCATAGGACTCTATGGTGTTGTGGTAATTCACCAAAAAAATTAAGTGCATTGCGATATTCTTTTTCATTAGCTCGATCAAGTCCAATAACAATTTCATTTAAATAAGGAACTTCTTTGAGGTGTTGAATGATATTGGGTAAGGCTTCACCCTCTAATTCTGAATATAATGAAGGCAGTAATAACGACATTGGACGCACTTTAGAAAAACAAATTAATTCGTATTCCAATTCTTCTAGGCTTCTTTCTGAGAGATCGTGTAATGTGGTAATAATACCATTTTGATAAAAGTCACCCATATATTATTCCTACTTTGTAGTCTGTTGAAAAAAAATATTATCAATACATTCTGCCCAACCTACTGGGCCTAATTGTGTGCTTATTATTTTGCAGGGGTGGTCAAATTCAGGTGGCTCATTAACGGGTGAACGAATTACGATAGCAATATCAGCAGCTTTCAGCATATCAATATCATTTTTTCCATCACCTAAGGCAATTACTTTTACTGTTTGATGGACTTCTTTTTCGTAATGACGACTTAACCAAGTTGTTGCACTTCCTTTATTGGTATGTCCCATTAAATGAATAAAGCGTCCACCTTCGGTGTAATGAATATGTTGTTTATGTATATGACCAAAAAATTGATTTCGCTCGCTAGGATTGCCAAGCCATTGGAGTGGTTCTGTATAGCGACGATCAAGGGATAGCATTGACTCTTTTTTTGATAATCCAGTCATCTCCATAATATCTTCAGCCGATGACTGGTGGTAGGCGCGATAGCAGTGATTAAAGTGTTCGGGTAATGACTTTAACCCGTCAATTAAATGTTTACGCGGTTTTCCTAGGGTAATCTCCCAATAACTTTTCCATTGCTCAGCCTCTTTTGGTTTTCGAGGAAAGTAAGTGTCAGGGATAATTATTCCTGAACCATTCTCGGTAATAAAAGGATGCCTGTTATTAAGCGTTAAACGTAGATTTTCAATTTCAGTGGCGGTTTTACTGCTGTTTATAATAACGGGTATATTATGCTCTTCCAATTTTTTTAGAGATAACACTGCGGCATCAAAACTATAAGTGTGATGGTCTAATAAAGTGCCATCGAGGTCGGTCACGATGAGCCAATAAATATTATTGGTTTTTGTGCTTGTGGGTTGTTGCATTGTCCTTGCGTCCAATAATTTGGTGGTCAATATTTAACTCGAAGATTACATCTGCTTTATCGGGCAGTGTGGCGAGCATTTTTTCTGTTAACCTTTGATAGTGTTGAATAAACCGCTGCAAACTTACTTTGTCCATTACTCCAGTTGATTTTTCTTGGGCAGTTTTTTTATCGATTAATTGATTCCTTAACTTATCTTCCTGCTTTTTACGCCATTTGTATACACAGTCAAAATTAGGCGCTTGTAACATAATAAGCTGGTCCATTTTCTCAAAGAGTGGTACATAATCTTGTTGGATAATATTATTAATGTTTTTTCGCCAAATAGAGTCTTTATCCTCTTCGCTCTCTAGCACATTGACTGGTTTAAGTAACTCTGGTTCTGTTTGGCTTGATGCTCCGATACACCAGCCCTCTAAAATAATAATATCGACGGGGCACGGTATAACATCCCATAGTTCTTTATTGTGCCGGTCGTCTATTGCTTTGTTAAAACGAGGAATCGTAACTTTCTTATTGCTCTTATTGGAATAGCTGAGTTCATGGAGAGTGTCTTGCAATAATTCAATATCATGTGTCCCCGGAACACCTCGAGTGCTAAAGAGAGGGTGAATACTTCTTGCAAGTTGCTGACGTGTTTGCTGCGTATGATAAAAGTCATCGATTGAGAGATTGGCAACGGTCAGATTATGTTCATTTGTAAGTAGAGACGTTAGTAAGGCTGACAGAGTTGATTTGCCACTACCTTGGCAACCATTGATTCCAATGAATAAAGGCAATGAAGTAGCCCTGGCCTGTCTGGCTTCAGCTATTTCTTTTGCTAAAGGTACGAAATAGTCTGTGGCGATGGTGTGATAGCTCTCTGGTAGCTGTTGTTCTTGACAGAAATCATCCAGCAGCTCCTGAACGTCGCTTTTATCGATAGCCTTCATTTTTATCCTTTGACTTTCTTATTTCTTATAAATGATCTTTAAAGCAATAATTGTGCAAGGTTCCGGATTTGTACGTTATCCAGTACACTCCCGCTTTTAGAACTGTTGGACTATTAGAGTGGAAGACCCTACTAATCAAGTACAGGAAGCGCCAAAAAAGGGCAGTTTGCTACGCTCGGGCCTGATTGTCAGTGTAATGACAATGCTGTCCCGGGTGCTGGGTTTGGCCCGTGATGTTGTATTTGCGCACACTATTGGTGCGCAGGCAGGGGCTGATGCCTTTTTTGTTGCATTCAAAATCCCCAATTTCTTGCGCCGCTTATTTGCTGAGGGGGCCTTTGCTCAGGCTTTTGTTCCAGTGTTGTCTGAATATAGAGAAAAAGGCACTCGTGAAGCAGTACAAGGCTTGATTGATCGTGTTTGTGGTTGCTTAGGTGTTACCTTGTTGGGCTTAACATTGTTGGTTGTGGTGGCGTCTCCAGTGGTCACGACTATTTTTGCTCCCGGCTTTTGGGATCACCCTGAAAAGTTTGATTTAGCTCAGCAAATGCTGCGTATCACTTTTCCTTATTTGTTACTCATTTCTTTGACGGGCTTTGCGGGTGCGATTCTTAATAGTTATGACCGCTTCGCTATTCCAGCATTTACTCCGGTATTGTTGAATGTTTGTCTTATTTCTACGGCCGTTTGGGTTAGCCCTTATTTTGATCCTCCCGTTATTGCTCTTGCTTGGGGAGTGTTAGCTGCGGGAATGGTGCAATTAGCTTTTCAAATCCCCTTTTTATACAAGCTGAGGTTACTGCCAAAGCCGCAGGTTGATTTTAAAGATGAAGGGGTTAAACGCGTATTATTGTTAATGGCACCGGCGATTTTTGGTGTCTCGGTATCGCAAATTAATTTATTGTTGGATACGGTACTGGCGTCCTTTCTCCCAACGGGCAGCATTTCTTGGTTATATTATTCCGATCGTTTGGTCGAACTACCACTCGGGACTATTGCCATTGCTATTGGTACTGTGATTTTGCCGAGTTTATCGAGACAGCATATTGCTGAAGATACATCACAATTTAGTCAGACAATGGATTGGGCATTAAAACTTATCTTGTTAATTGCTGTGCCGGCGGCGGTAGCCTTATTTATCTTGGCGGAACCGATCCTCAGTACGTTGTTTGGGTATGGTAAAACGAGTGCAGCTGATATTGAAATGTCTTCTTTGAGTTTAAAAGCCTATTCATTGGGTTTATTGGCTTTTATGTTAATCAAAGTGTTAGCGCCTGGCTATTTCTCTCGGCAGGATACAAAGACACCCGTCAAAATTGGCATTATAGCGATGGGTATCAATATGGTATTTAATGTGATTTTTGTCATTCCCCTACATTTTATTTGGCAAATTGGTCATGTAGGCTTAGCGATAGCAACCTCTTTGTCAGCATTTGTTAATGCGGGGTTACTCTATAGAGGTTTAATAAAAAATGGGACCTATCAACCGTCGAGAGGTTGGAGTAAATTTTTGATTCAGCTGTTGATTGCAAATACTACTATGGCAATCATACTAGTATTTTTATTCCAGTTTTTTGGTGATTGGTCTTTATTATTAGTGGAGCAACGAGTTATGACAACGGGGCTTGTATGTGGTGCAGGGCTAGCTACTTATCTAGCCATATTATTTATTTGTGGCTTACGTTTAAGTGATATTAAAAATAGAACGTAATTTACCAAATAACATTTTTATATTTAATAAAAACCCGGCATTAAACCGGATTTTTATTAATACTTTGTTTTATGCCTCGGCTAATTCTTCTTCACTTTCTTCAGCTTCAATAATATTTTCAGCGTAGCTTTGGTAAGCCGCTTCAAACTGTTTGGCCATTGTGTCTGGGAAGAGATGGAATTGCCCGGATTTTAGTGATGATACTATACCTTCTGATACCACCGATGTTGGTTCGGCAATCTCGCTTAAGCCGGCATCATTGGCCATATTTGTTGCGATAGGGCCCGGGTGAACACTAAGTACTTGTATATTCTTGGGCGTCAGCTGCTCTTTTAGCCCTTGGGTAATAGAGTAGGTGGCTGCTTTTGAGGCGGAATAGGTGGTGAAGTCGCCAAAATTCTTAATAGAAGCGACTGAATTAAGCTGAACAAAGGCGCCACCTCCATTTTTTTCAATAATTGGGCTAAAGGCATTTGCAATACGGAGTAGGCCAAAAGCATTAACGTTTAATTCTTTCGTGAACGCGTCTTCAACATTGTCGCTGAGAGGGTTGGCTGCTACTAGTACACCTGCATTGTTAACGACAATCTCTACATCTGTCGCCTGTTTGGAGAGTGCTTCGATAGATTGTTTATTCGCAACATCAACCTGTAGGGGGATGACCTTATTACCATATTGCTTAACGATTTCTGCTGTTGAATCAATATCTCTAACCGCCAGGTACACTTTTTTCGCACCATGGACGATAAAAGAATCTACGATAGATTTGCCGATGCCTCTGTTTGCTCCAGTCACTAGTGCTACTTTGTTGTTGATATCAAAACTCATAATGGCTTTCTCTTGTTGGGTGGATATATTTTGTACCGATCAGTACATTTGCGTTTATTGTACCGATCGGTATAATTTTGTCTAGCGTTTTTTGAATGTTTTGAATAATTGATGAGGTAATTATGGCGGGAGGGCGTCAGAGAGAGTTTGATAGGGAGGATGTATTGGAGAAGGCAATGTATGTTTTTTGGAAGAAAGGTTATGTAGGAGCCTCTTTGTCTGACCTTACCTCGGCTATGGGAATTAATAAGCCCAGTATGTATGCTACCTTCGGCAATAAGGAGCAGTTATTTATACAAGCGACAGAATATTACATTGAACACTATGCCAAGCCTCAAGTGCGGTTTCTATTGGAGGAAGGTAAGTCCTTGCAAGAACGAGTAAGTGCTTACCTGAAATCGACATTATTGGCTCAGTGTGATGGTAGTGGGCCTAAGGGGTGTTACATATCACTATGTGTTTCTGAATCTGCCAGTGAATCTTTGCCGAAAGCTGCCTTCAGTATGATTGAGTCTGCGAGGGATTTCGGTAGTGCTTACCTACAGCAGTTTTTTACAGACGAAATAACGAAAGAACGTTTATCTAAGAATCTAAAGCCAGCCGAAATGGCATTATTTATTATTACGGTATTACATGGTACAGCGGCACTGGCGAGAGGAGGTAAAGCTTTTGAGGAGCTTGAGCCTATGATCGATAATGTATTGGCTGCTTTGAATCTGGGAGCTGATGCTAAGGCAACTTAGCCCCTTTTTTAGTCCCTTTTATTCCCAAACCTCTCGAATAGGCTCGCCAAAATCATCGTAAATAATACGCTTTTTGGGTCGATGGGTATCTGTTGTTATCGGTTTCTTTTTTTGCTTGCGTTCGTCAATGGCTTTGACCGTATCATTGAGTAGCGTCCGGGTTTGTTTCTCGCCTTGAATTAAAGGAATCGATTGGTTGAGGTTGGTATTGTCTTCGCGCCCGCTCAAGCCGCGTTGTATTTGTGTGATTTCGCCACCTTGATTGAGATATCGATTAATCTCATCCTCCATTTCCTTGCGTATGTCATGCTTGGTTTTTAGTTTTTGAATCACTCTGGAATCCTCATTAGGCTTGTATTGATAGCCGTAAATTTTGAGTGTTGAGGCTTTTGGCCCCGGCAAAATTCAATACTAGATCCAGTAACTCATCCCAGGGTTCTGCCTTTCGTAGGCCTTTGATTGATTTATCAATAGCATTAGCTTGGCGTAGTAATATTTCCAGTTGTTTAGTGGGTAAGCGTTTTATAGCCTGTTGAACAATGGGTTGGCGTTTGTCCCATACACCGGATTGTTTGGCGACCCAGCTAAAGCTTTGGCCTTGTTGAAGACCAATTGTCATGTTGAGCAGAGTGCGTATTTCTCTGGCTAAGCCCCATAATACAACGGTTGCATCAGTCCCCTCGGTTTTTAACCCTTGTAAGTTCTTTACGGCTCCGCGAGCGTCGCCATAGAGTGTTTTGTCGATCAAGCCAAATACATCATAGCGAGCACTATCTGCCACAGCGCCTGAAATTAGTTCGGGGGTAAGATAGCCATCGATGCTCAATAGTTTTAATTTTTCAATTTCTTGATGCGCCGCTAAAAGGTTGCCTTCAGTGCGAGCAGCCAGCAAATCAATACAATGGCTATCTGCTGTTAAGCCTGCTTGTTTAATGCGCTGGCCTAGCCAGCGAGGAAGTTGAGCACTGGACACGGGCCAAACGGGTAGCCACTGACCCGCTTTTTCGATAGCTTTAACCCATTTACTGCGTTGACTACCACTGTCCAGTTTGGGCGTTACAATTAATAGGCGATTGTCATCACTTAAATTGGTGAGATATTCACAAATTACTTTACTGCCTTTATCTCCGGGCTTACCTGTTTCTATCCGTAATTCAATTATTTTCTTATCGCCGAATAGTGACATACTATTGGATGCAGTTAATAATTGAGACCAATCAAATTGTTTGTCGACAAAGTAGCGTTCCCGTTCACTAAAGCCTTCCTTGATCGCTTGTTGGCGAATCGAGTCACAACTTTCTTCGACCAATAATGTTTCATCGCCGCTGACAAGATAAACCGGTGATAACTCTTGTTGTAAGTGGCGTGGTAATTGGTCAATTCGCAGTTTAGTCATTGTATTAGCGTTGCAGCAATTGAATTTGTTGTAAAATTTGTCGTGCTACTGCACGGCGAATTTCTTTACGTATTAATTCTTCTTCCTTATCTTTCCCCGCAACATCATTTTGGTCAAAAGTATAGGAGCGAGTGATTTTTACATCAGTTGTTGGACGCAATATTGCTTGATTGTTGTCGAGAATTTTATAGTTAACACTTAGTGTAAGTTCGTATTCAGCGGTAACCGCTGTGCGAGTAACAGAAGCACTACGGCGATCCCAGTCTTCTTTTTCCAGAACTAAAAAGTATTGGGCAGCCGTGAGTGATGTAAGCGCATTTTTCCTGTTGAGTTGTTCTTCGACTAAACGATAGGTTGCACTGTTTTGGCCGCTTAAATAAATGCTATTGCCAATAAAGACAGCATTTGTGTCGCTACCGCGTAAGCGCCAGCCTGTGCATGCACTAATCGTAATGATGAGGCTAATCAACAAAATAGTTGTGCTTATCTTTTTCATCATTGAACTCGTTGCTCGTTATATTTTTTAATTGGCTACAATATTAACTAGCTTATTGGGTACAACAATCACTTTGCGGACGGTCTTGCCCTCAGTAAATTTTTGTACATTCTCACTGGCTAAGGCCATCGCTTCTAGAGACTCTTTTGCAGCATCACTTGGTGCTTCTAATTTATCTCTGACTTTACCATTGACCTGAACAACCAGTGTGATGCTGTCTTTAACCAGAGCAGCTTGATCAAGTTGTGGCCATGATTCATCAATAACATTACTTGAATGGCCCAATGCGCCCCACAAGCTATGACATATGTGCGGTGTTACGGGAGCTAATAATAAAATAGCAGTTTCTAATGCTTCTCGTTCAACGGCAAGTGTTTCTGGTGTGCTACGGTCAGCCAATTTATTTACTTCATTCATTAATTCCATGACAGCGGCAATGGCGGTGTTGAATTGTTGTCTAACGGCATAGTCAGCGCTGACTTTTTCAATAGTTTCATGGGTTTTACGGCGCAAGTCTTTTTGCTGTTGTGATAAAAGCTCAGCCTTAAATGTGGTAGGCGTGCCTGTTTGTAAATGTGTGTGGACGGCTTTCCATAAGCGGCGTAAGAATCGACTGCCGCCTTCAACCCCAGCATCACTCCATTCAAGTGTTTGTGTTGGGGGCGCTGCAAACATGGTAAATAAGCGTACGGTATCAGCGCCATATGTATTGACAGCAGTTTGCGGGTCGACACCATTATTTTTTGACTTTGACATTTTGGTTGTGCCGCCGATTTCAACTACTTCGCCGGTTGCTGCAACTTTTGCGCTAATGGGTTTACCTTTCTCGTCTTTTTCTAAAGAGACATCGGCTGGATTAAACCAGTCTGTGCTGCCATCGTCATTGCTACGATAAAAGGTATCGGCTAGTACCATTCCTTGACATAACAAGCGTTCGAAAGGTTCGTCACAACTGACAAGACCTTCATCTCGCATTAATTTATGGAAGAAACGTGCATAGAGTAAGTGCAAGATGGCATGTTCAATACCCCCCACATATTGATCAACAGGAAGCCAATAATCGGCGGCTTCCTTATTGAGCATCGCGTCACTCGATTGTGGGCAAGTATAGCGTGCGTAATACCATGAAGATTCCATGAAAGTATCAAAGGTATCAGTTTCATGTTCTACCGCTTGGCCATTGAGTTCGGCTTTACGCCACTCTGGGTCGGCTTTGATGGGGGATTGAACGCCATCCATTGTTACATCTTCGGGCAATAATACGGGTAGCTTTTCCAGTGGCACGGGTATCTCGCCACCTTCGGGAAGATTAAACATGGGAATCGGTGAGCCCCAATAGCGTTGACGAGAAACGCCCCAATCTCGTAAACGGAAGTTAGTGCTGATACTGCCTTTTTTGACATTCGCTAATTTGGCTGCAATTGCATCAAATGCTTGATTAAAATCGAGTCCATCAAAAGGACCTGAATTAATCAAAGTCCCCTTATCGGTATAAGCGGCTTCATCGATATTAACAGTACCATCTACAGAGGTAATAACTTGTTTGATGGGGAGTTGATATTGTTTGGCAAACGCATAGTCGCGTTCATCATGGGCGGGTACGGCCATAACCGCGCCTGAGCCGTAATCCATCAATACATAGTTAGCAACCCAAACCGGTACTGTTTCTCCACTCAATGGATGAACTGCGCTAAGCCCAATATCCATGCCCAGCTTTTCCATTGTAGACATGTCAGCTTCAGAGACAGATTGTTTTTTACAGGATTCAATAAAGTTCGCGAGTTCAGGGTTATTTTTTGCCAATGACAAGGCAATAGGGTGTTCTGCTGCCAAACTCATATAGGTGATACCCATCACCGTATCAGGGCGGGTTGTATAGATATCAAAACTACTGATGTCTTTGCCGTCGAGTCCTTTAACGGGGGTTGTTAAGTCAAAGGTCATTTCGATGCCGCGCGATTTACCAATCCAGTTCCGCTGCATGGTGCGTACTTGTTCTGGCCAATGAGGCAATTTATCCAAGTCAGCGAGTAGTTCCTCTGCATACTCGGTAATTTTAATAAACCATTGTGGGATTTCTCGGCGTTCAACCACAGCACCTGAGCGCCAGCCTTTACCATCAATGACTTGTTCATTGGCGAGTACTGTTTGGTCAACGGGGTCCCAGTTAACGGTAGCCATCTTTTTATACACAAGGCCTTTTTCATATAGGCGAGTAAAGAACCACTGTTCCCATTTGTAGTAGTCGGCTTGGCAGGTAGCGAGTTCACGGCTCCAGTCAAAACCAAAACCCAATGCGTTAAGTTGTTGCTTCATATAGCTAATATTGCTGTAAGTCCATTTTGCAGGTGCGGTTTTATTTTGGATGGCAGCATTTTCGGCGGGTAGGCCAAAGGCATCCCAACCCATAGGGTGAAGAACATTCTTGCCTTGCATGCGTTGATAGCGTGCAATAACGTCGGTGATAGTGTAGTTACGCACATGCCCCATGTGCAGCTTACCGCTAGGATAGGGAAACATGGCCAGACAATAGAATTTTTCTTTGCTGGTATCTTCACTTACTTCAAAACAGCGATTTTCCTCCCAATATTGTTGGGCGGTGGTTTCGACGCTGGCAGGGTGGTATTGTTCTTCCATTGTGGTTTCGGGCATTGTAGTTCCAGACATTGTAGTCAGTTGGCCTTGCTGAAAATAAAAAATTGAAATCAATCAACCATTATCGCAGAGAGGAGGGAGTTTGATAATAACTTTACTGAAAACTTTTTTGTTGCCGCCCGCTTTACAGTTATTAATGGTGATTGTGGGGCTTATTTTTTGGCGGAAAAAGAAGATATTGGCTTCTTTATTGTTTATAGCTAGCTTTAGCAGCTTGTTATTACTTTCCATTCCTATGGTGAGCGCTAACTTGTTTCGTTGGCTGGAAGCTCCTTATCTCACATCCGCTGTATCTCCTGACCTTGATAGCCCAGCTATTGGTGCCCAAGCTATTGTAGTGCTGGGCGGCGGCCGCCAACGGCATCTCCCTGAATATGAAGAAGATCAAGTCAGTTATCAGTCTTTATGGCGCTTACGCTATGGTGCACATTTGGCTAAAGAACTTCAGTTGCCGGTTATTGTTTCAGGAGGTACGGTTTATCCTTATGAAACCTTATCGGAAGCCGAGATTGCTGCAAAATTATTGAAAGAAGATTATGGGGTTGATGAGGTCATACTTGAGAGTAATAGTCGTGATACATGGCAAAATGCCCAAAACACGTCTATTTTGGTCAAAGAAAAGGGCATAGAGAGCCTTATTGTGGTGACTCATGCTTATCATATGCGTAGAGCCGAACTGGCTTTCAGTAAAGCCGGCTTAACGATAATTCCTAAACCGACAGGGTTTTATAGTGTGGATATTGATGGGTGGATCGATGATTGGTTACCCAAAGCATCCGCGTTATATTTGAGTCAGATTGCGCTTCATGAATATATCGGTTTACTGTTTTATCAACTCCGTTAAATGAAATATAGTGACATAGTTGCAATAATAGCGCGCACCTGACTTTATTGAATGCACTTATTTTGTGCGCTTTTTGTGATTTGTTAGCATAAAACCACTGATTTTTTTGGTATATATATTGTATAAGAACTAAGTGTATAAGTGATTCTTTAACTCATTATCGATTAATTAAGCTGTTGTTATCATGTCACCCAAAAATACTACATTATCGTCTGTGTCTTCATCGAATAATCATGCAGGTGATCATAGCGATTTATCCAAATCTTTTTCAGTCGCTTTAACCGAGGCATCGGTTAGCTTTAATGAGCGTTTGGCGATATTTAATCTACTGGACCAACTCAATCATTTATGTCGAGGTGTTCAGAGGCACCGTGGTTTTAGTATGGGTTTATTGGGCGGTAATGAAAGCTTTGGGAGTGGCTTTTATCACCTTCAACGGCAGATGGCGCGCCGTATCCAATTAATTACTGCGTTTGGAAATCAGCCCCCGGTGTTACTTGGACATGCTGATATCGAGCGACTTCATTATGCTTGGAATACAATACATGATAATTGGCAGGATGATTCTGTTCTGGAGAATTTCGAGTTTCATTGCCATTTTGTTGATCAATTATTGTTGTTGATGGCGAGACTTGCGGAAAGGGTTTCTACTCCTTATGCGGTTTATATCCACTCGCTCGTTACCGGTGATACTCATTCCAGCTCCTCAACTCAGCCGACGACTTACCAGCACTTGTTATCCTTTGCTAGCCAGCAATTGCCGCGCTTTGTGGAGATGTTAGGTAAAATCCGAGCACTTTCTATTCATGTTGCTGCGACAGGTTGTAGCGATGTTAGCTATGATAAAAAGCTACTCTATTTACTACAATGTGTTGAGCAGGAGAAAGAAGCTGTGTTTAGCATGACCAATGCTTTACAGTCCCGGCTCGTAGAGCCTTTGCCGGCATTACTTACGATTAAGACCTATGAGTATAAACTCGATTTTTTACTAGAAAAAATTAAGAATGAAATCGTTGGTCAGGCGGTGATTTCGATAAGTGAGGAGGATATATTTCGTTTGGTAACCGATATTATTGATATCTATTGGAGGGTTGCAGACGATAGTATTAATCTATTGTCTCGTTGGCAAAAAGACGATATGGAGAAATGGTTACAAAATGGGTAAGCGGAATAGCTTATCGATTCTTTAGTCAAAAATAGTCATAGTGCTTTCATAGTTCTCCTTTATAATGGTCTATACATTTAGTTAGATTATCTTAGTTGGGCTATGCCTCATATTGTAAGATTTGCTTTTTGTGGTTTTGTTTTGAATCACTTTGAGTTTTTACTGGCATACTTAGCTTTTTATTTATTTCAAGTCTCGCCCTTAGCGGACCTGACTCTACGAACTCTTTGATGTGTTTGCTCTATTTGTGTGTAAAGTAGAGCATATGATAACAACATAAAGAGTAAGGGAACCTGGTAAAACATGAAGTATGAATATCCCTTTGAATCAATTCTTGTCCGTAATCGCTTGGGGCAAGGAATGACATTATTAGTTTGTCCTTTTTCTCTTTCATCCAATAATGTGTGTGTTTTGGTGAAGGCTGCTGATGATATGCATGAGTCCGTACTTGCAAAAAATGCAGAGTATATTGTTTTACAATTGAGAGAACGATTTAGCCGAACCGTTAAAAACTTTTCAATGGTTGAATTGCGTGAAAATGATGAAGGCAATGAGGTTTGGTACGGTTGGCAATTTAATTGGGTTGGTAACACCCCATTAGAATCTAAATGTCAGCCTTTATCTTCGCAGCAGCAACAATATTATCGTAATGTCATATTGGGTTATGAGGCGGTATCAAATAGCGGCTAGTTTTCTTTAATTTTTTTCTTTATGCCTTTTCTTTTTATACTTTTTCAGTGGCGCGAATTTTGTTAGTTGTGTAGTGTTGATACATCATAGAAAATAATAAAATAAAAACTATTGCTAAGAATAAATAGTTCTTCCAAATCAGATAAGGTGTATTGCCTTGCATCGGGATAACTTCACCTGAAAAAGCAGTCCGAATAAATTGCTCACTTTCATGTTTGATAGACCCATCGGGTGCAATGATTGCGCTGACGCCATTGTTGGTTCCTCGCACGACATAGCGTCCAGTTTCAATCGCACGCATTCTGGCCATATGAAAGTGCTGTAAAGGACCAATTGATTTTCCAAACCAAGCATCATTACTGATAGTAATCAGTACGTTTGAATGTTTTGTTAGCTCAGCAACCAATGCAGGATAAACTATTTCGTAACAGATAGAGCTCGCTATTGTATAGTTGCCAGCAGAGATCATTTGTTGGTTTGGTTTTCCTGGTGCAATAATGGATGTGGGTAAATCAAAAAAAGCAATAATTCCACGCAGCCATTGTTCCATAGGGACGTATTCCCCGAAAGGTACTAAGCGTTGCTTAAAGTAAAAACCATCTGCATCGCCTAAACCCGCCACGCTATTCAGGTATTTTTGTTGATCATAATCATCATAGAGTATGCCAGTAATTAAGCTAGTTTGTGTTTCGCTGGCTTTTTTATCTATTTTATTAATAAACTCTTCTGAGCGAAAATAAAGGTCCGGTATGGCTGCTTCTGGCCATATTATCCAATCATTTTTCCATAAATTCTCAGATAGCGATGTCAGAATTTCCAGTGTTGGCTCACGAAACTCTGGGTCCCACTTTAATTCTTGTGGAATATTAGGTTGAACAACCCCTACGCTAATAGCATCGCCGGCAGGTTGGGTCCATTCGGATGATTTTAATGAAGCGCCTTCGGCCCATAATATAATGATGAAGAGGCTAGAGAGTAGTTTAATATTGGTTGGGTTACTTTTTGAAAAAACCACACAAATGATGCTACTGGTAAGTGCAGAGAGTAAACCAATTAATAACACTCCACCAATAGGCGCCCAGCCAACGAGAGGTGCATCAATATGAGCATAACCTACATATAGCCAAGGGAAGCCTGTTAATAGCCAGCTTCTTAGCCATTCACTGATAGCCCAAAAAACGGGAAAGCCAATTAATAATCGCCAGATATTGTTTTTAAAGTAACCCAAACCATAAAAAGGCAATGCAAAAAAAAGGGCGACAGCAATCACAAAAAGACTGGTGAGTAATAATGCTAAAGGCAGAGATGCTGACCCAAATTGGTAAATACTTACAAAAACCCAAGACACACCGCTACCAAAATAACCTAGGCCAAATAAAAAGGCATGGAGCAGCAATAATTTTTTCGATGTTTGTTGATTAAGGCCGTAAGCAAATACAGCAAGGGATAGGATTGCTATCCACCAGTACCCGTAAGGTGGTATAGCAAATGTTGTGAGTGTGCCAGCAATCGCACTCGATAAGAGTAAAGCAAAAGGGCGCATGATCAGACTTGCTGGTCTTCAGAAAGAGAGAGTCGTAATAAGTGAATTTGCCTATTGTCGGAATAAAGTACCCGGAAATTATATTTTTCCAAAACAGTGGTTTCATTGCGTTGAGGCAAGTGTCCAAAAGCTTGCATCACTAAACCACCAATAGTATCGAATTCTTCGTCACTAAACTTACTCTTGAAGTACTGATTGAATTCTTCAATGGGTGTTAAAGCTTTAATAATATAATCATCATCAGAAACTTTACGGATAAATACATCGTCGTGATCATCATCGGTTTCATCGCTGATTTCACCTACAATTTCTTCTAATATATCTTCAATTGTGATTAGACCGGAGATTCCACCATATTCATCAATCACAAGTGCCATGTGATAACGGTTTTCTCTGAACTCTCTCAGTAAAATATTAAGACGTTTACTTTCCGGAATAATCGTGGCCTGACGAATCGCCGATTCTAGCGTAAAGTCGTCATGTCCTTTTAATATAAGAGGGAGTAGGTCTTTTGCAAGCAAAATGCCTTTAATATCATCACCGTTTTCTCCAATGACGGGGAAGCGGGAATGGCCGGATTCAATGACTTTAGGTAAAAAGTCTTCAGGTGTTTCTTCGACGTTTACAGTAACCATTTGCGAGCGCGGAATCATAATTTCACGAGCATGTAAATCAGAAACCCCTAAGGCACCCTGAATAATGCCAAGTGCTTCTTGATCTAATAGCTGGTTAGCAGCCGCATCCCGAATAATTTCGAGTAGCTCTTCTTGAGATTGAGGTTCGCTGGTAAAAGTAGCTACCAGTCGTTCTAGCCAGGATTTATCCTGGTGGCTACTTGGGGGTTCGTCTGTCATTTATAATCGTTGTTAGCTATTGGGGTGGAAATGTTAGCAGCGACAGCGACTGTCGTCTACCTTGAATGTATGTGCTTGCTTTTAAAGTGTACAACCTTCCCGTTTACTTATTTTTCATCACCTTCATTGGTATAAGGGCAGGGGTAGCCCAGCATTTTTAGCAGTTGAGTCTCTAGGTCTTCCATAACTTCAGCTTCTTTGTCGTTAATATGATCATAACCAAGTAGATGAAGCGTTCCATGAATGACCATATGTGCCCAGTGAGCCAGTGGTTCTTTATGTTGGTCTTTTGCTTCTTGCTCAACAATGTCAGCGCAAATAACAAGGTCGCCCAGAAACGGTATATCAACACCCTCCGGGAATTCTGCCGGGAAAGAAAGCACATTAGTAGGCTTATTTTTATTCCGATACTGGTGATTGAGTTGCTGGCTTTCTTCAGCCTCAACAATACGGATGCTCACTTCTTTATCTTGTTGTATTGGACCTGAAGCGGCTGATATAGCAGCATCTGCCCAGTTGGTAAACGCTTGCTCTGTTGCCTGTAAATGAATCTTATCTGAGGCTAATTGCAGGTCTACAGCGACACTCATATGTCACTCTTATCATTAGATTCGTAAGCATCAACAATGCGCTGAACCAGTGGGTGGCGTACAACATCTTTTGAAGTAAAGTGTGTAAAGCTAATCCCATCAACGCCATCTAACACTTCAGCCGCATGCTTTAGACCTGAGTGCTGGCCACGAGGCAAATCGATTTGGGTTGGGTCACCATTAATGACTGCTGTTGTACCAAAGCCAATACGGGTTAAGAACATTTTCATCTGTTCGCGGGTAGTATTCTGGCTTTCATCCAGAATCACAAAGGCATTGTTCAAGGTGCGTCCACGCATATAAGCTAAGGGCGCCACCTCAATAACATTGCGCTCAATCAGCTTGTCGACCGTTTCAAAGCCTAGCATTTCATAGAGTGCATCGTATAAAGGGCGTAGGTAAGGGTCCACTTTTTGCGATAAATCACCGGGTAAAAACCCCAGTTTTTCGCCGGCTTCAACTGCAGGCCTAACAAGTAAAATACGCTCAATTTCGTCATTGAGCAGTGCTTGAACTGCGCAGGCTACCGCAAGGTAGGTTTTCCCCGTCCCTGCAGG
>JBOEHG010000011.1:0-143534 GCA_050633825.1 Cellvibrionaceae bacterium | reverse complement strand
TTAACGGATCCCTTTTTTGTCCGAATAACGGTCAATGACTCAATCGTGCTATCTATCTGAACACGGTTTTCCGAATCTTGATGTTCATGATGAAATTGTTGAATAGTGAGGTGGACATTGTCAGGTGTTATTTCATTGCCATGTCGAATATCGGTATACAGGCTCTGCAGTATATGGACAGCTGCACTGACAGCATCAGTATTGCCTCGAATAGAGAATTGGCTGCCTCTATGAAGTAGACTAACACTGAGTCGATCTTCGATTTGTTTTAAGTGAGTATCAAATTGCCCGCATAGGTTGGCAAGTTGTTGAGCTGATGCGGCATCAAGGTTGAGGTTTTGCTCTTGATGAGTCGCTACCTTTGATGCAGTTGTTGATACAGCTTTCTGTGAGTTGGTGCTCTGGGTAATTGTCAAAGGACTGGGAAAACCTCATTCTGAGAATTAAAAGTGTATAAATTTTATGCTATTTTAACCAATAAAGACACGCTTGTTAAGCTGCTTGTATGGTGTCTAGATAGGTCTAGCGCATAAAATCATAAGTTGGGCGTTTGTCTTGAGGTGTTTTGTAAGCTTAATCAAGCTCACTAGCCACCAATTCCCCTCTAAGAGAATTAGGCAATGCCTCTTTAATATGAATATCGGCAAACTTTCCTATCAGTGCGGCGTTATCAGTGCGGAAATTGACCACACGGTTATTCTCAGTGCGCCCTGATAATTGGCCCGGATCTTTCTTCGAATAGCCCGTTACTAAAACTCTTTCGGTATTGCCAACCATGCGGCGGCCAATGGCTTGTGCTTGCTGGTTGATTCGTTCTTGCAGGATCTTGAGTCGTTGCTTTTTCGTTGCTTCGGGTGTGTCGTCAGGTAGATCTGCTGCGGGGGTCCCCGGTCTGGCACTGTAGATAAAACTGAATGACATATCAAAATCCATTTCCTGAATCAGGTTCATGGTATTTTCAAAGTCCTGATCAGTTTCTCCAGGAAAGCCAATAATGAAGTCTGATGAAAAACAGATATCCGGACGAACTTTTTTGAGTCGTCTCAGTTTAGATTTGTATTCCAGTACGGTATGGCCACGTTTCATCGCCATAAGAATACGGTCAGACCCACTTTGTACTGGTAAGTGGATGTGACTGACGAGTTCTGGTACTTCAGCATAGACATCAATAAGACTATCTGAGAATTCAACCGGATGGGAGGTGGTGAAACGGATGCGATCGATTCCGTCAATGGATGCAACGTAAGTAATCAGTTCAGCAAGATCAACTGTTTCACCATCTTCGGTTTCGGTTCTTTCAGTTTGGGCTCTATAGGCATTAACATTTTGCCCTAGAAGATTAACTTCTCTTACGCCCTGCTGAGCGAGGTGCGCAATTTCGGCTAATACGTCGGCAACGGGGCGGCTAACCTCTTCGCCACGGGTGTAAGGAACAACACAAAAAGTACAATATTTGGAGCAACCTTCCATAATAGAGACAAAGGCACTGACGCCATCAGCTTCCGGCTCTGGTAGCTTGTCGAACTTTTCGATTTCAGGAAAGCTAATATCGACTACAACTGCACCATTATCTTTTGGGGTTTCCATCATCTCTGGGAGACGATGTAATGTTTGAGGCCCAAAGATTAAATCAACAAAAGGGGCGCGTTGGGCAATGGCTTCACCTTCTTGGCTGGCAACACAACCGCCGACGCCAATAATAAGGTCGGGGTTGTTTTTCTTAAGGTCTTTCCAGCGGCCCAATTGATGGAACAGCTTTTCTTGTGCTTTTTCCCTTATAGAACAGGTATTTACTAGTAATACATCCGCTTCTTTCGGATCATCAGTTGTGACCATGTTGTGTGACTCACCCAGTAGATCACGCATGCGCGATGAATCATATTCATTCATCTGACATCCATGAGTCTTTATATAAAGTTTTTTCTGTGGTGAGCTATCAGTCATGGGGCTTCAAGGGGATTATTGCTTGGGGGCGAGATTATAGAGCTTGTTCGGTGGTTTTTACAGCATGTTTTCATCATATCGTGACTTGCATTTTCCCAATTCTGACACCATATTGAAAGCTATCGTCAAATCACAGAGTTTATTATGTCAAGCAAGTCCGTTTACAAGGTCATTTTCTACAATCAAAGTGAGATTTACGAGGTTTATGCCCGTGATATCTATCAAAGTGAAATGTATGGCTTTATTGAAGTGGAAGAATTTGTCTTTGGTGAACAGGATCAGATGATTGTGAATCCTGGTGAGGAGAAATTGAAAAATGAATTTACAGACGTCAAACGTTCATTTATCCCTATGCAGGCAATTATTCGTATTGATGAGGTGGAACGAGAAGGGCAGGGAAAAATAAAGGAAATTAAAGCGACTGATAATATTGCGAATTTCCCAGCGCCTAACCGCTTACCGCCTAACCCTTCTCAAGATTCGTAAATTATTGTGACAAATCAGCTATTTCATCGCCAATGGGGTGATGATGGCCCACCAGTAGTAATGATCCACGGTTTATTTGGTTCTATAGAGAACCTCGGCATGATTACTCGTCTTTTGAAAGATGAGTACAAGGTATATGCTTTGGATTTGCCGAATCATGGGCGCTCTCCTCATACCGATAATACGTCCTTAGCGATGATGGCAGAAGCTATTATTGCTTGGATGGATACAGCTGGCTTGGATGAAGCCACTTTTTTGGGGCATTCCTTAGGTGGTAAAGTGAGTATGGAAATTGCTCTTCGTTATCCCGATCGTGTAAGTCGGTTGATAGTTGCCGATATTGCGCCAGTGACCTACCCGCGCCGTCACGACGATGTATTTACTGCCTTCCAAGCGGTTGATCTTAACGCCATATCCAATCGAACAGACGCTGATGAAGCCATGAAACCCCATGTTACTGAGTTTTCAACACGTAGCTTTTTACTTAAAAATCTAGAGCGTAAGAATGATCAATGGCAATGGCGCATCAACTTGATAGGCCTTACTGAAAATTATGATTCGTTCATTGTGGGTAATACAGTGGATTACCCTACATATAACAAGCCAGTTCTTTTTATCAAAGGTGAATTATCAAGCTACATCCTGCCAGAGCATAGAGAGTCAATTCTGAGTTTATTCCCTAATGCCGCAGTCAAAGTAATTAATGGCACAGAACATTGGCTTCATGCGGAAAAACCCGATATATTTACAGGCATTGTAAAGCGCTTTCTTGCTTCCTAATCCACTTACTCACAACACTTGCCTACAACAATAATACATGTGAACATTGGTATAGATCTCGGCGGTACTAAAACAGAAATTATTTGCCTCGATAATGAACGTCGTGAACGCTATCGGCAGCGCGTTACCTCCCCCCAGAATAATTACCACAGTACCGTTGATACAATCAGGTCATTAGTGGAACAGACTGAACGCACTCTTAATATAACCGCAACAGTAGGCATTGGTATTCCCGGTTCTATTAATCGAAGTGTTGGTAATCGAAATAGTAGTAATCGAAGTAGTGAGACAGTAAAAAACTCAAATTCTACTTGGATTAACGGTCAGCCATTTAAAAAAGATTTGCAAGAAGCGCTAGGGCGCGAAATAAAAATAGAAAATGATGCCAACTGCTTTGCATTATCTGAATCTATAGATGGTGCCGCTACAACTTATTCAACAGTATTTGGCGTCATTATCGGCACTGGTTGTGGTGGAGGTCTTGTTGTTGATGGGTCACTAGTGTCGGGCCCAAATGGTATTGCGGGTGAATGGGGGCATAATCCTTTACCTTTCCCCCGTATATTGAATAATAAGCAATCTTTAAATAACGAGTTCTTTGATCGTTATGGTAAGGCCGAAGTATCATCGATTTATCAAAAAAAACAGTCGGTTAATTACTCAGCAGAAACAATGGATGAAAATGAATACCCCGGTCCTTTATGTTATTGCGGAAAACGTGGGTGCTTAGAAACTTGGATTTCTGGGAGTGGTTTTGCGCTTGATTTCCAACGATTGAGCGGTGAATTAATTTCATCTGAAGAAATCATCCAACTTGTAGAAATGGGTGATGTTTTGGCTGGTAAGTGTTTAGGCCGTTATTGTGAACGCTTGGCTAAAAGCCTTTCGCAAGTCATTAATATTATAGATCCTGATGTAATAGTCCTCGGTGGTGGTATGAGTAATATAAATGCGCTATATGACGAGGTAATAAGTCGATGGGATAAGTATATTTTTTCAGATACTGATTTGATGACACCATTAGTAAAAGCGCATCATGGTGATTCATCTGGTGTTAGGGGTGCAGCTTTGCTTTGGCCTCAAAAATAAAATTGATGTTTATTTATAGATAGAATAGTCGTAATACTTTAAAATAAAAATAACGCAGACGGATAAAAAGTATACATGCATATATTGATTACAGGTGGTACAGGTTTTATTGGTGTTCCCTTGGTTCAGGCGTTATTAGCACGAGGCGATCAAGTCACATTACTTTCGCGAAATTTTAAAAAAACGAAACGTTTGTTTGATGGTAAAGTTAGTTTAATTGGTTCTATTGGTGATGCAGGTATAGAAGCGAATGCTGTCATTAATCTCGCAGGGGAACCTATTATTGATAAACGTTGGACGGATAAACGAAAGCGAACTTTAAAAGAAAGTCGTATCGATTTTACATTGGATGTGGTTGAGTGGATTGCGCAATGTGAAAAAAAACCAGAGGTCTTTATTAATGGGTCTGCAATAGGGTACTACGGTAATTATCCAGAAGGCGATCGCTTAGATGAAACAGCAAAGCCAAGGCCTTGTTTTTCTAGTGACCTTTGTGTGGCATGGGAATCTGCAGCCAAGCAAGCAATGAATTTAGATTTACGTGTTTGTTTAGTACGAACAGGTGTTGTCCTTGCTGCTCATGGGGGTGCTCTTAAGCGAATGCTGATGCCATTTAAAGTGGGTTTGGGTGGTCCGATTGCCAACGGGAGTCAATGGTTCTCATGGATACATCTCGATGATATGGTTAATTTGTTACTTCATTTACTAGATAATCAGTCTATTTCTGGGCCTGTTAATGCGACAGCTCCCAATCCCGTAACGAATAAAGTGTTTTCTCAAAAACTAGCAAGAGTTTTACATCGTCCCGCTTTATTGCCTATGCCTGAGAAGGCAGTAAAGATTTTATTTGGCGAGTCCTCAGAGTTATTGCTAGAAGGGCAAAAAGTTTACCCTAAAAAGTTGTTAGACAATCAATTTCGCTTTCAATACCCGGAATTACAACAAGCTTTAACAGCTGTTATTCATGAATGAGTTGTTGGTTGAGGTAATCGAGAGCCTTTGCCGCTGCTGCTGTTCTATTTTCAACGGCTAGTTTTTTATAAATCTTTTCGGAATGCTTATTGATTGTTCTTGGGCTTGTGCCTAATATTTGCCCTATCTCTCGATTAGTTTTTCCTTTGGCTATCCATAGCAATACTTCAGCCTCTCTTGCTGTTACCTGTAAATTATTTTTAAGCAGTAATGCCTCATTGGGTGAGTCTTTATCGACCAAGCGTAACAGGTATTCATTAGCGTTTGCTTTCCCTAAAAAATATACCTTTAAATCTTGTTTGGGAGAATGAATTGTTACGCCCATTCCCATGCTAGGTTTATGCTTAAGCCAATCTTCTAGTTCCGTTGTCAGTTTATTGCTTAGCCAGCTTTCACCATTGTTGGCTTTCTCTAATAATTGATTGACTTGAGGTGTTGACCATTGTGTTTCCCCTTCTTGGTTAACAGCAAAGATATACTGGCCAGCAAGATCTAATGCAGACTGCGCGCTTAATGCGACACGGCTATTGGCTAGATGTACCCGCATACGTGCAATTAATTCGGAGTTAACAATTGGCTTGGTAACATAATCAATACCACCAACATCAAAACCTTTGACAACATTTTCAGTATCACTAAGTCCGGTCATAAAAATAACAGGAATAGAGCGTAATTCAGCATTTTCCTTTAAGTGTCGGCACACCTCAAAGCCGCTCATTGTTGGCATAATAGCATCGAGTAAGATAATGTCTGGGATCATTTTTTTGGCAATAGAGATTGCTTGATTACCTTCTAGAGCAACCAGTGTTTCCATGCCTTCATTCTCCAGTGTTTCATTCAGCAAGCTTAGTGTTTCTGGCGAATCATCGACGATTAATACCAAATCTTTTTCATCATTCATAATTTTGTTTTCTCAAAGAGTCTACTATTTTGTCGAAGCGAACTTCCTGTAACCACGTTTGCATCTGAGTGACAAACTCTTCAGCGGCTTTTCCTTGTTGTCCAATTTCTTTTATTTTCCTTTTTAGCTCAGTCATATGTCCTATTTCGGCCAAAGCGATAAGTTCATTTATAATTTCTTCTGTAGGAAAACCAGTTAGATTAAGGCTGTTAATTAAATTATTATTCTGCTCGTCATAATTAACGCTTTCATATAGCCACTCTATAGCGAGCCAGCTACCTAATTTGTCTATAAGCGTTTCTATTTGAATTGGCTTGATAATATAGTCGTTGACTACATTGGGGTGTAAATTAGTTTGATCTGTTTCATTCGCATTAGCCGAGACAATAATAATAGGCTTTTGATAATCTCTTTGGCGTAGTTTTTCTGCCACTTGCCAACCATTTTCCCCAGGCATTGAGATGTCGAGTAGATATAAATCAGGCTTATGTATGTCATATGCTTCTAAGCACTTATCCCCTGATGTCGCCTCGAGGAGAATAAACCCTAGAGGCGACAAGATATCTTTTATTAAAGCTCTATGATTTGGATCATCGTCCACAACCATAATGATCCTCTTATCTCCTTCGTAACCGTGTACTTTAAGGGAGGGTAGGGGATCTTTAATGCTTTCTGGTGAGATAATATCTGACAGCATTAATGAGACGGTAAATGTTGTCCCTTTGTCTGGGTTATTTCTAACTTGAATATCTCCACCCATAATATCCGTTAAGAGTTGAGTGATTGTTAAGCCCAAACCAGTGCCTGGTATGGGAGGGGCATCGGCATTTGTAATTCGTTCAAATGGTTTAAAAATTCTTTCCATCTCACTTTCAGGTATGCCTATTCCTGAATCTTTAACCTGAATTTCTGCCACCTGATTTCTATATTTTATAGTGAGGGATACCTCACCCTCCGGTGTGAATTTAATTGCATTAGATAACAAATTGATCAATATCTGCCGTAATCTTTTTTCATCAGTTGTGACAAACTCCGGTAGTGGATTAATACATTCATAGATAAATTTCAAACCTTTTTCTTGGGCTTGTAAGTGAAACATATAAACAATTTGGTCAAATAGTGATGATATACGCACCTGGTCTCTAATAATATCCAAGCGTCCAGCTTCTATTTTAGAGATATCCAGTAAGCCTTCTATTAAGTTTCCTAGGTGTTCGCCGCTTCGTTTTATAACCGATATTTTAGAGCGCTTCTCTAAAGCGATTCCATCGTCTATTTCTAATAATTGGGCATAGCCCAGTATAGAATTTAATGGTGTGCGTAGTTCATGGCTTATACCGGTTAAATAACGACTTTTGGCATTGTTAGCGGCCTCAGCCCTCTCTTTTGCGCGTTGTAATTCTTTATCGGTTTCTTGATGTGCTTCAATTTCCTTGATAAGTAATTTATTTTGTCGTTGTGATTCTTCTTGAGCAACATGTCGGCTTTCGTGTGCTAATACAAATAACCACGAAATGACCCCGACTACAATAATCAATATCAAAAATACACGCCAAAGTAGGTTCGCCATTTGGGAGTCATTGATGGTGTTTCCAGTTTGTGCATTAATATAAGAAATTGCGAGTAGTGCCCCTATAATGCTCGATATTATAATCGCAAGTAAACCAAAACGAATAAGCCTAGTATTTAATGAGGATGCTATTTTATATGGAAGCACAGCTTCAAAAAAATCGAGAATCTGCTCATATATTTTCTTTGTTTGCTTACACATGTCCTGGCAGCGGGCATCCAAAGAACAACATAATGAACATATAGGACCATCGTAAGCAGGGCAAAAGGCGATATCTTCTTTTTCATAGTGATTTTGGCAAATGCAGCATTCAATTTCTTGTTGTTCAAAAAAATCATTGTCTTCAGCCCGAGCAAGGTAAAACTTACCTTTGGTTATGAAGGCAATCGTCGGCGCTAATATGAAAGCAGATAAAATTGTCACAAAATGAGCGACTGCTTTTAATTCTTCGCCAAATACGCCAATATAAAAAATAACACCTAGTGCTGAAGAAATGATCATAGAACCCACGCCAACAGGGTTAATGTCGTGCAAGTAAGCTCTTCTAAATTCAATATGTTTTGGGCTGAGTTTTAAAGGTTTGTTAATGACTAAATCGGCTACTAATGTGCTGACCCAACTGACAGCAACAATCGCGTAAGCACCTAGAGTTTGCTCAAAGGCTTGATACACTCCAATTTCCATTAACAATAATGCAATAATGACATTGAAGACAAGCCAAACGACCCTGCCGGGGTGACTGTGCGTTAATCGTGAGAAAAAATTTGACCATGCAATAGAGCCTGCATAGGCATTGGTCACATTGATTTTGAGTTGTGAAAGAATAACAAAAATACCACTGATTAATAATGCCGATTGGGGATGGTTGGTCATATATTGAAAGGCAATCATATACATATTAGTAGGATCAGAAGCTTCTATTGCATCTGCACCATTATTAAATGCAATATAAGCTAGAAGTGAGCCGGCAAATATTTTCAATACTCCAATGATGACCCAGCCAGGTCCTGCAGCTATCATGGCTAGCCACCAGCGAAATTGATTATCATCACGTTTTTCAGGTAAAAATCGAAGGAAGTCAACTTGCTCACCAATTTGAGCAATTAAAGAAAATAAAACAGCGGCAGCTGCGCCAAAATAAATAAGGCTAATTGCCTCAGGGTTTTTATTGTCGACACCAGAAAAATTTTGCCATCCTGTGATTGCACCTGAGTCATAAGTTAAAATGAAGACAAAGGGTAGTATTTGTAGAATGACCCATAGAGGCTGAGTCCATAATTGAAATCGACTGATAAAGGTTATCCCATGAGTCACTAATGGAATAACAATGACAGAGCAAATAATGTAACCAATGCTCAGGGGAATAGAAAATAATAATTTAAGAGCCATTGCCATGATGGCTGCTTCTAATGCAAAGAATATAAAAGTAAAAGAGGCATAGATTAAAGATGTTGCCGTCGATCCTATATACCCAAAGCCGGCTCCGCGAGTGAGAAGATCAATATCAACACCGTACTTTGCGGCATAATAACAAATAGGTATTCCGGCAAGAAAAATAATTAAGCCTACAACCAATATGGCAATAGAGGCATTATCAAAACCATAGCTTATAGTGATAGCACCACCTATGGCTTCTAATGCTAGAAAAGAAATGGCGCCTAGCGCGGTATTAGCAACTCTACTCAAAGACCATTTGCGAGCGCGTTTAGCGGTAAATCGTAAGGCATAATCTTCTAAGGTTTGATTGTTCACCCACTGATTATAACTACGCCTTACTCTAAAAATATTTTGTTTGGCGTTCACATCGGTTCTCGTTGTACTACTGTATTTTTCTACATTATTATTTTTGGACAAATCTATCTATCATAAAGGCTTAAAATAGCTCTTATTTTATAAAGATATAAGTATCGCAAAAATACACGAGATGCTTTATGCGATATTAATGCCACTCTACTGATTACATTAATTTTATGCTTTTGTAAGCTGTAAAATTGATATTTGTGCCCATTTCTCAACCTTTACTTTCGTTAAGTACCAAAATGGTGCGTATTTTCTTTCGAAACAATACGGCTAGGCCTAATGTGGTTTTAGTCATTTAGCGAACTTTTTCTACTACACACAACTAGAGTGGGTTTAACGTTAGCACCCTTTGATATCTATTGGGATGAGTAAAATTGCGTATATCAGTAAGAAAATTTGCTGATGTTTTTCTAATTAATTATTTTTAAAAAAATAAGTTCATGAAAAATAAAGGATTTATTTTTCATGTCTCAGTAATATGCGCGCTACTACGTACAATTATGCTCATATAAGCGAATTCCTTCTTAACATTCTCAATAGCATAATGAACCCGCTGAAATTAAATTAAGCCTGAATGTTCAGGTAAAACGCTAAGCGGGGATTCATTATGAACACCATTAACAGAAAGAGTTATCTTTCATTATTGAAAAACAAGTTAGCGGTACTAGCGACAACGGGGACAATCTCTGTTGGTCTAGGTATCTTTGGCGCCAGCGTTTCCGCTGAAGTCAACACTACAGGTTTGGCAGTCACTGATGCTGAAGTGACGGTAGGCATCCTTCATTCACTGACGGGTACGATGGCGATTAGTGAAACGGGGGCTCAAGAAGCAGAAAAACTTGCTATTAAGCAAATTAATGAATCAGGTGGAATTCTGGGGCGACAAATAAAAATTATTCAAGAAGATGGCGCAAGTGATTGGCCAACATTTGCTGAAAAAAGTAAAAAGTTATTAGTAAAAGATAAAGTAGCTGCTGTTTTTGGTGCTTGGACATCAGCTTCTCGTAAAGCGGTATTACCTGTTTTTGAAAAAGAAAATGGACTTCTTTACTACCCGACTTTTTATGAGGGCTTAGAGCAATCAAAAAATGTTATTTATACAGGACAAGAAGCAACGCAACAAATTTTGGATGGCTTGAATTGGGTCGCACGTGAAAAAAAGGCAAAAACGTTTTACCTTATTGGCTCTGATTATATTTGGCCACGAACTTCAATGAAAATTGCCCGGAAGCATATTGAAAAAGTATTAGGAGGAAAAGTTGTTGGTGAGGAATATAAACCACTCGGTAATACACAATTCGGTTCGGTTATTAATAAAATTCGTCTGAAAAAGCCTGATGTTATTTATGCCGCAGTGGTTGGTGGTAGTAATGTTGCTTGGTTTAAACAGTTAAAAGCGGCAGGTATTACAGCGGATAAACAAACACTGTTAACTATTTCAGTTACTGAAGACGAAGTGTTAGGTATTGGTGGAGAAAACTTAGAAGGCTTTTACTCCATCATGAAATATTTCCAAAGCCAGGATAACCCTAATAACAAAGCGTTTGTTTCTGCATTTAAGAAAATGTGGGGTGAAGATAGCGTCATTGGAGATGTGACTCAAGCCGCTTACTTAGGTCCTTGGTTATGGAAGGCAGCAGTTGAAAAAGCAGGCTCTTTCGATGTGGATAAAGTGGTAGAAGCATCACGAACGGGAACAATTGAGTTAACAACGGCCCCTGAAGGTTATGTCAAGTTGCATCCTAATCACCATCTATGGAGTAAAGCGCGTGTAGGAAAATGGAATAAAGATGGTCAGGCGACTGTTGTTTATACTTCTAAATTAATTGAACCAGACCCATTTCCGGAAGGTTACCAATAAACAGTATTGGGTAATACTAATTAAATAGATGAACAAGGATGTTCATTCATCAAAACGATAGTGCAATAGTAAATAATTTTTAAATTGCCGGTCAACTTTAGCGTTATTTTAAACGACGATTTTAAATAACGACCTTAAATAAATATAGTTTACTTATTTATGGAGATGCATTATGGGCGGTTATACCTACAATGAGTTAGGTGCAATATTTGCCATGCAAGGTTTTGCAGGTATTAGCTTATTTAGCGTACTACTATTAATGGCATTAGGTTTAGCCATTATTTTTGGGCAGATGGGTGTAATTAATATGGCGCACGGTGAATTTATGGCCGTCGGTGCATACACCACTTACTTTTTATCTTCTCTGACGGAAACTTATTTTCCTGGCTTTATGCCGTACTACTTCCTTTTCGCAATTGTTTTTGCTTTTTTTGCCGCAGCCATACTGGGGTATTTTGCTGAATTTGCCTTGATTCGTCATCTCTATAAAAGGCCTCTCGACACCTTGCTGGCTACATGGGGTTTGAGTCTTATTATGCAGCAGGCTTTTCGTTCTTTATTCGGTGCACGCGAAGTCAGTCCAGCACTTCCAGATTGGTTGTTGGGGTCGTACCAACCAACGGATATGATCGATATTCCTCTAAACGGTATGTTTGTTTTAGCTCTAACAACACTCGTTACTTTAGGTGTTTTTTATCTTCTATTTAAGTCGAGTTGGGGATTACATGTGCGTGCAACGACACAAAATAGACTGATGAGTGGTGCTGTAGGTATTAATACAAAAAAAGTGGATCGCTACACCTTTGCCTTAGGCTGCGGTATTGCAGGTATTGCTGGGGCTGCGTTTACGACAATTGCCTCTACAGGTCCAACGACAGGGACTTTGTATATTGTTGATACTTTTATGGTTGTTGTTTTCGGTGGTGCTGCTAGTTTGTTAGGCACAATTGCATCGGCATTTTCCATTGCACAGGCACAATCTCTTTTAGAATTTTTTATTAGTGGCTCAATGGCAAAAGTATTTACCCTACTTACGCTAGTCATCATTCTTATGTTCAAACCAGAAGGTCTATTTGCCAGTAAAGTTCGCCGTTAATCGAATTTTATTTGGAGTCTGCCTACTAGAGTCAGTTAAAATTTTTTGGAGATAGTTATGAGTTTTGCATACGAAAAGTTAATGGGTGGGAAAAATGGCCTAACCGGATTTATTATCCTAGCAGTATTAATATTGGTCGTATTTCCACTGTTTCTCGATGCCTTTCGCTTAAATTTACTTGGTAAATACCTAACCTATGCTTTTGCAGCGGTGAGTCTTGTATTACTTTGGGGATATGGCGGTACGCTTAGCCTCGGTCAGGGTATTTTCTTTGGTTTGGGTGGGTATGCAATGGCGATGTTTCTAAAGTTAGAAGCATCCTCCCCTGAAAATACTACCATTCAATCAACGCCTGGTATTCCGGATTTTATGGATTGGAATCAGCTCACTGAATTGCCGTGGTTTTGGGAGCCGTTTAGTAGTTTTACTTTTACATTGATCGCTATTTTAGTTGTGCCGGCTCTTTTTGCTTACATTATTGGTTCGGCGATGTTCAAGCGTCGAGTCGGTGGTGTTTATTTTGCCATTATTACTCAAGTTATTGCAGTTATTCTGACAGTTTTAATTGTAGGGCAACAGGGCTATACCGGTGGGATTAATGGCATTACTGATTTGCGTACGCTTAATGGTTGGGACATTACTTCTGATAGTGCAAAAAATATATTCTACTACATCAATTGCTTTTTGTTACTAGGGGTTATTGTTATCTCCCGTTATATTTTAACCAGCAAATTTGGCCGTTTATTACTTGCGATGCGTGACAAAGAAGACCGAGTTCGTTTTTCTGGCTACGATGTTGCTAATTTTAAAATTTTTATTTTTTGTTTTGCGGCTGTCATTTCAGCTATCGGAGGGGCGATGTTTACTTTGCAAGTAGGCTTTATGTCGCCTTCTTTTGTCGGCATTGTCCCGTCCATCGAGATGGTCATTTTTGCCGCTGTTGGTGGACGAATGTCATTAATTGGTGCCGTTTATGGAACATTACTGATTAATTTTGGTAAGACAGCTTTCTCTGAGTCATTCCCTGAATTATGGTTGTTCCTTATGGGAGGGTTATTTATTTCTGTTGTAATGTTTTTCCCCAACGGTCTTGCTGGGTTGTGGGAAGATTACGGTCATCACATTACCAATAAATTAAAACCACTAAAAAATATGTATGCCAAGCTAGCTTTTCCGGCTAAAGCAAACGTAGTGGAGAATTCATAATGCTTTCAACTAATACTGATTATACTTTGGCAATAGAAGACTTAACGGTTTCTTTCGATGGTTTTAAAGCAGTTGATAATCTCAATCTTTATATTGATAAAAATGAATTGCATGTTGTGATTGGACCTAATGGTGCTGGAAAAACAACAGTTTTAGATCTGATTTGTGGAAAAACAAAGGCAACATCAGGGAGCATTAAGTTTCTCAATAAAGAGTTAACCCGTTTATCGGAGCATGCCATTGTTCGTGAAGGTGTAGGCCGTAAGTTTCAAACGCCATCTATTTATGAAAATTTAACTGTCTTAGAAAACCTTGAGGTGTCGTACCCTAAAGGGCGTGGTGTATTTGGTTCGTTAACGTTTAAACGTGACGAAGTAGTAATGAATAAAATCTATGAAATTGCTAAGCAAATTATGTTGTTCGATGAGTTAAATACTGAATCAGGTGTATTGAGTCATGGGCAAAAGCAATGGTTAGAGATTGGAATGCTATTGATACAAGATCCACAATTATTAATGTTAGATGAACCTGTAGCTGGAATGAGTGTGAAAGAACGTGAACAAACAGCTGAACTTCTTAATAAAATTAGTGAAGGAAGATCAGTGTTAGTTATTGAACATGATATGGATTTTGTTGAACGTATTGCGCATAAAGTCACTGTTTTACATCAAGGAAAAATACTTGCAGCTGGTGATATGGAGACAGTACAAAAAGATCCAAAAGTAGTGGAAGTCTATTTGGGTCATTAATTATGAGCTTTGATGACGATTCTAGTAAAGAGAAATAACTGTCAGTGAGTGATGCTATGTTAGATATATCTAATTTGAAAGTATGTTATGGCCAGAGTGAAGTTATTCATGGGCTTGATTTTTCTGTGCCTAAAAATGAAACGCTCGCTATTATGGGGCGAAATGGGATGGGTAAGACGACATTGTTTAAATCACTTATTGGTGTGTTGCCTTCAAGTGCAGGAACAATACGTATTGATGGGGTTGATATAACCCAAAGTGAAAGCTATCAGCGTGTTGAAAATGGAATTGCCTATGTTCCTCAAGGCCGAATGATTTTCCCTAATTTAACTGTCCAAGAAAATATTGAAACAGGTATGGGGGTTTCTAAGTTAAAAAAGGTGCCAGATGAAATTTATGCTTTATTCCCCGTTTTACAGGAAATGCGCCACAGAAAGGGCGGTAATTTATCGGGTGGACAACAGCAGCAATTGGCGATTGCTCGAGCTTTAGTAACAAACCCAAAAGTCTTATTGCTCGATGAACCAACTGAAGGGATTCAACCCTCAATCATTAAAGATATAGCCAATGTTTTAAATGAAATTAAAAAAATAAGAGATATTACTATTATTGTATCAGAGCAGGTGCTGAGTTTTACTCTGGCCGTTGCCGACCGGATTATTGTGATCGATAAGGGACAGTTTATTCACGAAGATACTAAAGATAAGGTCAATACAGAAAAAATAAAACAATATCTATCAGTATAAATTTTATTGTAACCCTTTTATAAGCTGACTATTAATACCAGGAGTTTAAAATGACTGAGACAATTATTAAAATAAATTTGGATGAATCGCCTTATGATAATGAAAAAATACATAATCGTTGGCACCCCGATATTCCGATGGCTGCGATGGTTAAACCCGGTGATGATTTTAAAATTGAATGTTATGACTGGACGGGTGGGCAAATAGCCGATAATGATGACGCTGCTGATGTGAGAGATGTTGATTTAAGTCAGGTCCATTTTCTTTCTGGCCCAGTTGGTGTTGAAGGCGCAGAGCCTGGCGACTTGCTGGTTGTTGATATTTTAGATATTGGTACTTTCGATGAAAGTTTGTGGGGTTTTAATGGCTTCTTTTCAAAACAAAATGGCGGCGGCTTTTTAACAGACCACTTCCCAGAGGCACAAAAATCAATTTGGGATATTAATGGCATGTTTACAAAATCTCGTCACGTACCGGGAGTTGAATATGCTGGCCTCATTCATCCCGGCTTGATTGGGTGTTTACCATCAAAAGAATTGTTAGACGAATGGAATACACGAGAGCAGGAGCTTTACGATACCGATCCAGATAAAACCCCGCCGTTAGCGACTTTACCTTATGCGGATACTGCGCATATGGGAACGATGATGGGTGATAATAAAGATGTAGCCGCAGCTGAGGCAGCGAGAACGGTTCCGCCTCGTGAGCATGGAGGTAATTGCGATATTAAAGATTTGTCTCGCGGTTCCAAGATTTACTTTCCCGTATATGTCGAGGGCGGTGGCTTATCCGTTGGCGACTTACATTTTAGTCAAGGTGATGGTGAAATTACTTTTTGTGGCGCGATTGAAATGGCTGGTTGGATTCACTTACGCGTTAATCTTGTTAAGGGCGGTATGGATAAATATGCGATAAAGAACCCCATTTTTAAACCCAGCCCAATTACACCGAAGTATGATGACTATTTAATTTTCGAAGGCATTTCTGTGGACGAAGGTGGTAAGCAACATTATCTTGATGTACATATCGCTTATAGGCAAGCCTGCTTAAATGCTATTAATTATTTAGAAAAATTTGGCTATTCTCGCGCACAAGCTTACGCCATCTTAGGGACGGCCCCTGTTCAAGGTCATATCAGTGGTGTTGTTGATATCCCTAATGCCTGTGCAACACTTTGGCTACCAACAGATATCTTTGAATTCGATGTTCAGCCAAATAGTGATGGTCCGAAGAAGGAGCTTGATGGTTCTGTCGATGTCCCTTTAGCACCTGATCTATAAACCTATCTCAATAAAAATTATAGGAGAATAATATGCCTGTATATGAATATAAATGTGAAGAGCATGGCGTTTTTTATGGGTTGGCAACAATGGATGAATCGGATAAACCGTCCCATTGCACAACATGTGGAGGTATCTCACCGAGAATTATTAGAATAGCACCAGAAATTCTTGATATGTCACCTTCGGCGAGAAAAGCAGCAGCAACCAATGAGCGTAGCCAGCACGAACCTACTTTTTCAACAAAAGATAGGCGGGAGAGTGATGATGAACATAGCTCGGGTTGTGGGTGTAATAAGCAAAAGCCAGGAAAATCGAAATTAATGTATACCGCTCAAGGAGATAAGATGTTTCCTTCTATGCGACCATGGATGATTAGTCATTAATGCTTAATTGTTAGCCGCTATTGCTAGACTTTTATAAGATTTACCAAAATAAGCACTTTTATATTTTGTGAGGGATGCATCAAAAAGAAAATTGCTGCGTAGTGTTTTACATTATCTCTATGTTAATCTTTTTAAAGATTATTTTTAGTCTTTAATAAACATGGTATATGAGGAGTGTATGAACACTAAAATTATTGTTGCTTTTGTAAGCATTTTTCTTTTTTCTGTAACCACTAATGTAGTGGCTGATAATGGTATTCAATATAATTACGCAGAATTTCGCTTTGTCGCAGATGCTGAGTTAGATGATGTCGATGTTGATGGTGACGGCTTTGCGTTTTCAGGCTCGTTTCGATTGGACGAATTGTTCTATCTCGTAGCGGACTATGAAGATATTGGTTTTGATCGCGGCGTAGATTCAACGGTTATTCAGTTAGGTGCTGGCGTTATAGCCCCTTATGAAAAAGTTGATATTATTGGTGAATTAGCGATTGTTGATGCTGATGTTGATGGCCCCGGCGGTAGCGAATCTGATACCGGTTTCCGTTTAACTGGTGGCGTTCGTGGTTATGTTATGCCGCAGTTGGAAGTACGCGGAACGTTGAACTATGTCGATGTTGAAGATGATGATACTTTCGTTACACTCGCAGCAGACTATTTCATCAATGATTCTTTTTCAGTGAATATAGCAAAAGATTTATCTGCTGAGCTTGACCGCCTTTCTATTGGCGTTCGCTATTATTTTGGTGAATAATCATAGTGTTATTTTATAACCCCTTTGCACGTAAAAATTGCCTAGGGGTGACGCCATAATGATTACGAAATGCTCGTGAGAAATGGCTCTGACTTGAAAAGCCGCATGCAATACTGGTCTCAATTTGAGAGTAACGATTAAGTAATAAAGCGGATGCTTTTTTAATTCTCATATTCATTAATTGTTGGTGCGGTGTTTGTCCGGTACTCACTTTAAACATTCGGCTGAAATGATAAGGGCTCATTTGTGCTATATTTGCTAGCTGATCCAAAGTAATTTTATTGGATATATTGGCCGCTATATATTCGTTTAATCTGTTGATTATATTTCTAGATAGCCCACCTTGATATTGCGTTTTCACTGAAGGCTTTATCGCGTAACGTATCAATACATCCCCTAATATTTCCCACATTTTTTCTTGTAATGCTAGCTGTTGTTCAGGCGACCCCCAGTCTTGTGACATGAGTCTATGGTAATTTTTCAATAACTTTGTATCTTGAAAGTAAGTTGCGTCAGGTAATTCAACTCTTCTAGGGTCAATATCAAAATCTTCTAGTGCAATTCTTTTAAGCGCGCTATCCGAAAAATAAAGGTGCACAAAACGTTGTTGTTCGCCGATTTCCCAATCAGAGTGATGACCAGCAGGTAAAATACACAGCTTATTGGGCGCCCCTGTGCCCGCAGAACGTTGATCGAGCCGACGAGTTGAATAGCCGCCCTCAAGATAGAGGCTGAGGGTGTGGTGCTTCACTTGGGTATATTTCACTTTGTCGTGCTCATTTGTCCAAATAGCAGAGCCAAAGTGTTCATTCAAATGGCAGTAGAATTTTACTGATGCATTTGAATGATTCAATGTGTAAGGAATTGTGTTTTTAGAATCAGAGTCCATTGTCAAACAATATAACTAATTAAGCTATTCGACAATATTAAGTAGTTTATTTAGCGAATAAAACCGCAAGATTATATAAAAACAGCATTTTTATGCAAAACCAATCATCAACCCCTTGGTATGCTCTGGCTGAAACTTGTAGAGCAGCTTGATATGAACAGTGTATTTTTTCTTACGACGGTCTTTATATGGGGAACAACATGGATAGCTATTCATTGGCAGCTGGGAAGTGTAGAGCCTTTAATCTCTATCTTCTATCGTTTTGCGATCGCAGCGGTACTTTTTTTGCCGGTATTATTACTTTTGGGTAAATTACAGAATACCCGAATACGGGACCATCTTTTTTTTGTACTCCAAGGGTTGTGCCTATTTTCTCTAAACTACATCTGCTTTTATACGGCAAGTCAGTATATTATCAGTGGTCTTATTGCTGTTATTTTTGCTTCAGCCATTCTGTTTAATGCATTGAATCAATGGTTAATTTGGCAAAGAAAGCCTTCGCTTTTCATCTATATTGCAGGGGTTCTAGGTATAAGTGGATTGGTTATATTATTTTGGGAGCAATTATTATCAGCTCACGAGAGCCACAATATTATATACGGTATCATTTATTCTATTGTTGGTACCTATTTGTTTTCTTTGGGTAATATGGTTTCTTTACGCAATAGTACACAGCATATCCAACCTTGGACCAGTAATGCCTATGGCATGATCTACGGTACCTTGATTTTATTGTTTATTATTTGGCTGCTCGATATTCCTTGGGGATGGGATGAACGACCGCTTTATTGGGGCAGTTTACTATATTTATCAATACCCGGATCAATCTTAGGCTTTACCATTTACTTAGCGCTCGTCGCTAGGATTGGTGCGAATCAAGCTGCTTATACAACGGTTTTATTTCCTGTGGTTGCATTGACTATTTCTACTTTTTTAGAAGGATATATTTGGGGTTATAAAGAGGGGGTAGGTTTAACATTAGTTATCATAGGTGTGTTATTTGCGATCAAAGGAGATTACTTATTGAAAATAGTGCTTAGCCTTATCACTAATAAAAAATCAGTGGCCGATTGACATATTACTTCATTTTCTCCATCATTAATGGCAAGGGGTTGCGAGCACCCCGTGAGGCGGCAGCCCAAGATTCGCATCCGTAAACTTTCTACTGTTAGAGGATGTACTATGCCGTCTCCCACTCAAATCACTGTGTCTCAATTATTTCGCCTTATTGGTACTCCCAAGGCACCTCATATTATTGATGTCTGTATCGACGATGATTTCAATATGGATCCTCGTCTGATCCCCAGTGCTGTTCGCTGTTCCTACTCATCTTGTGAAACACTTGTCACACAACTGAAATCTAAACATGTTGTGATCATCTGCCAAAAAGGCTTGAAGTTAAGCCAAGGTGTCGCAGCACTTCTACGGACTCACGGTATTTATGCGGAAAGTCTTGAAGGCGGTAATTTTGCTTGGCGCGACAAGGGTTTTCCTTTAATACCTGTGAGTAAGTTACCCCCACTGGAAAAGGGGCAGACAACATTATGGGTTACAAAACAGCGGCCTAAAGTTGATAAAATTGCTTGTGCTTGGTTGATTAGACGATTTGTGGATCCTGAAGCTCGGTTTTTATTTACCTCGGCTTCTGAAGTCATTAATGTTTCTGAAAAGTTTAGCGGGGTTCCATTCGATGTGGAAAACACATTTTGGGGGCATCGCGGCGAGCAATGTACTTTTGATACGATGCTGTCGGAGCTTGACCTTGAAACGGATGCATTGCTGCGATTAGCTAAAGTAGTGCGTGGAGCCGATACTGACAGGCTGGACTTATCACCACAATCGGCAGGTTTACTGGCAGCTTCTTTAGGTCTCTCACGGCTTCATTCCAATGACCTTGATCAATTGGAAGCAGGTTTAACGCTTTACGATGCTTTTTATCTCTGGTCACGCGATGCTAAAAATGAAACCCATAAACATATACCAATAGAGAATAACAAGTGAAAACCATTAGTGATAATCCCGTCAATAACAAATGTGATTCTCCATCCTGGATGGAAATGCTAAAGGTTTGGTGTCGTATCGGTTTTTTATCCTTTGGCGGGCCTGCGGCGCAAATTGCTTTGATGCACAGTGAAGTTGTTGAACAAAAAAAATGGCTTACGGAAAAGCAATACTTAAATGCCTTAAGTTTTTGTATGTTATTGCCGGGACCTGAAGCGATGCAGTTGGCCACTTATGCCGGATGGCGTTTACAAGGCACTTTGGGTGGTTTGCTGGCAGGCTTATTATTTGTTTTGCCGGGTGCATTGGTGATTTTAGTCTTGGCTACTATGTATTCATTTTTGGGCGATATGCCTACATTTACTGCTTTTTTTCTGGGTGTGAAAGCGGTTGTTATTGTTGTTGTGGTTCAGGCATTAATGAGAATTTCTGCAAAGTCACTATTGGCAATGCGTTATTGGGTAACTGCTATTGTTTCTTTTGTTGCCATTTTTTTCTTAGCAATTCCTTTTCCTCTTATTGTTGCTGTGGCTGCATTATATGGTTTTTTTAGTGCTGAAAGAAATAATCGAACTAAATTGCCTGCATCAAAAAAAATACCATTTAAAAAGACATTGACGACGATTATAGTATGGCTGGTGATATGGTGGTTGCCACTATTATCAATGCTTTTTTTTCTGCCTGATAGTATTTTGACACAGCTTGGTTTGTTTTTTTCTAAACTTGCAGTAGTCACTTTTGGCGGTGCTTATGCGGTATTATCCTATATGGCACAAGATGTCGTGACACAGTTTGGCTGGCTGACAGCGACTGAAATGATGGATGGTCTTGGCCTAGCTGAGACAACCCCTGGACCATTAATTTTGGTGACTGAGTTTGTTGGTTTTATTGCAGCGGCTAATCAAGCGAGTTTATGGATGGGTATCGCAGGGGCTGTTGTTAGTTTGTGGGCAACCTTTGTTCCCTGTTTTCTTTGGGTGTTCACTTTTGCGCCTTATGTGGAAAAAATAGCTCATCAACCACGCCTCAGTAGCGCATTGTCTGCTATTACTGCTGCTGTTGTTGGCGTTATCGCTAATCTCTCAGCTTGGTTTGCGTTACATGTTGTTTTTCAAGAAGTGCAGCTAAAAGAACAGGGCATATTTTCTATATGGTTCCCGGCTATAGAAACTATCGATTGGCGTGCTATTGTGTTAATAATGATAAATGCTGTTCTTTTATTTAAGTATCGCTGGGGGATTATTCCTCTTTTAGGGCTATCGTCGTGCCTAGGTGCCTTATTTGTATTAAACGTTTAATAGCTAAACTATAATTTTTCTGGTATCACCTGATATTTTAATACTAGACCCTATTTCTTGGGAGTATTCAACTTGTAAGCGCGAAGGACAACCCATTTCTGTTCCTTGTCGCACTTCAAATTTCTGTTCGCCCTTCCAATTGATATCACGTAAATAGCCTGCAAGTGCTGCTGCTGCCGCTCCTGTTGCCGGGTCTTCATAAACGCCACCGGGTGGAAAAGGGTTACGTGAATGGATGAGTTGATTTGACTCCGGCCACAGTAAATTAACCGTTACCAGCCCTTCTTTTTTCATTGCTTGTTTTAATGTGTCAAAATCATATTCCATTTGTTTCAAGGTATTATGTTCTTTAACAAAAAGGATTAGATGTTTTGCGCCTGCAGATGCAAAGCGTATTGGATAGTTTGCTATGTCGATATCGTTGAGTGAAAAATTAAATGTCGATATAAGTTCTCTTACATATTCTAATGGTGCAGGCTCGGAGTAGGTTTGTGGTGATTGCAGGCTGACAATAAAGTTTGACTCTTCATTTATAACGGAGATATTAATACTACCTTCATTTAAATAAAGTTTGTAATCACCCGTGCCAACTTGTTCCCCTAGCACTGCACCACTAGCAATGGTTGCATGACCACAAAAGGGAACTTCCATATCCGGTGCAAAATAACGAATTCGCCAGCCATCCTCCATTGGTTTTAAAAAAGCGGTTTCTGAATAACCCACTTTTTTAGCAATGGATAGCATCTCACTTTCAATGGGTAATTGATCTAACAATAATACGCCAGCAGGATTTCCACCTTGATTATTAAAAGAAAATGCAGAAACTTTATGTATAGTCATGTTGAGGCTGTCCGTATATTAAATAAATATTAGGTGACGATTTTTGAGTAAGAATCTCTGTCAATTTCTCTGATTTCAACGGTTAATGAAAAATTGATTAAATTGAGTGTTTTTAGGTGTTGCAGGACACTTTGAGAAAGGCTTCTTTTTTGTTCTGAGCTGCGACCCGATAGTATATGGATGTTGATATGAATAAATGATTTTTCAGTCGTGCCGATTTTGTAATGAACAAAGGGGGCTGCCCTTGTTTTGATATCATTCTCTTCAAAAAGACCTGAGTTATTTAAAGTTTTATGTAGAGCGTCTATAAAATCAGGAATATCGATTTCTTTTTCTAAATCTTTTCCATATTCAATTATGCAGGTGGGCATAAATAAAGCCTTTAAATAAACTAAGTTTTTGTAATGAGTATACCGCCAGTTGTCACCATTAAACCGCCAGCAATTTTTTTGGTGAGATTTCCAGAGGCCTTATTTTTGATGATATGTTGTGTTTTCCATGTGCTAAAGGCGTAGAAAAACATCACGCTACCAATAACAGTGCAAACAATAAAACTGACTAGGATAATATCTGCTGTTGTAAGGCTGGGAATATCAACAAATGCAGGTAAAAAACTCATATAGAATAAAATGGCTTTGGGGTTGCTTAGAGTAATTATCAATCCTGAAATCCAGCTGGCTTTATAGGATACTCTTTTGCTAGGTGCGGAGGGTATGGAAAGACTTTTGGGTTTCGAGCGCCAAAGCGATATGCCTAACCAAATAAGATAAAGGCCGCCTATATATTTGATTGTTGTAAATAAGAAACCCACTGACTCGGCGATCACTTGTAAACCGTAAACGACAAGTAGTAAAAATATTAAATCAGCAGTGACGATGCCTGCGACGGCGACAAGCCCATGTTTTAGCCCCGCCGTCATAGTGCGTGCAACAATGAGCATAACACCGGGTCCCGGTGTTATTGCTAAAACAAATAAAGCACCTGCAAGGAGAAAAAGTGCTTGTAGGCTCATTACGCTACATCCAATGCTTGATTGACACTAGCCAATTTAACACAGAGAACAAAGACTTTCATGGCGCTGTCAACTTGTTCCAATGTGGGTACTGATGGTGCGATACGAATGTTCCGATCTTCCGGATCATTGCCATAAGGGAAGGTGGCTCCAGCGGGGGTGAGTTTTACACCGATATCGGCTGCAAGTTTTACAATATTTTTCGCTAAGCCGGGCTTTGAATCAAAAGAAACAAAATATCCGCCTTCAACAGCTTCCCAGCTACCAAGGTCATTATCACCAAAATGTTCATTAAGGTAGCTAAGCACACAAGAGAATCGAGGTTTTAGGATCGCACTATGTTTTTCCATATGGCTCAATAACGCGTTTTGGTTAGGGATCAGTCGCATATGTCGTAGTTGATTAACCTTGTCAGGGCCGATGGACATTGTACCCAGTAATTTTTTGAAGCCTTTTAAGTTATCGACTGACGTTCCTATAAATGCAACACCAGCTCCTGCGTGGGTGATTTTTGAGGTTGAAGCAAATTGGACAACATTATTTTCTGTTCCGTACTGTTTGCAATAGGCCATAATATTTGCCATGGGTTTGAAGCCATTTAAATCATGGACGGCATAGGCATTATCCCAAAACACACAAAATGTCTCGTGGGCAATGTTTCCCAGCTTTGCGATGCGTTCTATAGTTGCATCGCTGTATATCACGCCGGTTGGATTGGAGTATTTAGGGACACACCACATCCCCCGGATCGATGAGTCTTCCTTAATAAGTGTTTCTACCGCATCCATATCGGGCCCATTAGTGGTCATTGGAATTGTTACCATATTGATACCAAGATCTTCACACACGGTAAAATGCCGATCATATCCAGGTACAGGGCAGATAAATGTTATTTTATTATCTTCATTGAGGGTGTTTTTCCATGCACTGCCAGTACCTCGAAGCCCAAATTCTTTTGCAATCCACATGGTTAAAAACATGAGTGTTAGGCTACTATTACCTTGTGCGGAAACTTCAGTAATATCTAAACCTAGTATGTCAGCGCCTAGCTGGCGTGCTTCTTTAAGGCCATCAAGGCCACCATAGTTGCGTGTATCAGTACCATCAGCGGCAATATAATTACCATTTAGTGCGCCATCCAATGCGTCAGACAGAGTGAGTTGCTCATCTGATGGCTTTCCTCTGGTTAAGTCTAAGCTGAGAGCTTGTTGTTTAAATAAAGCGTACTCATTCGCCAGTTCTGATTGCCATTGCTGAAGTTGTTCTGTAGTGCTGTGTTGTAAGTCCAAGATAATCCTCGGTAACTGTGATAAAATAAGTGAAAAAAATCTGTAAGGGAAAGCAGGTATTATAAGCCTTGTACCGATAGCTGTTAATCTGTTTTACACCGTTTTTTTTATTTCTGCTATCTTTTACTTTATATCCTGATCATTAATACGATAACGAATAATCATAAACCCTATTGGAGGTCGTGATTATAAGTTTGGTTATAGTCATTTTCACTAAATGAGTTGAGTAAACCTAATATGCAAAGACGTACTAAAATTGTTTCTACCCTTGGCCCTGCAACAGATAAAGACGGTGTATTAGAAGCATTAATACAAGCAGGTGTAAATGTGGTGAGAATGAACTTCTCTCATGGTTTACCGGAGGATCATGCCAAACGAGCAAAGTTAGTCCGTGAACTGGCGGAGAAGAATGGTCGTCATGTTGCTGTCTTAGGTGATTTACAAGGACCTAAAATTCGTATTTCCCGTTTTGCTAAAGGCCCTATTGATTTAACAGTTGGTGATAAATTTATTCTCGATGCTTCATTGGGGAAAGAAGAGGGGACTCAGGAAGCTGTCGGTATTGACTATAAAGAATTACCTCAAGATTGTCATGTGGGCGATATTTTACTGTTGGATGATGGTCGAGTTGTATTAGAAGTACAATCAATCGAAGGGGCTAAAATCAACTGTATAGTTAATGTGGCCGGTACATTATCGAATAATAAAGGGATTAACCGCCAAGGCGGTGGTTTGTCTGCCCCCGCATTGACCGAAAAAGATTATGAAGATATTAAATTAGCCGCTGTTATTGATGTTGATTACTTAGCCGTATCTTTTCCTCGCTCAGCCGGTGATATTGAAACGGCTCGTCAATTGTTGATTGAAGCTGGCGGTAATGCGGGTATCGTTGCAAAAATTGAGCGTGCAGAAACAGTTGTTAGTGACGAAGCGCTTGACGGTTTAATCGAAGCCTCCGATGCAGTGATGGTTGCTCGTGGCGATTTAGGTGTAGAAATTGGTGATGCGGAGTTGGTTGCGGTACAAAAGCGTATTATTACTCGTGCTCGTAGACTCAATAAATGTGTCATTACTGCAACTCAAATGATGGAGTCGATGATTAACAGTCCATTGCCAACACGAGCAGAAGTCTTTGATGTTGCTAATGCCGTAATTGATGGCACTGATGCTGTGATGTTATCGGCAGAAACGGCAGCAGGAAGCTTTCCTGTAGAAACAGTACAAGCAATGGCTCGTGCAATTGGAGGGGCAGAGCTATACCCCAATGTACGTATTTCAGATCATCGAGTGAATCGAAAATTTGCTGCTGTAGACGAATCGATTGGAATGGCGGCGATGTATACCGCTAACCATCTTGAAGGTGTGACGGCAATTATTGCGTTTACAGAGAGCGGGTCTACACCTTTGTTGATGTCTCGTATTAATTCTTCATTACCTATTTATGCATTTTCTCGCCACAATAAAACTCAATCTAAAGTTGAGTTATATCTTGGGGTAGAGGCGATTCCTTTTTATGGTTTTGATGAAACCAATGCAGTTACCAACCAGCGGGCAATTAATGAATTAACGCGGCGTGGTTACGTTAAGCAGGGTGATTTAGTGATTGTAACAAAAGGCGATTACGATAATTTACAGGGTGGCACCAACGGTCTAAAAATACTGCGAGTTGGCGATAGCTAAGTTGCTACTTTAACTTTGTATATCTTTGTGGGGCATGAGCCCAGAAAAGGTAAAAAGCCACTCCTTTAGAGTGGCTTTTTTATTGAATCAAATAGAGTGAGAGTCGCTTTGCTTAACCGATAAGTTCTTCTATCCCACTATCTAGATCATTAATCTCTTCAATATTATCCATTAAAGCAACCTTATCCATTGAGAGCTTTTCTGCATGCTCATTAGGGAAGTTGGCAATAATCGCCTCGGCTCCCTGATCACGGTTATTGTATAAATAGGTTGAAATAAACGTAACTGCAGCTAAGGCTTTGTAATCATCTTCAGCTACTTGAGGCTCTAGCTGGTGACGAATACCATCAACGATATCTTGAGGGAATTTCCATCTATTGGCCAGTTCGGCCCCTGCTTCAGGGTAAGTAAAGCCAAGCCGGCTTGATTCCATTTCGATACGGTCAGCACCTTTGGCGACAACACGTTCTATCTCTTGAGCCTCTTCACTTGCCAATATATGTGTCAGTAGACCACCGACATCATGTAGCATGCCACAGGTAAAGGCGATTTCAGGATCAACATCAGTTACATATTTGGATAGCCATTTATTAAGACTGGCAATGGCAAAACTTTTTTTCCAGAACTCCTTAATATCAAAACCTTCTGGTGTTTGAAAAGCACCTGTTAGTCCTGAAGCCAGTACCAATGTCCGTAAAGCGTTGAAACCCAGCATGACGATAGCATCATTAACTGACCCTACTTGACGGTGTCCGCCGTATTTAGCGGAATTGGCCATGCGTAGCACTTTTGCTGTCATTGCTTGATCTTTACTGACTTTGTCAGCAATTTGCTCACTATTGACGTTATCACTCCCAAAGCTCTCAATAAGCTCCTGCACAATTTTCGGGATATTGGGCATGTTCTGGGCATTAGAAATTAGTTGGTTTAGGTCCACAATCACATCCTCAACTACGATTAAATGGTTCATTTTCAGAATAGTTCAGAATGAGAGAAATGCACGTTAAGTGTAAGGTCTTTTTGTGATAAAAATGACCTTTTGGATAATCAACGAGTCAATAGACTAAATAGGGTAAAATGCTGCTCTATAAGTTACCTATTATAATCATGAATTAAGAGGCAATTATGCGTTCATTAAAAACACCATTACTACTAACTTCAGCACTATTTCTGGGGGCTTGTCAGACCTATGACCCTTACACGGGTGATAAAAAAGTGAACAAGGCCACAACTTATGGTGCTATCGGTGCAGTTGTTTGTGGCGCTTTAGGCTCACGTAAAGATGGGAAGCGTGCGCGCCAGTATGCTGCAGTATGTGGTGTGGCTGCAGCGGGAGTGGGTGCTTATATGGATGCACAAGAACGTAAGTTGCGTCAGGAACTAGTGGGTTCCGGTGTGCAGGTGGCACGTGATGGAAACAATATTCGTTTAGTGATGCCTAATAATATTACTTTTGCTGTCAACCAATCTACATTAAATACTTCTATTTATGCCACACTTAATTCCGTTGTGAAAGTCTTGAATGAATTTAAAGATACTTCATTACAGGTTGCAGGTCATACCGATTCCAGTGGCGCTGCTCAATACAATGAACAATTATCTGTTCGTCGTGCTAATAGTGTTGCCGATTATTTATTAAGTAAACAAGTAAGCTCTAATCGTTTAATTGTTGTCGGTTATGGCGAAGCGCGCCCATTAACAACGAATGCGACAGCTGAGGGTAGAGCGCAGAATAGACGTGTGGAATTATTAATTGAACCTAATAACGCGTAAAGCAGTTATCATGGCCCAATGATTAAGTTGGGCCACTGACTATAGAGTATTTAGTCGCTTTTAGAGTATTGCTCTTTTCTATTATGTAATGGCTATACGTCTTACTCGTTTGTGTGATGTCCTTCTCGCTTGACTTGTCTTCATCATTAGAAACTAATAAAGCAAAGTAAACAAATAAAGTAAAACAAGCGCCTCCAGAAATTATCTTAAAGGAAATATGCGTTTTCTCTCGTCTATAACTTCTTGTTAGCCAGTAACTTAAAATAGTAATAGGCAGACTATATTCTGGCCCAATTTTAGGTGTTAATACTACGGCTAACGCCGCAGGTAAATAATAACGAAAGCCCTTAGTGGTCAATGCATCATTATTGTTTGGAGAGTTCTCTGAAGTACCGTCAGTTGAACTACTAATAAATGAATTAGCAATAACAAATAAACCGATATAAAGTAGAACAGGCGCTACTGCCAATGGTGGGATAATACGCTGCAAGCTGATGTTATATAAATCAGTGAATTGCGATCCGAGTAAAATCAGCAGGCATACTAAAAATAAAAACGACACCGTTAAGCCAATGGTTTTAGTGTAGCGATCATTTTCCGTTAATAGTTGGTTTTCTGCATAATAAATTGTTGAAGTTGTCCCTAACAAGGGAGACAAGAATGTAAAGATGCTGTCGTTTTTAAAGCCTCTATTCACGTAGCGCTTTTCATTTTGCTGTATCATTTTCTTTGGTAATACGGCTGGAGGTGTGCCTGGTATATCGGTAATGATAATAAACCATAAGGTAATAACTAAGGGTATTGCTGTCATCAATTGAGAGAAGGTGAAGCGTGTTTCCAATAACGATGGAAAAACGATAAAAGAAAGCTCACTTGATTCAGGGTAGGAAGTAATAACCTCTGGTGCCATTAGGTACAAAGTACTCGTCACAAATATCACGGCTATAAGATGCTCTAGGGATAAAAATGTCAGTACCCAGCCTGTTGCTCTTTCCTTGTAGTGTTGACGTGCCTTGATGATGCAAATAGTGATTAATACTGCCATGGCCATTAATAAAACAATAAATCGTTTTTCCATTAATTGATTATCAATAATCTGATCCATTAAACCAAAGCTTGCACCCACTAGAATAGAACCAATGGTTGCCTTTATGCCGATCGTAACGGGTTCGGGTAAATGATTGACAATAGTGTTGCGCCAATCGGTACAAAAAGAGGTGATAATAATTAGTAGCCCGCTAACAGCGGATACAATGAGTCCATGAGTCCAATCAAAGCCTTGAGCATTTTCAATATAGTTGGCGAAAAAGGCACTAATACCTAATGCAGGCGCAATAATTAATCCGGTATTGGTGGCAATGGCGCCAGATAAATTGCCTAGAATAATAACAATCAGCGTCCCCAGTAATACGCTTGAGGCTGGCACACCCGCTGATGATAGTAGAGTAGGGTTGGCACTTAAAACATAGTAGCAGGAGAAAAAGAGTGTAATGCCGGTAATAATATCTTTTTTTAACATAGATTCCCTCTAGCTTCTTATTAGCGGGTAAACGCTATTAAGTAATATTTATTTTTATGAGTATGTAAGGGTATTCTTATGTGTTTGTTTACAGATTGCAATACACAAATTGATCGTGAATAGATGTTTCAATTCGGATTAGTTTTTGACCCTGACAAGGGCCGACAATACATTGCCCTGAGTCAATCTCAAATAGCGCGCCGTGCGTGGCGCACTGAATAAGTGAATCATCGTTGGTGAGAAATTTATCCGCTTGCCATTCCAGCGGTAAACCAAGGTGAGGGCACTGATTTGAGTAAACGAATACGTTATCATTTTTACGGACAGCGAATATAGCTTGCCCCTGATAGCTAAACCCCTTACTGCCATTATTTGGAATATCATCTAAATGGCAGAGGGGGTGATGATCGGGTGTCATGACATATTCTGTTGCAGTGCGCGAATGCGATCTTCGAGTGGGGGATGACTCGAGAATAATTTGGCGAAGTTTTGTTTAAATCCACCACTAATACCAAAGGCATGCATCGTATCTGGCATGGAGCTGGGCATTTGTGCTTTTTGCTCTGCTAGCAAACGATTAAGTGCACCAATCATAGCACCTCTATCCGCCAAGTTAGCCCCTGCAACATCTGCCCGGTATTCACGGTAGCGAGAGAACTTCATCACAATAATACTGGCCAGTACAGCTAATACCATTTCAGCTATAAAGGTTGCAATATAAAAACCTATTCCATGTCCACGCTCATTTTTAAAGATCACCTTATCAACAGTGTGGCCAATGATGCGGGCAAAGAACATCACAAAGGTATTTACCACTCCTTGTATCAGCGTCAAAGTGATCATATCTCCATTGGCAACATGACCAATTTCATGGGCAATAACGGCGCGAGCTTCATCACGGTTAAAGCGTTGCAAGAGGCCTTGGCTAACGGCAACCAAGGCGTTATTTCGGTTCCAGCCTGTAGCAAAGGCATTGGACTCTTGTGCCGGGAAAATACCGACCTCAGGCATACCAATCCCCGCTTTTTCAGCCAGCTCACGGGTAGTTTCTACTAACCAGCGTTCTTCTGGTGTACGTGGCTGTTCAATAATTTGAGTGCCTGTAGAGCGTTTGGCCATCCATTTAGAGATAAATAGCGATATTAGTGCACCCGCAAAGCCAAAAATAGCACAAAATATAAGTAGGCTGGTCAAATTCAATTCACTACCTTGGAGGTAATGTTCTACACCTAGAAGCTGCAATGTAATACTTGCAACAATTAAAACAGCAATGTTTGTTAATAAAAACAAGCCGATACGTAACATATCTACCTCTGTGAGCAAAAAATAATCAGTCTGTAGTCGATAATGTAGAAATCTACATTACTTCCTATAGATAAGTCCAGACAGCAATAATTCAATAGTAAGCGCTTCTTTTTACGATAGGGTTAATTGAGCGGATTTATTGTTCTTGAGTCACATTCTGTAATGCATCATCGAAGATGATACTTGGAGCATGGTTTACCTGTTTTTTGTATAAAATAATGAAGTAGAGTATGGGAAGGGGCTTTTAATTTCATATTGAACATTTCCGTTGATCAATAAAATATTAATAACTCAAAACCTAAAAATAATACTTATATTTTGCGGTTAATTGCTTACGGTATAGGAAAGAAGTGGCATGATTTAAAGCAAGAGTAATTATTTTTGTAACGAATCTTCTGATGCTGGTTTTTGCTGGTTGATCCTATGTGGCGGGTAGGGCTTAAATTAACATTTACTAGGTTATAAATTGTTTAGATAATCAATTTTTCGGTAGAAGATTGGTAAGATAAAAGAGCAATGTTAAACCTTTCTCGTTCTCTAAACGAATGACAAATTTATTCCCCGGCTTCTTCTAATAACTGGTGTTTGAGGTCAGGTTCTAATTCATTCCAATGGGTATTCAATAATGCCCCTTGTAATGCGTAGAGCATGACTTTTGAGACGTGAATATCTCTATTTTTTATTCGCTTGTAGACCTCGACCGGTCCTACTTCCTGTAAATCTGAATAGCTATTAATACCAACGGCATGTAGTATATTTACAGATGCAGCGCCAAGATTTTTAAGATTGAGTAAATCACTGGTTTCCTTACTCATTAGACAAACCTCATGAATACTTTATTATTGTTATAGGAAGCTATGAAAAGCATTAACTTGAACTATACATTTTTGTAATAAGAGTGGAAAGTATTTATTCGGTTTTATGGTTAATTCAGTCACAAGTAGTATAAGTGCGATCTCTCATAAAGAGGACGCTATTGTTATGGGTTGTTCTGAAGAACCTATATGTTTTCTGGTTGATGGTACAAATACCAATATAGGTATTCATATAGATGTCCTTGAGCCTTGGAAAGTACTTTGTCAAGAGGCGGCCAAAGAAGGTTTTGAGTTGTCGATAGTCAGCGGTTATCGAAATTTTGAACGGCAACTATGGATCTGGAATGCAAAATTAACAGGGCTTCGCCCTGTGCTGGATGACAATAGTTGTGAGTTGGATCTGTCCTCTATGACGTCTTTGGAACGGGTCGAGCGCGTTTTGCGGTGGTCGGCCCTCCCAGGGGCATCTCGTCATCATTGGGGTACCGATATGGATATTTATGATAAAGCGGCTATTGAAAAAGATTATTCTCTCCAGTTGGTGCCAGATGAATATCAAGGGGATGGCCCTTTTGCTCCCATGGTTGATTGGCTGAAACATTACTTGGCAAAGCAGGTCATGCCTGGTTTTTACTTTCCTTTTTGCTCCGATAAAGGAGGGGTAATGCCAGAGCCTTGGCACCTTAGTTATCACCCGGTAGCAGAACGCTATCAAAAACAATGGACATTGGATAAGCTGGTAGCGCTTTTGTCAGAGCATGAAATTGCAGAAAAAGAAGCTATTGCTGAGAATATCGATTATATTTATCAGCGGTATATTAGGACTGCTATTTTTCCACCTACTTAAGTTAAGAGGCCTTATTTAAGGTTTAAGATCCTCGCCTTTTAAGAGTCATCTCTGTCTGAAATTATAGGAACAAATTGTCTATGACAACGACGCCATCCATCAGCCGAATTCATCATGCAGCGAAACGTCATCAGGCTGTATGGGAATCCATTACACAAGAGGCCCGTGAGGCTAGTCAGGCACAACCGGTAATGGCCAGCTTTTTTCACAGTAATGTGTTGAATCACGATAGCTTCCAAGAGGCGATTACATTTTATCTAGCAAACCGTATTACGAGTGATGCCGTTCCCGCAATGTCTGTCCATGGTATTTTTCAAGAAGCAATTGCATCAAACCCGGAAATACTTGATGAAATGTTAGGTGACTTGCTCGCACATTACACGAGGGATGCTGCTTGCGATCAATACATTATCCCACTGCTTTATTTTAAAGGCTTTCATGCCATACAGTCCTATCGAATTGCTCACTGGTTGTGGCAACAGGACAGACAAGTTCTTGCCTTATACTTTCAGCATCGTATTTCAGAATTATTTGATGTGGATATTCATCCCGGGGCTCAGTTAGGCTCAGGCATTATGCTTGATCATGCCACGGGGCTCGTGATTGGTGAGACAGCGGTAGTGGGGGATGATGTATCGATACTCCACGCTGTGACTTTAGGTGGGTCTGGGGCCAGCAGTTGTCAACGTCACCCTAAAGTGGGTAGTGGTGTTTTATTGAGTGCTGGCGCTAAGTTATTAGGTAATATTACTGTTGGTGATGGTGTAAAAGTAGGGGCGGGTAGTCTGGTTTTAAATGATGTACCTGCGCATACAACTGTTGCAGGTGTGCCGGCCAAGCAGGTGGGTAAAGCTCATGCTGAAATGCCTTCCCTTGAAATGGATCATCGTTTAGATGAGTAAATCTTTAAGAGGAGTGCGCGGTGAGTGATTCAGACACATATGCGATTATTTTTCGCGGTGATATTGCACTGGGCCATACTATTCCCGATGTAAAACGTAATTTACAAAAAGTGTTTAAGGCGAATGACGCAAAAATCGATAGCTTATTTACAGGTAAGCCTGTTCCTCTAAAGCGTGGTCTCACTTTAAGTGAAGCACAACGCTATCAAGATATTTTATTGAATGCAGGTGCTATGAGTGCTATTGAGTCAATGGCCCCTGTTGCTTCAAAACAAGAAGATCAATCCAGTACCAGTCAAAATAGTAGTAAGTCAGCTGGCAAAACAGCAGTGCCGATGACACAAGAGCAAAGCTCACCTTCTAAAGCAGATAAAGAATGGCAATTGGCACCTGCAGGAACGCGTTTGTCGGATGATCGTAAGATAATAGACAATAAAGTCGATATTCATACGGAGCATTTGGCCGTATTGCCTCAAGAAGGTAATTTGTTAAAAGACGATGAGCGACCCGCAGCATTAAATGCGGTTATTGATATGAATGCTCTGGATTGGGAGCTGACCCCCTATGGTGAATCCCTTTTGAAGGCGTCTGAGCGAAGGCCTGCAAGTCCGTCAAAAATAGAGGTGCCTAATTTATCGCTTACTGAATCAGGGGAGAACTTATTAAAAGAATCAGAGAAAAGGAAGGTAGAGGCCGCGCCAATTGATACCAGCCATTTGCGACTTGTGCCGGATGATAATGTTTAGATGTAAACTGATGATATCCGAATTAAATGTACCCGGACTGTTGTCCGGGTACTAACAACTTAGGACTGTTTGTTGTAAAGCTCTACAGCATCAAGAATTTCTTTCTTGGCTGCATTTTCATCTTCCCAGCCTTCAACTTTTACCCATTTCCCTTCTTCTAAATCTTTATAGTGTTCAAAGAAATGTGCAATACGTTTGAGTAATAATTCAGGCACATCTTCCAGCTTCTGAATTTTCTTGTTCATTTGGCTAATTTTTTCTACCGGAACAGCCAAGATCTTTGCATCTTCACCTGATTCATCGGTCATTTTGAGTACGCCAATGGGGCGACAACGAACGACGGAACCCGGAATTAAGCCGAAGCGAGTAATGACCATAACATCTGCTGGATCGCCATCACCACATAAGGTGTTATTTACATAACCGTAGTTACAAGGGTAATGCATAGCTGTGCCCAAGATTCGGTCGACGAAAAGAGCACCAGTCTCCTTGTCAACTTCATATTTTACGGGTTCACCGTTCAGTGGAATTTCAATAATAACGTTAATTTCATCAGGCAAGTTCTTACCTGCAGGAACTTTGTTCAGGCTCATAGTGATTTACTTCAAATAAGGTTAAATGGAAAGCGTTTTGACGGGGGCGAATTCTATCATAACTATATAAAAAAAGGGCCTCGTATAGGAAATCCGTTAGTGGTTTATATCCATAGGCTTGACATGTGGTTGCTGTTACAAAGGCGCTCGCATAGAATGGCAGATAGGGGCATAGAATTAAGGCCCTCAACATTACAATTATCCCAGATTCATCGGGCCTGAGAATAACAATAAGTTAGAGGTTAGTTATGGATTTATTATTACTGCCACCGGCACTGGGTGTCGTTGGTCTTGTTGCTGCATTTATTATTTATCAATTAGTCAAAAAATACTCCGCAGGAGAAGGTGCTGTCGCTGAAATAGCTGATGCTATTCACGATGGGGCTATGGTCTTTATGCGCCGAGAATATTCTATTTTGGGAATATTTGCGGCTATCGTGACAGTTTTGTTATTTATTGGGTTTAGTAGTTGGCATACCCCAGTTGCTTTTATTGCGGGTGCGTTATGCTCCTCTGTTGCTGGTTATATTGGTATGTACACGGCGACTCAGGCCAATGTACGTACGACAGTGGCTGCTGCCTCTGACGGTGCCGCGAGTGCATTAAGTGTTGCCTTTTTCGGCGGTTCAATTATGGGGCTTGCGGTTGCCTCCATGGGGCTTTTAGGTATTGGCACCTTATATTACTTCTTTGGTGCAGAGCATGCGGAAGCCATCCATGGTTTTGGTATGGGTGCATCAGTTGTTGCATTATTTTCACGTGTTGGTGGAGGTATTTTTACCAAAAGTGCTGATGTTGGTGCTGACCTAGTTGGTAAAGTTGAGGCAGGTATCCCTGAAGATGACCCTCGTAACCCTGGTGTTATAGCTGACAACGTGGGTGATAATGTGGGAGATGTAGCGGGTATGGGGTCTGATATTTTTGAATCCTATTGCGGCTCTATGATTGCAACAATTGCCATCGCATCAACAATTACCTTGGATGCTTTGGGAGCCACTGAAGCATTAATGATGGCACCTCTGGCATTAGCCTCTGCCGGTTTAATTTGTTCAATTCTGGGTATTATTTTTGTTCGCTTGTCTGCCGGCAAAGCGCCTGATGTTGCTTTGAGAATGGGGACTATCGGTGCAACAGTGGTCTTTATTATTGTTGCATGGTTTGTTATCGGTAGTTTAGATATTAGTAGTGCTGTTTGGTGGTGCGTGGTTGCTGGCGCTGTCGGTGGTATCGTCATTGGTTTAGTAACTGAATATTATACGGGTGCTAAACCCGTACGTGATATTGCCAAAGGGGGTGAAACGGGCCCTGCAACGGTGATGATTTCAGGCTTGGCAGTGGGTATGGAGTCTGTTGTGATTCCAGTATTAGTTATTGCAGCCATTATCTTTATTACCAGTGCACTGGATGTCGGTGTTTATGGTGTTGGTATTGGTGCTGTGGGAATGTTATCAACGGTCGGTATTACTATGGCGATTGATGCCTATGGTCCGATTGCTGATAATGCAGGCGGTATTGCTGAAATGGCTGAGCTGGGTGAAGATGTGCGCGAAATCACCGATGGGCTTGATGAAGTGGGTAATACAACCGCGGCTATTGGTAAAGGCTTTGCTATCGGTGCTGCTGGTTTAGCTGCATTAGCGATTATTGCTGCATTTATTGAGACAGTCTCAAAGGCAAGTGGCAAAGAACTGGAATTAGATATCAGTAACCCCTTGGTGTTAATGGGGATGTTTATTGGCGGTATTTTCCCTTTCTTGGTTAGTGCAATTACTATGCGTGCTGTTGGTGATGCTGCTTTTGAAATGATCAAAGAAATTCGCCGCCAATTTAAAGAAATCCCAGGCTTGATGGAAGGAACGGCTAAGCCTGATAGTGGTCGTTGTGTCGATATTGCAACACAGGCGGCACTGAAGAAAATGATTGTTCCGGGTGTGCTTGCTGTTGCTTCTCCGGTAGTGATTGGCTTTGTATTAGGGCCTGAGGCTTTGGGTGGTATGTTAGGTGGTGCTTTAATTACTTGCGTGTTGATGGCATTAATGATGGCTAATGCCGGCGGCGCTTGGGATAACGCTAAGAAATATGTCGAGAAAGGCAATTTAGGCGGTAAAGGCTCTGATGTTCATAAAGCAGCAGTCGTGGGTGATACTGTCGGCGATCCTTTTAAAGATACTTCTGGACCGGCTATGAATATTTTGATCAATGTTATGGCGATTGTTAGTTTAGTAATAGCGCCTTTACTTGGTTAAAATCAGATTAAATTGAACTAATAAAAGTAAAAAAACCCGCAATTTGCGGGTTTTTTTGTGCTCATGCTTCTTGTATGCCTTTTACATTTTTTAGTGGCCTTTCGTTAATTCCGACCAGTAATTTTTTAATGTTGAGGGTGTTTCTGGTCTGGGGGTTTTTGCAAAAATATCCAAAGTATCATTAAGTTTTTTTACAAATTCATGTTCACTGTTTTGGTTTATAAAAACGCTCGCTGATTTTTGATAAGTCTGTAATTGATAAATAATTTCATCTTGCATCAATCGCGTATCTTCTACCTCAGCATATAAACTTTGCTGGTTCTCTTTATTTTTAAGCTGTTCTTCCCAGTCGATATTCGCAGGGTCATTTAAGCCAGCACTGGTGATTATCACCATAATATTGATTGCAATATTTTGGATTGCATATATTTGCTTATCGTTATGAGTGAAATTAATGTCATGATTGGTTGACTGAATTTTACTCGCAATAATATTGATATAGATTTGCTGAGCTTGCACATGCTTGATTAAATCATCGAGTATTTCACAATCAGAGTTGCCCACTTGCGAAGGCGGTACTTCTTTGAGTACTTGAAAAATAATCGAGACGATATTGGGTAAATAAGAATGCATTGTCATCTGCATAATAGGCATGACATCGCGCATGCTGTGTCGAATCGGTTTGAACTTTTTGTTGTAAATGGCAATAACATTATCAAGTAAATTAATTAATTGTCCCAAGTTGCCGAGATCATGAACAGTTTTTGCTCTTGGATAACCTGAGCCATCAAGATTTTCATGATGCTCTAATACGGCGCGCGTAACGTTTGTAGGGAATTTATCAATTCTTTTTAATATTTCATAACCGATGACAGGGTGTGATTGTATTTTTCGCCATTCTTCGGCCGACAATGTTTCTTTCTTTGTTAATATATACCGATCTATATGCAGTAAACCAATATCATGAATAAGACCCGCTAGAAAATTTTCTTCTATTTTTTCTTGTTGTAAACCTTGGGTGTAGCCACATAAATAGGCTAAATAACCAGAGAGTAAAGATTGGTGAAATACGTGAGTAATTTCCATGTCGAGTACAGTCAATTTTTGTAACAACAACGGATATTTTTGTAAGCGTAAGCAACAACTTTGTAATACTTTGGCACTTCCCGCTTTTGAATTCAATGCTTTCAGATAAGCATCTTTGTTGATCATATCGATGATCTGTTCATAGATGGCTTTTGCGTTGAGCTGATTGGCTATAAAAATAGAATCTTCTAAAGGCTTTAATAATTTAAATTTAAGAATCTTCTGACAAGCATTTTGGTTGATTTCTGTGCCAGATTTGGCAATAAGAACACCTTTATCGCTAACGATATCTTCCGTCGCAACAATTTGGGTTTTTTCTTGAAGGCTGGCTAAATGTCCTGCGTATGCACTCATAGATAGGATAAATCGATTAATTTCCTATCATTAGAATAGCTAAAGAAAAAAGAATTGCGTAATCGATATCACCACAAACTCACTACTTTTAGTGACATAGATAAAATTACGTTGAAATTCGTGACAATTTATTTGATTAATCGCTAGATTTAGTTTTGATGTTGTGGTTTTTTGATGGGAGGGAAGCCTGCTCTAACTATAACTATGTCAGAGCAGGTTTAAGTCTTCTTTGAATGGTTTATTTAATCGTAAACTTTCTTTTGATTTTCTTTGTTGCAAAAACTTTTTTGAGCGTTGTGTATTGAGGTAAACCATTTTTACCAAAAGGAGGGTAATCTTCACCTTGAATCAAAGGAGAAAGGTATTCTCTGCCTTTATCACTAATGCCAAAACCATCTTTACTAATATAGTTACGTGGCATCATCTTTTCTACATTGGCGACTTTGGCGAGAGGGGCTTCTTCAATTTTCCATGTATAACGCTTGCCTTTGCCTCTAATAATAGCAGGCATCACTGCATTCTTTCCTGCGACTGCCATTTCAACAGCTGCTTTACCAACCGCATAGGCCTGTTCAACATCAGTTGCTGATGCAATATGTCGTGCTGCACGCTGAAGGTAATCGGCTAATGCCCAGTGGTATTTATAGCCTAGTTCTGCCTTAACTAAGTTAGCTAATGTGGGTGCAACACCACCCAGTTGTTTGTGCCCGAATGCATCTGTTGTCCCGGCATCAGCTAAGAACGTTCCATCTTTATATTGCGCACCTTCGGAAGCAACAACAACGCAGTAGCCATATTTCTTAACCGTCTGCTTAACACGTTTTAAGAATTTCTCTTTATTAAATGCAATTTCTGGAAACAGAATAATATGTGGTGCGTCACCTTCCTTTTCAGCGGCTAAACCGCTTGCACCAGCAATCCATCCTGCATGACGCCCCATGACTTCCAGGATAAAGACTTTTGTTGAAGTCTCACACATCGATGCTACATCAAGTGCAGCTTCTTTAGTTGATACAGCAACATACTTTGCCACGGAGCCAAAGCCGGGTGAATTGTCAGTAATCGGTAAATCATTGTCCACGGTTTTAGGGACATGAATAGCTTGAATGGGGTAGCCCATTTTTTCAGATAGTTGTGAGATTTTAAGGCAAGTATCTGCAGAGTCACCACCACCATTGTAAAAAAAGTAGCCAATGTTATGGGCTTTAAAGACTTCAATGAGACGCTCATATTCTGCACGATTTTGCTCTAGGCTTTTTAGCTTGTAACGGCAAGAGCCAAAAGCACCTGCTGGTGTATGTTTTAATGATGCAATTGTTTTTGCACTCTCTTTACTAGTATCGATAAGTTCTTCTTTAAGGGCACCAATAATGCCATTATGGCCAGCATATAATTTACCTATATGTTCTTTATGTTGTCGAGCTGTTTCAATTACACCACAAGCGGAAGCATTGATAACGGCTGTAACACCACCGGATTGAGCATAAAATGCATTCTTTTTGGCCATGGATTACGTGTCCTTAAATAAAGAGTGAGGTCGATACCACAAATAGAGCTTAGATAATTACTTTCGGATAATTATTTGTGTGGCATAAAAAATACGCATAATACGGCAAATGGGAGTCAATTTCATGCCTATAAAAGTATTTAAGGGCTCATAAAAGGACGATGGAAGAACTATCAATAGACTTAGGCCATTGTAGGCTCTTCATTTCTGGCAGTGTTCGTTCACTGCAGTTCATGATATCTTGCGTCGTTTAGATCACCGTTATTTCCTTTTACATTAAGCATATATATGAAGCATATACATATCCTTGGTATTTGTGGCACGTTCATGGGTAGTTTGGCTCAGCTAGCGGTTGAGCAGGGTTATCGAGTGACCGGTTGTGATGCGAATGTTTATCCACCTATGAGCACACAGCTTGAGCAGGCCGGTATTGAGCTGATTCAAGGCTATGAGCTCACTCAACTCGACTTATCACCTGATATCTTTGTGATTGGTAACGCGATGAGTCGTGGTAATCCTTTAGTGGAAGCGATACTTGATCGTGGTTTAGCTTATACCTCTGGGCCTCAATGGCTATGTGAGAATGTATTACAAGGAAAATGGGTATTGGCTGTATCCGGGACCCATGGTAAGACGACCACAAGCAGCATGTTAGCTTGGGTTTTGGATTACGCAGGTATGTCGCCGGGTTACCTTATTGGGGGTGTGCCGACGAATTTTTCTGCTTCAGCCCGCTTAGGGGAAACGCCATTTTTTGTGATAGAAGCTGACGAATATGACAGTGCTTTTTTTGATAAGCGTTCTAAATTTGTTCACTATCATCCGCGAACACTGATTATTAATAATCTTGAATTTGATCATGGCGATATTTTTATTGATCTTAAAGCGATTCAAACACAGTTTCATCACTTGGTTAGAACGGTCCCTAATAATGGTTTAATTATTAAGCCTGAAGGTAACCAAGCTATTGATGAGGTTATAGAGGAAGGGGTATGGACACCGCTAACCACATTTGACCCAATGGCAGGAAGTGCCTGGTCGGCTGAGTTGATCAACGAGGATGGCTCAGAATTTTCGGTCATTTATCAAGGGAAAACTCAGGCAGTCATTCGTTGGTCACAGCTAGGCAGGCATAATGTAGCTAATGCCATTGCGACTATTGCCGCAGCAAAGCACGTAGGTGTTGTACCTGAAATTGCAGCAGAAGCACTGAATCTCTTTAACGGTGTCAAACGTCGTATGGAGTGTCTCTATAATAATGATGGTATTAGTGTCTATGATGACTTTGCTCATCATCCAACAGCTATCACAACGACGCTTGAAGGTTTAAGGGCAAAGGTAGGTGATGAGAAAATAGTTGTATTAATTGAGCCTCGTTCCAATACCATGCGTATGGGTATGCATACCACTACCTTGTCAACGGCTTTTGATGCCGCTGATTATGTCTTATGGTATAGCCCAGCTGATTTGCAGTGGGATATAGCATCTATTATTGACAATAGTGCTATAAAATCATCAGTGTGTGGGACTATCGATGATATTGTTGGTCAAACAGAAGCACTCGTTGCTTCTGCGTCAATCGATAAGCCGACACATATCATTATCATGAGTAATGGTGGTTTTGGCGGCGTTCATTCAATATTGATAAATCGTTTAAAGATAAACGATAAAGAATAGTATCTAATGAACAATACATTTAACTATTAAACAATAGAGTGATATCAACTATGTTTTCGAGAACCATCACGCTTGCGCTCACAGGGGCATCCGGTGCGCAGTATGGTTTACGCCTCCTAGAACATTTGCTGGCAGCAAATTGCCGTGTGTATTTGATGATCTCACGGGCAGCTGAAGTTGTTATTCGTACAGAAACAAGCTTAGTTTTACCAGAGTCAGATGTTAATTTGCAGCAAGAAGCACTGAGTAAACTATATTCTGCTAAGCCGAATCAATTAGTTTTATTTAGTCGGGAAGATTGGTTTGCACCAGTAGCGTCTGGGTCGAGCAGTCCTTCATCTATGGTGATTTGCCCAGCGAGTGGTGGAACTCTATCGTCTATCGCAAATGGTGCCAGTAATAACCTTATTGAACGTGCAGCAGATGTTGCATTGAAAGAGCGGCGCCAGTTAATTGTTGTACCAAGAGAGACACCTTATTCAGAGGTGCACTTGGAAAACATGTTAAAGCTCACAAAAATGGGTGTTGTTGTTTTGCCTGCAAGCCCTGGTTTTTACCAGAAGCCAACATCGATTGATGATTTGGTCGATTTTATTGTTGCTCGTATTTTAGATCAACTGAATATAGAACAGAAAGTATTGCCTCGTTGGGGTGAATAAATATAACGCTTCCCCCTAAGGAAAATTGGATGTTACACCGTTTACTTGAAATTTATTTTTATTGCGTATTACGCCAACCACTACTAACGATTTTAAGTGTTATTGCCATTGCCATTGTTTTGGCGAGTAACTTGCCCAACTTAAAAATTGATGCATCGTCAGATTCACTAACACTAGAATATGATAAAGACCTAGATTACTTTCGGGAAGTTAGTAAGCGATATCAGTCAGGCGACTTTCTTGTTTTAACCTACAAGCCTAATGGTAATCTATTTTCTTCCGGGACTTTGGCTCATTTAAAATCACTGCGTGATGAGTTAACAAAAATAGAAGGGGTTGATGGTGCCAACTCTATTCTAGATGTTCCCCTTCTCTATAGCCCTCCAATATCATTAACCGAAGTAACTAAAGGCATTAAAACACTTTCAGATGAAGGTGTGGACTATGCTCTGGCGAAGAAGGAGTTTCTTGAAAGCCCTATATATAAGGACATGTTGTTAGGCCCAGATGGAAAAACAACCGCAATACTGCTCAATCTATCAACTGATAACCACTTTATTGAATTGGTACGTGAACGTGACTTGTTAAGGTTGAAGCGTGACACAGAAGGCTTGACGGATAATGAAGAGCAGCGTTTATCGGCGGTATCCAAAGAGTTTCTCGATTACAGCACAGCGACGACGGAGCGTAATCATGAAAGAGTGAAAGCTGTACGTACTGTGGTTGATAATTACAGGTCAGGTGCTGAAATTTTTCTTGGTGGCGTCACCATGATTACGGCAGATATGGTTGAGTTTATCGGTAGTGATATTGTCGTTTTTGGTGCAGGCATTATTATTTTCATCATCATTATTTTAAGTATTATTTTTCGCCAATGGCAGTTTGTCGTTTTGCCACTAGCAACTTGCTTATTAACCTTGGTGATTATGTTAGGCTTTCTTGCGACGATCGATTGGCGTCTAACGGTTATTTCATCTAATTTCGTTGCACTATTGTTGATTGTTTGTCTGGCGATCACTATTCATCTGATTGTGCGCTATCGAGAATACACTAACCAAATGTCTCATGTGGTGCGTTCTGAAAACCTACGCGATACTATAACCGCGATGTTTCAACCCTGTGCATATACTGTGTTGACTACCATGGTTGCTTTTATATCGCTGGTTGTGAGTGGTATACGGCCTGTTATTGACTTCGGTTGGATGATGGCAATTGGTTTATCTATCGCCTTCGTGCTTTCATTTTTACTGATCCCCGCAGGCTTGATGTTGTTGCCCAAAACTAAGCCAAACTATAAAGAAGATAAGTCGAGTATTCTAACCTTACGCTTTTCTCGCTTTACAGAAAAATATGGTCGTTTTATTGTTTTTAGCGGTATCGTTGCCGCTATTATCAGTGCCTTGGGTATTTATCGACTCGAAGTAGAAAATCGCTTTATTGATTATTTTCATTCATCCACTGAAATTCACCAAGGCATGCTAGTGATAGACCAGCAGCTCGGTGGAACCGTTACACTTGATATCATTCTTGATAAAAAAACAAAAACAGCGGATGTGCAGCCTTCTTTTCCGCTAATCGCTGACTCAAATGCCAGTGTAGAAAAAAATGAAGAAGACGAATTTACTCAAGATGGTTTATCTGGTGATCCCTTTGCGCCACCACCTCGTGATGAATTTGCTGATGATAAAGACTTGGACGGGGGTGACCCTTTTGCTGTAGAAGACGATGATCCTTTTGCATCAGATGACCCCTTTGCTACTGATGATCAGTCTACGGCCGCAGGAGGGTTGCAGCAAAATTATTGGTTTACACAAGCAGGGCTTGAAACAGTTGAATCAGTGCATGATTACCTTGATAGCCTTTCTGAGGTGGGCAAAGTTCAGTCGCTAGCAACGGTTTATAAAGTGGCTAGAGATTTAAATGGCCGTAGTTTAAATGATTTTGAATTAGCATTAATAAAACGTGTATTGCCTGCAGATATCGAGTCATTTTTGATTAGTCCTTATCTTGCAAAAGATATTGAACAAACCCGCATTACTTTAAGAATAAAAGAAACTGATCCCAACTTACGCCGAAATGAACTATTAAAAACAATTAAAAGCCATTTAATTGATGAAATGGGCTTTGCGCCGGAGCAAATTAACTTAACGGGTGTGTTAGTTTTGTATAACAATATGCTACAAAGTTTATTTCAATCACAAATACTAACCATTGGTGCCGTATTTATCGGGATTTTATTGATGTTCCTCGTATTGTTTCGGTCACTTTTACTGTCATTGATTGCTTTAATTCCTAATATGTTAGCGGCATTGGTTGTTTTAGGTGGAATGGGTTTATTTGGGATTCCTCTTGATATGATGACAATAACCATTGCTGCCATTGCGGTAGGGATCGGTGTTGATAATGCTATCCATTATATCTATCGATTCAGGCGAGAATTCTTATTAGAAAAGAATTATGTCAAAGCGATGCATAATGCGCATGCATCCATTGGTCGAGCGATGTATTACACTTCTATCACTATTATTGTTGGCTTCTCAATTTTAAGCCTGTCTGAATTTATTCCTTCTATTTATTTTGGCTTACTAACAGGTTTGGCGATGTTTGCCGCTATTATTGCGTCGTTAACATTGCTGCCAAAATTGCTATTGTTAATAAAGCCCTTGGGTAGTGAGCAAAATGTCTAAAGTCGTCCTCATTACAGGTGCTAGCCGAGGTATTGGTGCACAAACAGCTTTATTAGCCGCCAATCAAGGTTATGATATTTGTGTTAATTACTATAAAGAGCAACGGGCCGCTGAAAAAATAGTAAATGAGATACAAGAGCAGGGCGTTAAAGCCATTGCAGTTGCCGCAGATGTGAGTGACGAAAAGCAAGTAAAGCATTTGTTTAAAACTGTTGATCAAGAACTAGGTACGTTGACGGCCTTAGTTAATAATGCAGGTATACTGTTTAGCCAAATGCCTTTAGTGGCAATGGATGCTGATCGACTCAATCGATTGTTTGCCATTAATGTGACGGGCTCTTTTTTATGTGCCCGTGAAGCGATCAAGCGAATGTCGATTGATGTAGGTGGTAAAGGAGGAAGTATTGTTAATCTTTCCTCGATGGCTGCAAGGTTAGGTTCACCCAATGAATATATTGATTATGCAGCATCTAAAGGTGCCATTGATACCATGACGATTGGTTTGTCGAAAGAAGTCGCTAGCCAAGGTATTCGTGTAAACAGCGTACGTCCTGGTTTAATTAATACTGATATCCATGCTAGTGGAGGTGATCCCGGTAGAGTCGAACGATTAAAAGCCTCGCTACCGATGCAAAGAGGCGGAGAGCCAGATGAAGTTGCAAAAGCGATACTTTGGTTATTGTCTGAAGAGGCTTCTTATACAACAGGAAGTTTTATTGATGTTTCTGGCGGCCGTTAGGCCTTTGACTGTCTAATGTCTTTTTTCAAAAAATACAGATTAAAAGCGATTAAGTTTTTTAGCCTATTAATTTTGTTTTTTCTGTTTATTACTATCATTTTAACCTTGCCATTACGCTGGATTAATCCACCCACAACCGCTTTTGTACTTAGAGATGACAATATTAATTACTCACTCTCGGAGTATTGGTTTGAATATGATGCCATTGCCCCGGATGTATTACTTGCCATTATTGCTGCAGAAGATCAAAAATTTCCAAATCACTTTGGTTTTGATTTTCAGTCGATTAAAAAATCACTTTCTGAAAAGCGTTCTAAGGTAAGAGGCGCTAGCACCATTACACAGCAGTTAGTAAAAAATGTTTACCTATGGTCAGGGCGTAGTTTATTTCGTAAAGGCGTTGAAGCATGGTTGACGCTATGGCTAGAGTTATTTTTACCTAAAGAACGGATTTTAGAAATTTATGTCAATGTTGTTGAATTTGGCACCGGTGTGTATGGCGTAGGAAAAGCAAGCGAGAAATACTACGGCCAAGCTCCATCTCACTTGAATAGAATTCAGGCCTCTCTACTCGCAGCGGTTCTGCCGAGTCCTAAGCGTCTGTCTGTTTCTACTCCATCAGATTACTTGTTAGGAAGGGCATCGGATATTCGCTTTTCTATGAGGGCGCTTGGTGGAATAGGCTATTTGCCACCAAAATAATACTCACTTATGAAACAATAAAGTGACGATAAACTTTCATTGATTACACTTTTGAAAGTGGGGAAGGCAGCGTAACGCAAAAGCATGCGCCTGTTAAGTGCGGCGCACCAATATTATTTTGTACCGTCAAACCTCCACCGTAGCTACTAATAATATCCACAGCGACACTGAGGCCAATACCTTGACCGGCTTGCGCTGTATCCCCTCTGGCTCCGCGAGTTAACAAGGTTGAATATTGTTCTTCTGGTATGCCGGGACCATTATCACTGATACGTAATTCAAGACCTTTATTATCTTTGATTGTGGAAATCGTAATACTATCTTTTCCGTATTTACAGGCATTATCAATTAAATTTCCCAATACTTCTAATAAGTCAGCTTCATCACCAAAAAAAACATCCTCATCATTGACTAAGTTGGTGAAAACAATATTCTTCTCCGAATAAACTTTATCAAGGATTTTAATAAGTCGGTTAATCATCGCTTTAATTGAAACTTTATCTGCTTGGTGAGCAATAACATTTTGATTGACACGTATAACGGCACGTTTTAATTGGTGGCTAATGATTTGATTAATTCGAGCCAGTTGATCGTTAACCACACTGTTGCTATCAATTTTTTTAGCAGAGCTATCTTCATCAGTCATTTGGCTTTGGATAACTGCTAGAGGAGTTTTTAAACTATGAGCAAGATCAGACATGGTGTTGCGATAGCGTTCTCGTTGTTCTTTTTCATAAACAAGAATAGTGTTGAAGTTCTCTATGACGGGCTCAACTTCAGTTGGATAATTGTTGTCTAATTGTTGTATTTTATTTTCTTGAAGTGCATTTAATTGTTTGGATAAACGTTTTAATGGTTGTAGTCCCCATTTCATAATAAGTATTTGAATAACGATTAGAGAGCCCCCCATAATGCTCAACCACTGCCATAATCTATTTTGATAGCTGTTGATTTCGGCTGCCATAACACTGTTATCACTTGCAATTACAAAGCGTAATGGTGTGATGCTATCGTCTTCGTTATACCACTCTATATCGTGACTAAACCAATTAAGGGTTACACCATCATCTGACATTTGAGAATAGGACTTGTTACCCACCTTAAAAGATTCAGGTGTATCATATAACTTTGCATTAAAAAGGCTGGCTGAATTTGAACGCCATAATTCTTTACCATCTGCATTATAAATAGCACCATAAAGGCCAGAATTTTGCTGGTTAAAGCGAGGTTCGGTTAATGTTTCGGGTAACATTAACTTCTTTTGTTCTAATTCGGCTACGCTCAATAAAACATACAGATGCGCTTGTAGTTTTTCCTGCTCCGCTCTTTGTTGGCTATGTTCAAAAGAGTTGATAAGTAATGTGCCGCTGATAGAGATAAAGAGCGGTAGAAGTATTAATGAGGCAAAAACAAACCGACCAATAAGGGAGTTAAAAGGGGAGTATCGTTTTGATGGGGGAGTACTCATAGGCATTATTGATTGGCAAGAGCTAATCTATATCCCTGACCTCGTAATGTTGTGATAGGTTTAATTGTATTGCTTGGGTCAATCTTTTTACGCAGACGGCCGACAAGTACCTCAATAACGTTGCTGTCGAGATCAAAATCTTGATCATAGAGGTGTTCTGTTAACTCTGTCTTGGAAATGACGCGTTCGTAGTTGAGTGCCAAGTACTCCAAGGTATTGTATTCATACTGAGTTAATACAACCTCGTTATCATCTACAGTGACTATTTTGCTGGCAGTATTAATCGATAGTGGACCATAAATAAGCTCTGGTGAGGCGTGACCTTTTGAACGCCGAGCCAATGCATTCAGGCGAGCGCGGAGTTCCTCGTTATGAAAAGGTTTTACCAAGTAATCGTCGGCTCCGGCTTCTAGGCCTTCTACTTTGTCTTGCCAGTTGCCTCTGGCGGTTAAAATGAGTACTGGGAATAAAATATCATCTTCACGTAGGCGCTTAATCAGGTCGATACCATTTATTTCGGGTAGGCCAATATCGATAATGGCAATATCGTATGGGTATTCTGAGCCAAGGTATAAGCCTTCCTTACCATCCGCGGCACTATCAACACTGTAATCTGCTTTGGTGAGAAACTGTTGTAGGTTTTCTCGAAGCTGAGGTTCATCTTCAACTAAAAGTAAGCGCATAAAAATATCAACTCCTGTTGCTTTGTCATTTGTACACTGTTATTCGCTTTTTTGTAGTGCGTTGTACATATTTCTGTACATGGAACTACATTATTTACTCTTCTTTTTGATGTTGATATTTTTAACTTGCCCGCCGGGCATCAGTACTTTTACTCGGTATTGCCCTCTGTCGGTAGACTTTACTTTGAGCACTTTCCCGCCCGTACGTTCACGCGCTTCTCTGGCTGCTTCGGCTGGTGATGAGGCTTGCGCGTTCACGCTTGTGCTGTAGATGGCACTACAGAATACTATAACAAGGCTAAAGACCAAGCTGAATAATTGACATTGATGTATGCCATATCTCATTAGAAGTGTTCCTCGTTTATCTATCTTTCAACGCCTTGCTAATGTTGTAAATGGCTACATCATCAATAATTAACAAGGGCTGTTAATCTACCAGTGGTCGAACGGTTACTGCAACACGAATCCGCTTGCCTGGGTGTTCATTTGTTGTCGTGTAATAGGTGTTGCCGCGGTATTTGTAAGCAACATTATAGCCTGTTACCCTTTCTTCATAACTAACATGGTGAGTGGTCGTGCAAATACGCTCTGAGACAGTATCGTAACCACGCTTATTTTTACTGATGTCATTTGCAATAGATCCACCGAGGACTGCGCCAACAACGGTTCCCACTTTTTTATTACTTTTATTGTGACCTAATTCGTTACCGATAGCTCCACCAATAATACTACCAATTATAACTGAAGTGTTAGACCCTTTGCGGCGGACAGTACGGTCTTCATAGTGACATTCGCGTTGAGGTTCTTTGTAACTGACAGTTTCATATATCGGGCTGACGTTGGTTACTTTGGCAAATTCGATGTTTTTGTTATGAGCACCGTAGCGGTCACCTGCATAAACAGTATTAACTAATGCTAAACCGCTAAAGGCAATGCATAGACAAGTAGATTTAATAAAAGTCTTGTTCACGTTAATTCTCCAATAGAATGAATAATGTGTTTAGACTACCGAGTTGAGCCTGAACAGAAGCTGAATGCCTCTAAAAGCCTATGATTGCGGCTTTTTAGAGGGTATTGAATGAGACAAAATTGCCACTGAGAGTCGCTTTGATAGAGTCTGAAAAGGTGATAAGTGTTTGACTGGTAACGTTTTCTGGTCTAAGTTATATTCTTGACGAACTGGCAGGAAGCTGGGAATAGAGTGGCACTTTTAACGATTATCCTTATATAAAAATACCTGCGCATGTCGAATAACCACCATAATGGATCCCATAAAAACTTGAATATTCTGGTTGTTCAAAGCCAATCTGCTTTGAATGAACAAATCAGAGGAGCGCTTGCTGGTGCAGGGTACACACGCATAACCTCTGTTGATAATGCACGTAGTGCTCTGAAAGTTCTGCGCTCCCACCCAGTTAATGTACTAATCTCCGATATTGATTTAAGCGAAATTGATGGTTGGCGCTTGTCGCGTTTAGTGCGTTCGGGTGCTTTACGCTGTAAACCGAATATCCCCATTATTGTAACAACGGCAACATGGTGTGAGCGTATTGCTGAAGTGACCGCACGCGAACATGGAATCAGTGCCCTTATCTCCGTTGAAGAGTTACATACCGTTTCGGAAGTGCTCGAAAATTGTGTCGCCAATCGCTTTATTTTATCAAAGCCAACACTGTTAGTTGTAGAAGATGAAGAAGATACTGCGGAGTTGATCAAAAAAATCCTTGGTCAGCGTTTTGATGTAGAGCTGACTTACGATGGTGAAACAGGCTTAAACGCATGGTTGGCACGTCGTCATGACTTGGTTTTGCTTGATGTTATGTTACCCGGTCAGCTCCAAGGGCCAGATGTTCTTGATAGTATTTTACGCGAACAAGCTAACCAACCCGTTGTAATTATGACAGCCCATGGTACCTCTGAGCATGCTGAGGATTTGTTAATACGCGGTGCAGCAGATTTTATACCCAAGCCATTCCGCCCAGATCCTTTACGTGCGGTTGCAGAAATAGCCCTACGTCGCGATGATTACATGGTGAGCAACCAGCAATTTGCTGATAGGGTAAGGTCTTTAGCTGAGCGTGAAGCCGCTTACAGAGAAGTTTCCGAAGTTCACAGGCATTTGTTAAATAACTTGCAAACCGTTGTCATGGAGTTGGATGATGAAATGAACGTCATCTTTCTAAATGATGCCTGGAAGAGAGCTTTTGGTTACGATGTGGGTGAGTCCCTTAACAACCCCTTTAAAAAATTCTTATCCAGTCAAGATGGCAGGAAGTACCGTGCGATCGAAGGGCGTTTTAAGTCAGTGCTTTCGGGTGAGAAAGAAAGTTGTGAGATTGAAATCGCCTTGGCTGATGCTAACCAGCAAGAGCGTTGGGTTCAGTTGCGTGTGAGCCGTTTTATTGTTGCCGATAAACAACCCACTTTAACCGTTTGTCTGGATGATATTACAAAACGCAAGCAAGTGCAGGAGCAGTTGGAATATCAGGCCATGCATGATTCCCTAACGGGACTTTACAATCGACACTATTTTGAAAATACACTAGAGCGGCTTTCAGTCGATGCTCAGCGGCAAGAAAATGATCACGGCTTGATTTATCTTGACCTTGATTATTTTAAAGTCATTAATGATACCTTTGGTCATCACTGGGGTGATGAACTATTACGTTCAATTTCAAAGCTGATTAGTAAAAGGATTCGTGATACGGATATTTTGTGTCGCTTTGGTGGTGATGAGTTTGCCTTAATACTGCATAACTTAAGTATTGATAAAGTGTCAGAAATCGCCGAGAGCATTAAAGAAAGTATTTCTGATTATGATTTTCAAATTGGTAACCAGCCAATAAAACTAGGTTGCAGTATTGGCATTAGTTTAATTGATGGCAGCGCTAAAGATGCTGAAGGTTACTTAATGCAAGCGGATAGTGCACTCTATGTTGCCAAGCACCGAGGCCGTAATAATGTGCATGTCTATGATCCGGAAGATAGCGAAAGTGAAGAGCTAAGGCAAAATGTTGACTGGGCGCGCCGTATTAGAAAAGCAATGACGGAAAACCGCATTGTTTTACACTATCAGCCCATTATCGATATTGCCAAAAAACAAGTTTCTTACTATGAAGTATTAGTGCGTATGCAGGATACGGACGGTAAATTAATTATGCCAGGTGCCTTTATTGAGGCGCTTGAAAGTACCGGTGATATGGGGCTGTTAGATCGCTGGGTTATCAAGCGTGCAATTTCTATGTTGCATGATTATCCAGCTCTTAATAATATCGCAATCAATTTATCTGCTCAGGCCTTCCGCGATGAAAACCTAGTTCCTATTATTCGTGAAAGCTTGGCATCCGCAGGCATTAAAGGCAGCGCCATCACTTTTGAGTTAACAGAAAGTGCCAGTTTATTTAATATTAAAACAACACAGCGGGTTATTGCTGAGTTACACAGCTTGGGCTGTAGCTTTGCCGTTGATGATTTTGGCTCTGGCTTTAGTAGTTTTGCTTACTTAAAAGAATTGCCTGCTGATTATATTAAACTTGATGGTTCGTTTATTCGTAATCTACATAAAGATAAAGTGGACCAAGCTTTGGTCCGTTCCATTATTGAAGTGGTCCAAAGCTTGGGCAGAAAAACGGTTGCCGAATTTGTGGAAAACGAAGAAATTCTACAGTTCTTAGCCGCAAATGGCGTCGACTATGCGCAGGGTTACCATATTGCAAAACCCATGTCTGTCGACGATTTGTTTGCGGCCAAGTTTATGACTCGGTAATGTCTTATAGTCCCTTGTTTAGGAGCATCTTAGCTTAAGCAAATAAATCTCTCGGGAATAGTGGGTGACCCTGTACGTGGTGTCCACCATCAATATCAATAATTGCACCCGTCACCATGCTCGCGTCTTTCGATGCCAAATAAGTAATGAGCGGCGCAATATTCTCCGGAACAGCTGTTCCCAATAATTGAAACTCATCAAAGTGACCATGAAGCTTGCTGATTTGAGCTTCAGTCAGCCCTAACCCTGCGGCCGCATCTGAATCAGTAAAGCCCGGGTTTACGGCATTAACTCTGACACAATCCTTTGCCCACTCTGCTGCAAATGCTTCGGTGAGTTTTAAAATGGCTGCTTTACTCATGGCGTACAATGGCAAACCAAGGACATAACGTTTGGTAACAGAGGAGGAAATATTAATAATATTTCCTTTGGACTCTTTAAGATGCGGATATGCATGGCGGCATAGTTTGACCACATTAGTAATATTTGCTGTTATGCCTGCATCAATTAAGTGTTCATCGCATGTTAATGGATCTACATTAATTGAAATTGATAAGGCATTATTGACAAGTACATCAAGTCTGCCTAACGCATTAATAGTTTCTTCTATTAATTGCTTAGGTCCAGCGGGATCTTCAAGATCAAATGCTAGTCCTAGTGCTGTTGCTTTAGTTTCTTCCGATAAAACTGCTGCAACATTCTCGGCGTCTTCTTTTTTTCTAGATGTGACAACCACTTGATAGCCTTGAAGCAACAGTTGTTTCGCTATTGCTCTGCCTATCCCTTTGCTGCTGCCGGTTACAATTGCGGTTTGCTTTTGTGTGTTCATGCTCTTTGCCCTGTAAAAATTTAGTGTAATTATGTTGAATATTAACTTATTTATTACCTACTTTTCTGCTTTCTTGACCTATATAGTTAATATCATCACACCGTAAAGGAAGAAAGCTATCTGAAGGTTTATTTAATTGTTCTAAATAGCATGCGGTTACACCACTCATAACCATCATAGAAAATATTCGATACACTTCATCTGTTGAAAACCCCTGATCTGAAAGAAAGGCAGATATATAACCGTTAATATTCATGCCCTCGTCAAAACGTTTTAATAAAATATTTTCAATCTCATAGGCAAGGATCAAATGCTCTCCTTCCTGAAACTCTAGATTTTTAGATACCCTTTCCATAGCCTCTAGGCGTTCATCTCCTTTAGCTAACGGGCGAGCAAAGCCAGTTATATAAGGTTTTCCAGCATATTTTTGAATTTCTTTTTCAATTATTTCTTCAGTGCTCATACCATTAGAAAGCTTTCTATATGAACTTTGTATAAAGTTCATTCCATCAATAAGAGTTCTTCCACCATAGGATCTTGAGTCGGCCGCCAGTGAGCCAACAGCAGTAGCTGCTATTACAGATGTTTTAGCTGAGCCTGCAAGGGCGCCAATTTGATTGCACCAAATTCTGGGATCAGGCCAGCTTAGGCAGCCATATATGGCTTCAATCCAATCTGCAAGGCGTCTCTCAACTAGTTTCCCCGTGGCGTTAAGAATCATAATTTGAAAATACGATTTTTCTCCTACTAGCTCATCGAGCATCGAATAGCCATGGCTAAATACGCCTTTGCCAGGAAACCAGCCGCCGGTTTTACTGCGTATGGTATGACGGTTTTTATCCAGTTCTTTGATAGTATTTTGATTGCTTTTGGATAACATTATTTATCCTCTATAAAATAGTTTTCATCACGTACATAAGGCATCGCCGTAAACGGTCTATTGGCAAGCTCTAAACCATGGGCCGCAAGCCCTGGCGCACTGATTAACTGGAATAGTGTACCGCCAGCCCTTGGTTGAAAACCAAGATCTGAAAAGATCGCTGCGGCTAAGCCTGTTGGTAATAGGCCAAACCCTGCTTTATTTAACTGTAAGGATAATTGATGCGCCCATTGCAATGTTGGTCCGGCTCCCTTTAATGTTAAAAGTTGCTCAGTAATAGTGTGAGTTATTAGGTCAATGCCGCCAAAACGAGAACCAAAGCCCGGTGCAATCGATTCTTCGTTATCTGTTTGGGGGTGAGTGTGTTGATTTTCATCTAATAGCGTTTGTGCATATTCGTCTGGGTTATTTTTTTTCCCTTTTCGTAGAAAGCGCATCGCCGGTTCTATTTCACCGCCGCCCAAATAGTCCCCCCCCATAACACTGGTTGCAATAGGAAGAATATGTACGGGTAAACTTTTACCGACACCGGCATTCATTGCGGCGCGTGTTGCAGGGTGCCGTGGGCCGGGGTTAATTAAGGCAATCATCAGTTTTTCTAGCAGCTCGGTCTCATCTGCTGAAGGCAATTCCCCTCTGAATAATAAATAAAACACTTCTATAAAGCTGCTTTTATTTATCAACTCATAAAGGTCATAACCATGACATAGTGTTGATTGTGCAATATACGGATTATCTTCTGAGGCTTGTTCACCCCAAATACGAGTACTGGTGCGTTCGGTGAACGCCTCATTACGGCTGCGCACTTGATCGTGCTTACGTTCTTTCATAAAAATTAATTAAGTTTAAGAGTAGATATCTAAAGCGAAGATTTATTGAACACTGCCTAATGTTTTTAGGCGGCTTACCATTGGAGGGACTTCTTCTTTATCAATACGTACATCAAGCAGAGTTGGACCTTTACGAGACAGTATTTCTTTAAAATCAATATGTTCGAAGTCACTGGGTGATTCGATAATATGGCTGGCTATGCCCATTGCGCTAGCAAGTTTGGAAAAGTTAACGGTTTGTAAGTTAAAGCCAATGGGTTCAGCCCCAGCAAGGCGTTGACCATGCATGACCATGCCATAAACGCCATCATTTAATATCACAAAGACAACCGGTAGGCCCTGTTGGGCAGCAATCGTAATTTCCTGTCCGCTCATCAAGTAGGAGCCATCTCCTGTAATGCAAACGGTTGGACAGTCCGGGTTACCTTGTGAGACACCAACGGCGGCACCAATAGCCCAGCCCATTGGCGCAAAGTTAAGGGTCAGTCGTAACCAGCTGGCACTACCTGAGCGACGTTCCGATGAGTTATTAGTAGGGTTATAGGTTTGTTGTTCTCGACGGTTTCTCGACTGTAGGTAGTGAGGAGCCCACATCATGCTATTGCCTGCATCGGCTAAGAAGCGGGTATTTGGTGGAAAGCGTTCTGATAATTCTTTCATTAAGCGTTGAGGTTTGACGGGAGAGGCATCTGAGGTATATTTATCGGGTTCTCTCATACTTACATGGGGGTTGGTGTTTTCACTGACTAATTGGTTATTGCTCGATGCAGAAAATGCACCCGGCTGGGTCAGTAATTGTTCAACAACATAATTACAAATCGTCAATATACGTCCGCGTACATGCAATTGTGCCATGGGTGATCGCAGTAAATTATCTGAAGTGTCATCTACATGCACCAGCTTTTCATTGAGAAGGTTTTTACACCAGCCATTACTGGAAAATTCGCCAAAACCTGTACCAAAGGCAACAGTGAGGCTGTTATTAAATTGTAGGGTGTCAATGGCGCTGTCGTGCCCGCCCAGACCAAAGACACCACGGTAAGCGGTATGTAAAGGGTTAATCAGACCTTTAGCGTCGGGTGTGGTAACAAATAAGGCGCCTGTTATTTCAACCAGCATCATAATGGCATCAATCGCTTCTACTGCGCCGCAGCCGATAAAAAAGACGGGACGTTGTTTGTTATCTTTTAGAAGATTGACCAAGTCATCCGCACTCTCTTCATCCATAATGGATAATTTCCTATGCAATTTGTCGACAAGGTTAAATCGTGGCTTGGGTAAGCCAGTGGTTTCACGAAGAATATCAACAGGAATAGAAAGGTGAGTTGGCCCTTTGGATTGATAGGCGGTAAGCAATGCATTGACGAGCTTTGTTTCCAGTTGATTCTGGTGAGAAACTAAAGAATTGTAATTGGTACAGTGGTTAAACATGCCTAGTACATTAACGCCGGAGCAGGCGGACTCTTGTAGAGCGCCTTTTCCAAAAGAGGGGATAGCAGGCTGGCCGGTAATAACCAGCATAGGGATATTATTGTCATAGGCGCAGGCGACACCCGTAATCAGATTGGTGGCGCCAGGGCCAGATGTGGCAATACAGACGCCAAGCTTACCGGTTTCTCTTGTGTAGCCGTCGGCCATATAAGCTGCGGCTGATTCATGGCAGGCATTAACAGCGCGTGGGCCACCGCGGCGTTCGCTGCGTGCCAGAGCATTATATATAGGTTCGATAGCGCCACCAGGTACGCCAAAAACATGCTGGATATCAAGGTGTTCTAAATAACGTACGATAAGCTCTGCCAGATCGTTCTGATCATTTGATTCGCTATTTTTTTTAACAACTTCTAATAGTGATTGAGCCAAGGGTACATCTCCGGGAGGTAAAAATATAAACGATTTCTTGTTAAAGCTTTGGTGAATAAGTAAAGGTATTCTTAATAGATTCAATGAGTTAACAGTTTAGTGCACGGAATATATGTTTCGACAAATATCAAATATAAGCGTGACTGTTGGGAGAGCAAATACCATTGCCCTAAAAGTGATATACAGGTCAATGGTGTTTATTTTGCTCTCTTACTGCGAATTGCAACTATCAACGGACTAGAAACTAAGGTCTTAAGCAATAATAGGCGCCATTATGTCGTTTTTTTAACCTTTTGCAATAAAAAAATACTATTTTCAAGCAAAAAAATCTATAAATGTGATGTAGTGCCTTTACTTTTGTTTTTCTCTGTGATCATGTTTTGTGAAAGGTGGTTAAAATAATGTTCATTTAGATCAAAAATAGACCATTTTTTGATCGATTTTGGGCTGTTGCCAAGACGGGGTGTTTAGAATTGGTAGCGGACCTCTCCCCATAGGCTTCTGCTTTCTAATAAAAAGTCACCCGGTATTGTGCCATCACTGGGTTCTCTGGCATCTCTGTCGAAAACGTTGCGTATGCCCAATGAAATATCGAGATTTTTGTAGATATTCTTACGTTTGAGTGTCATATCAATCAGTGTGTAGTCGCTAATAGCTTCCCGGTTATCACCATCAGCCCTTTTTCTGTCGGCTACCCAGTTGGCTTGAGTGCTGAGTAGCCATTGCGGGGCTATTTTCCAATAAGCATTTAAGGTAAGTTGTTGGCCTGGAGCATCCGCAATATCAACTCCAGTATCGCTGTCTTCTGATTCTTGTAGTGCATAGCTGCTGCTAATACGCCATTGATCATTAATTTCCCAGTTGAGCTCCCATTCGAGGCCTTTACCTTCTTGGTCTCTAGTATTTTCTGATGGGGAGCCGTTAATTAAATCTTTGGCTTGATATGAGAATAAGCTGACTGTGGTTTGCAGTTTCGAGTATGGTTGATAGTTAAAAGAAATTTCATAAGTATCAATTTTCTCGGGCGCTAAGTCAGGGTTTCCTAGTGCGCTAGGATTGTTTTTAAAGCCCAGTTCGCCAAAAGAGGGTGCTCTAAAGGCGCTGCCGTAGAGTAGTTTGGTGGTCAGCTCTGAGTTTGTTTTCCAGACTAAGGCTATTCTAGGGTTTGTAGTGTCTCCGAAATCTGAGTAATTGTCATATCGAACCCCGCTGACTAGTTGCCAGTTGGTATTGATTGCCCATTCGTCTTGAATTGAAAAGTAATTCACGGTTCTAGATTCATTTTCTAGGTAAACATTGTCTGTGTCTGTAACATCCGTGAGAGTTCCAGTAACTGGTGAAATGGTTGGGTCAGTAATGACGCCGGGGCCAAAATTTTTCATTTCACTTGTGTCTACTGATTGATGACGACTACCAAAAGCTATTCTTATTCTGTGTGCTTTTAAGCCTTGATAGGTGTTCCTGAATTCTAGTTGTGTGTCTTCAGATGTAACGCTGGGTTTTCCGATAAGTCCATCAGTAAAAGTAACTGGAAAACCGGATCCGGGACTAAAGTTTCCATCAGTAGGACTTATCTCAATTGTGGTTCCGGGTGGCAGGAGTATGAAGTTAACATCTGCTTCAAATCTTGCGTAGTTAATTTTGATGGAGTTTGTCCAGTTTTTGGCCCAACTTTTAGTGGTAAAGGTGGCGTCGCCGGTATAAAGTTTATAGTTGTCTCCTGAGCTAGGGTCTAGTGCTTGAGCTCCACCTGCTCCGTTGCCCGTATCATCAGATATCCATGCTCTAAAGTTAATCTTCCAATTATCATTTTCTAGGCCAATGGATGAATCTAAAATATCATATCGTGTTGATAGTGATCCTGGTGCAAGCGAAGCGGAAGTGCCAGCCGCGTCTAGCAACGTTTGTAAATCTGAATTTATTTTACGCTCAGGATCGCCGTCGCTTTGTTGGATGTTTAGGTTGTATATAATGCTCCAATTATTTAGTTGATATCCTGTTTGGACCCAAGTTTCTCGGTAATCAAATGAGCCTGCTCTAAACCCAGCTTCAGTTCCGGCTATGTCGTTTGCTGATTTAGTAATAATGTTGATAACGCCTGAAAATGCGTCTGCTCCGTAAATGGCCGAACCGGGGCCGCGAATAACTTCAATTCGTGCAATATTATTAACCGATTGACGGAATAATATTGGTCTTCCGCCCTGTACCGGCCATTGAATTGGTGAGCCGTTAACAAGTAATAGGACTTGAGGGTTAAAGCTGGTATGTATTCCTCGTATAGAATAAATAGAGTCAAGCCTATTGGTGCCTGATAAGGCAACATGTAAGCCTGGAACAGTTTCTAGCACTTCATCTAATGTGCGCGCTCCCATGGCTTCAATTTGTTGTGCGGTAATGACGGAAGCAACAGCAGGTGCTTGCTCAACGGTGGTGTTGTTACCTGTTGCAATAGAAATTTTTATTTTGCCCAGTTCTTCAAGGCTGAGGGAGAGATAATCAAGGTCTTTGTTGCCATTGCTGGCCACTGCGACAGCGCTAAGCTGAAAGCTTAATAGTAGTATGCTTAAGGTTTTACGTTTTGTTTTCATTACCATGGTTTTTGTGGACCACTTAGACGAATGCATCTCCCTATGGCGATTGTTATAAACCTAATTTGTTTGTCATAATACTCACCTTGTAAGAAAAATGAAACCGTTTTTACTGTTCGCACTAAAGAGGTCTTTAATTTAGGTTTTGTTAGCTTCACTTTATGCTTCCGTTGGTTGATTTTTGTGCCTTTTTATCGTTTTCCTGTAACATTCTTTTGTTTTTGATGTTAGGCGGCAACTTCTTCTTCGCCTTCAATGCCTATAAATTTTTTCTCTGTAATAACAACCGGTAAAGGGATATCCACAATAAAGGCAGCCCCTTTATCTTGATTGCTCTCTGCATGAATATTCCCGCCCATTATTTCGCAGAAATGCTGGGTGATAGAGAGTCCTAGGCCAGTGCCTTTAAATTTTTTGGTGCCGCCATGGCTTACTTGGTGGAAACGATTAAAAACGTACTCTAACTGTTCTTTGGTTAAGCCGATGCCGGTATCTTTGACAGCGATTGAAAGTTGTTGAGGCGTGTTTTTTACGTCGATAGTAATTATGCCTTGTTTCGTAAATTTAGTGGCATTGCTGAGCAGATTAACCAACATCAATAGTAATTTGTCATAATCGACTTCGGGCATATATTGATTGTTATCAATGTCTATTTTGAGTTCGTTTTTATTTTTAGCCAGTAAGGGTTTAACATTGCTGATCGCTTCTTCTACTAGTGAGTCTATATGTATAGGCGTGAGTTCGACTTTCATTTTTCCAGCCTCGATTTTAGCAAGGTCAAGCGTGTTGTTGATAAGCTCTAATAGCCGTTCTCCATTGGTGTTTACCCTTATGAGTTGATCCATATACGAAATGTCGCCTTCCATTTTTAATTCTTCAATAATTAAATCGGTATAGCCAATAATAGACTGTAGTGGTGTTCTCAGCTCATGGCTCATTAGTGATAAGAATGCACCTTTCGCTCTGTTGGCTGCTTCTGCTTTGCGTTTCGCGACTTCAAGTTTATCGCGGGCAATTTGTAATTCGTGACTCCTTCTCGCGAGTCGTTCGTTATCCCTGCGTTTTGTTCTATAGGCGAAAATGACGACGAAAAATAATGTTGTCCCAGCTGCGACGAGACCCCATAAAAAATAGAGAGACCGTTTTTGGGCACTGACCAGCTCATCGAGCTTTTCTATCGAGTCACGCTGGCTTTGTAATTCGTTCTCTTGGCGATTAATTGTTGAGTTAAGTTCAACCAGCTCAGTTTCTTTACTGGTAATAGTTTCGCTAATTAAATCAAGATCCCTTTGCCGCTCTAGTAGTTGCACTTGTTTTTGATCTAGTTCCTTGTTGCGCTGATTGACTTGTTCTATCAGTATCTTCTTTTGATTTTGGCTGTCTGTGATTTCAGTTTTTTGCTGTTTGATAATATCTCGGCTTTCTTCAATTGTTTTTTCAAGTAAGGTTAATTCTTGAGCAAGCTCCGTGTTTAATTTTTTGGTGTTTAGAATATCGTTGTTCAATTTTCTCATCTGGCCAATCAATCTTGTGTTGTTTTCCTCTTGGCTGTTGATTTTGGATTGTAGGTTGGCCAGTTTTTGTTGTTGTGAAGAAAGTTGGTTTTGTATTTTGATTAATGAGCTTTGCCCTTGGCGAAAAAGCTTGGCAACATCAATTTCTGTTCCGCCTAGTAATATAAGTTCCGGTAGGGGCGTAAGATTATTGTTTAACAGGTTAGCTTTATTGACCTCGAATTGTACTTGCTGTGTTTTTGTTTCAAACAGGTTAATCATCACTAAGCGTTTATTGTCATAGTTGGATGTCACCATCAAAATCGGGCTGCCTTCAATCAGTGTTTGAATTTGTGAAACGGTCTTGTCGTCGTTGGCGCCGACAAAGATAAGGTCGTAATTTTTCAGTGTGCGAATATTTCGTGTTTCGCGTACTCTAATGGGGGCGCTTTTGATGGTGGCTGCATTATTGAGTTTCAGAAATTCGTTCGCTAAGGCTTTATCGCTTACTTGAAAAAGCCCAATGTTGAATGTTTTTTTAGCGCTTTCGTTTGGCCAGCGAATATTTTTAGCAAAATTGTAAGTGTAGGAAACGACGACTTGTGCTTTATCAACAGGCTGCGCATCAGTAGATGTATGCCCTGCCAATAGCAGTGGTACTAAAAGCAGTAATGTTTTAAAAAAGTGCAATCGCTGCTTGTTTTGGGTGTTCATAATATGCACCAGTTTGTTTATCATTATTGACTTGGTTGCAGTCAGCGCACGCGCAACTATTTAAGGGCGCTCGCTAGCGTTACTAATAATAGCCCATATTTGTCACAAATCACTGAAAAAGCTGCATATCACTGTATAATGCCAATAGTTTATGTAAAGAGTCTATTATGGGCTCTTTCGGTGAATGAAATTTAGAGCCAATATCAAATCATGTTAATAGAAATGAACGTCAAAGATTATATTCGTACTCTGGGGAAGGATGCCCGTGAAGCCTCGCGTCAGATTGCTGCTGCCAATACCGGTAAAAAGAATGCAGCGTTACTCGCTATAGCGGATGCGTTAAATACGAATAGACCGGCGCTACTGGCTGCAAATAAGCAAGATATGCAGCAAGGTGAGCAAGATGGCTTGGATAGCGCACTGTTGGATCGGTTGAGTTTGGATGATAAGGGCATTGATCAAATGATTGAAGGTTTGCAGCAAGTGGCTGCTCTACCTGACCCTTGTGGTGAGGTGACCGATATGAGCTACCGCCCAAGTGGGATTCAGGTCGGAAAAATGCGAGTGCCTTTAGGGGTCGTGGGCATTATTTATGAATCGCGGCCTAATGTCACTATCGATGCGGCAAGCCTTTGTCTAAAGTCTGGCAATGCCACTATATTGCGCGGCGGTAAAGAGGCGCTGAATTCTAATCAGGCAATTGCTCGTTGTATTCAGCAAGGTTTAGAGGCGGCGGGCTTACCTGCGGCAGCAGTTCAGGTTATTGAGACGATTGATCGTGAAGCAGTGGGTGAGCTGATCACCATGAATGATTATGTCGATGTTATTGTTCCTCGTGGTGGTAAAGGCTTGATCGAACGTATCAGTGCGAATGCTACTGTGTCGGTCATTAAACACCTTGATGGTATCTGTCATGTTTATGTGGATGATAAAGCTGATCTCGACAAAGCCTTTGATATTGCTCTGAATTCAAAAACCCATCGCTATGGTGTTTGTAATGCAATGGAAACGTTGCTTGTTGCAGCGCCTATCGCGGACGCTTTTTTGCCAAAGCTAATTGCTGCCTATAAAGAAAAAGGGGTGGAGCTTAGAGGTTGCACGCGTACACAAGAGATTGCCCCGATGAATATTGCCACTGACACGGATTGGGCTACAGAATATTTAGCCCCTATTTTATCGATCCGCATTGTCGAAGATATGCAGCAGGCGATGGACCATATTGCTGCGTATAGTTCAGGGCACACTGAATCCATTGTGACTCAAGATGTTTCCCGTGCACGCCAATTTATGACTGAAGTGGATTCCAGTTCTGTGATGGTTAATGCCTCTACGCGTTTTGCGGATGGTTTTGAATATGGCTTGGGTGCTGAAATCGGTATTTCTACCGACAAAATTCATGCACGCGGCCCTGTCGGCCTTGAAGGGCTAACCTCTCAAAAATGGGTTGTGTATGGTGACGGCCATATTCTACAGTAGTTTTCGAGCAGGCTGAAAAAATGATTGGACTGTTGGGCGGTACATTTGACCCAGTGCACCTAGGGCATATTCAAATGGCCCTAGAAGCCAAGCAATGTTTAAATCTCGCAGAAGTCAGGTTGATGCCTTGCCATCAACCGCCTCACCGCGAACAGCCACAACTAACCAGTGAGCAGCGGGTGTGTTTACTTCAGCTGGCGATTGAAGGTATTGATGGTTTATCCATTGATGATCGGGAAATGCGCAGAGAAGGGCCATCCTATACGGTAGATACCTTAAAAGATTTACGTAAAGAATTGGGGCCTGATGTCAGTATTGTTTTACTAATGGGCGCGGATGCTTATGCTAGTTTGACACAATGGCACCGATGGCAAGAGCTATTAAAGCTAGCGCATATAGGTGTTTTTCTTCGCCCTGGTTTTGTTTTGCCTGCATCAGGTATTTTGTCTGATTTGCTTAACGATTCTGATGTGAGTGATATAGAGAAAAAAGTGGCGGGCAGTGTAGTAGCCTTAAACCAAAAGCAAGTTGATATATCTGCAACAGAAATACGTCGCCAACTTGCGGCAGAAGAGGTGCCGAGTCAATTGGCACAGAACGTGTACGAATATATTATCAATAATCAACTGTATAAAAGTAGAGAGAACGTCGTTAATGACAATTGAATTAAATAGCTTAATCACTGAAGCATTAGATGATTTAAAAGCGCAGGATATCGTTACCTTGGATGTTAAAGCGTTGAGTGATGTTACTGACACACTGGTGATTGCCAGTGGGACGTCTTCTCGTCATGTTAAATCCTTGGCTAACAATGTAATTGAAGAAGCAAAGAAGCAAAACTTCCGACCCATTGGAATGGAAGGAATAGACGCTGGTGATTGGGCTTTAGTGGATTTCGGAGAAATAGTTGTTCATGTTATGTTGCCGCAATCTAGGAAATTTTATGATTTAGAGAAGTTGTGGGCACCGCTTGATACACTGGATAGTAGCCAAAAGACAGATACTACACTATAACTATGCGTATTAGAGTGCTTGCTGTCGGTACTCGTATGCCAGATTGGGTGAATACTGGTGTAAAAGAGTATCAAAAACGCTTGCCCCGTGAATGGCGATTCGAATGGCTTGAATTACCATTGGGGCCGCGAGGAAGGTCGCAAGGAGGCAAGTCGCAAGATAACAGCAAGGCTATTTTGGCTGAAGGTAAATCGATGCTCGCTGCGATTGATAAGAATGATAAAGTCATCGCATTAGAGGTTAAAGGTAAAAATTGGAGCACTGAGCAAGTATCCAAAGAATTATCTAGTTGGCAAATGTCGGGACAGGACATTGTAATACTCATTGGTGGGCCTGATGGCTTAGCGCAATCTTGCATTGATAGAGCAAGTCAATATTGGTCTTTGTCTGCGCTGACTCTGCCTCATCCGCTGGTTCGTATTATTTTGACCGAACAGTTATATCGCGGTTGGACTTTGCTCAACAACCATCCGTACCACAAGTAAGCAGCAACTATGCAAGAACATCAGCAGTTTAAAAATTATCACGCAGAGACCCGTACGTTTGGTTATCGAGTCATGATTACTGCCGTATTAGTTGTTGGTTTGGTGTTGATTCTGCTGGCTCGTTATTACAGCTTGCAAATTATTTCTTATGAAGACTACGCTACACAGTCGGATAACAATCGTATTTTAGTACAAACTATTAGCCCTCAGCGCGGTTTGATTTTTGATCGTAATGGGGAGTTGCTTGCCGATAATCGGCCGAGCTATATTCTTTCTCTTGTCCCTGAAAACATCTCCAACCTTGATGAAACTATTGATATCTTGAGTGAATTGATCACTATCAAGGAAAACCATATTAATGATTTTTATCGCTCTCTTAAAAGTAGTCGACGCCCTTATCAGCCTATCCCATTGAGATACCGATTGGATGAAAGCGAAATAGCAAAAATAGCCGTGAATGAATACCGTTTGTCTGGTGTTGAAGTAGAGGCACAGCTGGTACGCGACTATCCTGCAGGCCCGCTCTTTGCTCATAGTGTGGGTTATGTCGGTAAAATTAATGATCGAGAATGGAGTCGTTTTGATGAAGAGGAAGTGCGCCGTTATCAAGGCGTGCATACGATTGGTAAGATTGGCATAGAAAAGTATTATGAAAAAGACCTCTTTGGTGAGGTGGGTTATAGACATGTTGAGATTAATGCACGTATGCGCGTATTGCGCACCTTGGAACAAGAAAATCCTATACCTGGTAAAAATTTAACGCTCCACCTTGATAGTCGTTTACAACAAACAGCCGCTACAGCCATGGGTGATCGTCGAGGTGCTGTTGTGGTGCTTGATGTGAAAACCGGCGGCGTGCTCTCAATACTCAGTACGCCTAGTTATGACCCTAATTTATTTGTGACTGGCATCAGTTATAAAAATTATAATGCCTTGAGAAACAGTAAAGATATTCCACTTTTTGATCGCGCTATTCAAGGGCGTTATCCACCTGCTTCGACAGTGAAGCCAATGCTGGGTTTGGCAGGACTTAGTGAGCGTGTTATTAGTCGCAGCCATAAGATTTTTGATCCCGGCTATTATCAGTTGGAAAATGATGAGCGGCTCTATCGTGATTGGAAGCGCGAAGGCCATGGCATTGTGAACCTTCATAAAGCCATTGTGCAATCATCAGATACTTTCTTTTACGATTTAGCTTTCCGTATGGGGATTGATCGTATACATCGTTTTGGTACAGAGTTTGGTTTTGGGCAATACACTAAAATTGACCTACCAAGTGAACGTCGTGGTTTGTGGCCCTCTCGGGAATGGAAAAAGCGCGTTCGACGCTTGCCCTGGTTTCCCGGTGATACCTTAAATGTTGGCATTGGTCAGGGGGATTCTCTTACAACACCACTGCAGTTAGCCACTATGGTGAATACTATTGCCAATCGCGGGAAACATTTAAAGCCTCAGGTTGTAAAATCGATTAACCAAGGAGAAATTGAGCCACATTTACTCAATTATGTGGAAGTAGATGATCGTTATTGGGATTTCATCTTTAAGTCAATGAAGGATGTTGTACATGCCTCGAATGGAACTGCTCGCCGTATTAGTGTTAATGCGCAGTATGTGATGGCTGGTAAAACCGGTACGGCTCAGGTCGTGGGCATTAAGCAAAATGAAGAGTATGATTCCGAAGCATTGAAAGAGCGGCATCGCGACCATGGTTTGTTTGTGGGTTTTGCTCCTTATGATGACCCGCAAATAGCTGTGGCGGTCATCGTTGAGAACGGCGAATCCGGTTCGGGCTCTGCTGCGCCGGTGGCACGTAAATTATTTGATGCACATCTATTGGGTAAATATCTATCCCCACCAGCTAAATTAGCTAGCCGTGGTCGGCCTTAATGTCGGTTAGCCAGCAAGACTTTATTCGGCGAATGCCGGAAGCCAGTTATGATCTGCGAAGGCGACGTAGTATTTGGCAAACCATTCATATTGACCCCATCCTGCTACTATTTTTGTTGATTTTAACGGGCTTTGGACTGATTGTTCTCTATAGTGCCAGTGAAGGTAATAGCGGGATGATCAAGCGGCAGGTAGTTTTCTTCGTGATTGCTTATCTTGGTATGTTTGCCATTGCGCAAATTCGACTTAATTATTTTGCGCGGTGGTCGCTGTTACTGTATCTAGGAGCCTTGGTATTATTGGTGCTGGTATTATTTGTTGGTGTAGGTGCCAAGGGTGCTCAGCGCTGGCTCAGTTTGGGTGGTTTTCGATTTCAGCCTTCTGAAATGATGAAATTGGCAATGCCGATAGCCATTGCTGCTTATTTATCCAATAAGAGTTTGCCGCCGCGTTTTAAGCATGTCTTGGTTTCGCTATTACTTGTTGCTATACCAACGGTATTGATTGTGAAACAGCCTGACCTTGGGACATCGATCTTGGTGGCAACATCGGGATTGGTGGTTTTATTTTATGCGGGTTTACGCTGGCGCTATATTTTAAGCGCTGTAATGTTGTTGTTGGCGAGTATATGGCCAATGTGGCGTTATGTACTGCATGATTACCAGCGGCAGCGAGTACTGACATTATTCAACCCAGAAGCCGATAAGTTAGGTGCTGGCTGGAATATTATGCAGTCAAAAACGGCAATCGGCTCTGGTGGCTTTGATGGCAAAGGCTGGCTCCAAGGAACACAATCGCATTTGGATTTTTTGCCTGAGAGCCATACCGATTTTATTATTGCCGTGCTTGCTGAAGAGTTTGGCTTTACCGGTGTTTTAATTTTATTAGGGATATACCTATTAATTATTGCCCGGGGTTTAGTGATTGCGATCAATGCCCAAGACAGCTTTCGCAGATTGTTAGCCGGTAGCATCACATTAACTTTTTTCGTTTATGTTTTTGTTAATGTGGGTATGGTTGCTGGATTGTTACCTGTTGTGGGGGTGCCTTTGCCATTAGTTAGCCTTGGTGGAACATCTCTAGTGACTTTAATGTTTGGTTTTGGTTTATTGATGGCAATAAGTACCGAACCGCGTAGAATTTCTGCGAATCGCTAGTGTCAATAAAGTATTGTATTTTAATGTCAGTACTTGGGTAAAATATTGAGTATTAAATACTTAAATTTTAATAAAAAGGTTAGGTTCAATCAATGATAAAAAGATTAGGTTTTTTTGGGGTGTTTTTGTGCTTAGTATCCGTAGGCAGTTCGGCTGATAGTGATACTTACAGTAATAATAATGCGGCGTCTGTGTTTATTAATGAGATGATTGAAGAGCATCAATTCTCTCGTGAAGAATTAGATGCGTGGTTTGCGAGTGCGACTAAAAAACAATCAATCATTGATGCAATCTCTCGTCCAGCAGAAAAAACACACACCTGGGAAAGTTATAGGAAAATTTTTATAAAGCCTGTCCGTATTAATAAAGGGGTGGCATTTTGGCGACAGAATCAAAGTATTCTTGAGCGTGCAGAAAAAGAATTTGGTGTGCCGGCAGAAATTATCGTCGCTATCATTGGCGTGGAAACGTTATACGGTGAGCGTAAAGGCAGCTTTAGGGTGATTGATGCTTTAAGTACATTAGCCTTTGATTATCCGCCTCGAAGTAAATTTTTCCGTAAAGAGCTGAAAGAATTTTTATTATTGGCACGAGAGCAAAAACAAAACCCGCTTGATTTAACGGGTTCTTATGCCGGTGCAATGGGTTATGGTCAATTTATCCCATCCAGCTATCGAGCCTATGCGATTGATTATGATAAAGATGAATTTGCCGATATTTGGAATAATGCAGAAGATGCCGTAGGCAGTGTTGCTAATTATTTTAAACGGCATGGCTGGAAGACGGGTGGTACAGTTGCTGTGCGTAGCCGTATAGATAAGAATTATGATAAGTCACTTATTAATAAATCTTTGAGACCATCAGCGACGATTGGTGAATTACGTACCAAAGGCTTTATTCCAGTGACGGCAATTGATGAGGCTGCTTCTGCAACCGCTATGCAGCTTGAAGGTGCTTGGGGTACTGAGTATTGGATAGGCTTACACAATTTTTATGTGATTACCCGTTATAATCATAGCCGTTTATACGCAATGGCTGTATGGCAGTTAAGTCAGGAAATCGCCAAAGCTAATTCTGAGAGTTAATATTATTATTTTAGAATGTTACTAAATGTTATCAATAGAGTGTTTAGGTTGAATCAATGAATCGAGCGGTAAACCGGTCTTTCAGTTTAGTCTTTATTTTGTGTCTAAGTGCCTGTTCTACGATCACTCGTGAGCCTCAAGATGGTGGCCCTGCTCGTCCCATTGATGTCTCTCATATCAAAGATGCCACGCCCAGCTTGGTTACCCGGACACGAGCAGGTAACGCCAAAACTTATACTGTTTTAGGTAAAACCTATACGATATTGTCTGATAGTCATGGGTATAAGGAGCGAGGGTTAGCGTCTTGGTATGGCACTAAGTTTCATGGTAGGCGTACGGCCAATGGTGAGGTTTACGATATGTTTGCTATGACGGCCGCCCATAAAACATTACCGATCCCCAGTTATGTCAGGGTAACCCATGTCGGCAATGGTAAATCAGTTGTGGTTAAGATTAATGACCGCGGCCCTTTTCACGGTAAGCGTATTATTGATTTGAGCTACGCTGCAGCACGTAAGCTTGGTATTGATGCGACAGGTACGGGTTTGGTCGATGTGGTTGACGTGACGCCGCTTCCGGGACAAATCCAGCCAGCCCCTCAAGTAACTTCCCCATCAGCTACTCAGGCGGCAGCGCCACAACTGTCCTCTCCACAGCCAACACCCGTGCAAGCAGTACCAGCGCAACCAATATCAGCACAGCCAATAATAGTAAAGGGCGGGAATATTCAGCCAAATAGTCAAGTTGATTCTGCCAAAGGCTTGTACCTGCAGTTGGGTGCATTCCAGCAGCGTGCCAGTGCCATATCGCTTCAGGCACGCCTTCAGCGAATACTGTCAGAGACTATCCATGTGATACAAGGGCGTGATAGCTTACACCGCGTTAAAATTGGTCCGGCAGAGAATCAGCAGTCCATTCTTTCTTGGCAGCAAATCTTGCAGGCAAATGGTATGACAACAGGCCATATTGTCCGTAAGTGATGCTCAATAATCCTCTATAGTGATCCGGTTATCTGTTGTTATGTAAATTTATGGTAGACTGCGCGCTTTTTAAGGGGATATCCCGTTATTTTGCTGATGCAGGCTGAATACGGTGCCTCCTTTCTATCACACTCAATTTCATATCAGTTTATGCGAAACTTTCTTGTCCCTAGTAGTCTTATCTTTTCTTTATTATTTTCAGCTTTTGTAATAGCCAACCCGAATCCGCGGCAGGTCATTATCCCCGCTGCGCCTCAATTAGCAGCAACGGCTTACTTATTGATTGACGCTAATTCAGGTCGTGTAATAGCCGAAAAAAGTGCTGATACCGCTTTACCTCCGGCGAGTATTACTAAATTGATGACCAGCTATATTGTTTCCTCAGAAATAGAACGTGGCGCCATCAGCCGTACAGATCTTGTTCCTATTAGTGTTACGGCCTGGAAAAAAGGCGGTTCTAAAATGTTTGTCCGTGAAGGGACTCAAGTGCCTGTTATTGATCTAATGCGTGGCATGATTATCCAGTCCGGTAATGATGCAACAATCGCTCTCGCTGAGCATATCGCCGGCAGTGAAGAAGCCTTTGTTGATGTAATGAATCAGCAAGCGGCTTTATTGGGGATGGCCAATACTCAATTTCGCAATGCAACGGGTTGGCCGGAAGAAGGCCATTATTCCAGTGCCAGAGATATTGCTTTATTAGCAAAAGCGCTGATCACAGAATTTCCTGAAAGTTATAAGCTCTATTCCGAAAAGTATTTTAGCTACAATGGCATTAATCAGCCTAACCGTAATAAGTTATTATTTCGTGATAAAACCGTTGATGGTGTTAAAACAGGACATACCGAAGAAGCAGGTTACTGTTTGGTTGCCTCTTCAGAGAAAGAGGGTATGCGTTTAATTTCAGTTGTTATGGGTACTCGTTCTGATGATGCAAGGGCCGTTGAGTCTCAAAAATTACTGTCCTATGGTTTTCGTTATTATCACACGCACAAACTTTATGAAAAGGATGCAGTTGTTTCCACGTCTCGCATTTGGAAAGGTGTAACAGAAGAGATTACATTGGGTGTGGGTAAAGATATTTTCTTAACCGTACCGCGTGGTACTGAAGATAGTCTTGTTGCTCAAGCCAGTGTTGATGAAATTATTGAAGCACCTGTTGTTGCAGGACAAGAGCTAGGTAATATCGTCGTGACCTTAGAAGGTGAAGAATTATTAAACACGCCTTTGGTTGCACTAAAGGCTGTTGAAAAGTCTGGTTTTTTTAGCCGATTCACCGATGCTATTTCTTTATTTTTTCACCAACTCTTTAATTAATCATTATTTTTTGATGAATGTGTGAATGGCATGACGACGCAAGACCCTCCTAAAATTGAATTCCCTTGTGAAAATTATCCAGTGAAAATCATGGGGGATGCCAATACGGAAATGCATGATTTTGTATTGGCAACGACGGAGACTTTTGCCCCTAATTTTGATCGCAGTAAAGTATCGATCAAGACTAGTGGCAAAGGCCGTTTTCAGTCGCTAACTATTTATATTACCGCGACCGGTGTTGATCAATTGCAAGCCTACCATGAAGCGTTAGTTGCTCACCCGGCCGTAAAAATGGTTCTTTGAAGTGGTAGTAGCACCTGCTATGCCTCAGTTGTGCGTGCGACGTTTGGGTATGCAGCCTTATCAGCAAACATGGCAAGCAATGTCAGATTTTACTGACAGGCGTGATGAGCATACCTTAGATGAATTATGGCTGGTCCAACATCCGCCGGTTTATACCCAAGGCCAAGCAGGCAAGCCCGAGCATTTGATTAACCCCGGGGATATCCCCGTAATTCAATCAGATCGAGGTGGGCAGGTAACCTACCATGGCCCGGGACAATTGATAGCTTACCCTTTGATCAATCTTAGGCGCCGCAAAATGGGCGTAAGAGATATGGTGACCTTATTAGAAGAGGTGGCGGTTGAGCTACTGGCGTCTTATGATATTGAAGCTTACCCCAAACCCGATGCCCCTGGTGTCTATGTTGTTACCCGTGGTCAAGAAGCCAAAATTGCCTCTTTAGGGCTAAGAGTCAGAAAAGGCTGCTGTTTTCATGGGATCAGTATTAATATTGATATGGATTTGTCGCCCTTTGACCGAATTAACCCTTGCGGTTATGCCGGTTTGCCCATGACTCAGCTAAAAGATTTGGGCGAGAAAGCAGTCGTTGATTATACTGCGATTGAACAATCTACTATTCAATTGATTGCGAATAAGTTGAATGTATCTGAGATTGAGTACGACGATACACTACCGATGAGATAATTATGAAAGATTTACCCACATCCCCCGTCCGCCGAACCACCCGCCACAAGCAGGGTGAAAAGCTGCGCGATGCCGATAAGGTTGAGCGTATTCCGGTTAAGGTTATCGCAACAGATCAATTACAACGTAAACCCGATTGGATACGCGTTAGGCTTCCCGCTGCATCAGCTGAAGTGGATAGAATTAAGAAAATTCTGCGGAAGAACGGTTTATCGAGTGTCTGTGAAGAAGCGTCTTGCCCCAATTTAGGTGAGTGTTTTTCAGGTGGAACGGCGACCTTTATGATCATGGGTGATATTTGCACCCGTCGTTGCCCTTTCTGCGATGTGGGCCACGGTAAGCCTAACCCTCTAGATGACAAGGAGGCTGCTCATTTAGCTGAAGCTATTGCTGAAATGCGCTTGAAATACGTAGTGATTACTTCTGTTGATCGCGATGACTTACGAGATGGTGGTGCCCAGCATTTTGCTGATTGTATTCGTGAAGCCAGAGTGCATTCACCTAATTTAGAAGTAGAGATTCTGACACCTGATTTTCGTGGCCGCATGGAAATAGCCTTGGATATTCTTGAAAAAGAAGCGCCGGATGTATTTAACCATAATTTGGAAACTGTGCCGCGCCTATATCGTGAGGCTCGTCCGGGTGCTAATTACCAATGGTCGCTAAAACTATTGAAAGAGTATAAAAAACGCCGCCCTGATGTACTGACTAAATCAGGCTTGATGGTCGGCTTGGGTGAAACTAAAGAAGAAATTATTGAAGTAATGCGTGATATGCGCGAGCACAATATTGATATGTTGACTATTGGCCAATACTTGCAGCCATCCAAGGATCACCTGCCGGTTCAGCGCTATGTTACACCGGAAGAATTTGAAGAATATAAAACCCTGGCGGATGCTTTGGGCTTTGAGCGAGCGGCTTGTGGCCCTTTGGTGCGCTCTTCCTACCATGCAGACCAACAAGCCCACGGCGAAGTTGTTAAATAGCTGTTGTTAAATAACAGTTGTCTTTCCTTTAAGGGTGAGCAAGCCATAAGGTTAAAGCCATCACTGTCGGTGGTTTTAATCAGCTTTTTGATTTTATCTTCTTGCCAATCATCTGATTCAACTGAATCGATGTTGGACAATTATCTTTATCGTTTGCGCAATAGCTTGCAGGTTGATGAGCCTTTACAGGACGTTCAGCAGGCCTTAGGGCAAGATCTGCAAGCTTATCCTCGTCGCCGTGAGTTACTCCATACTATTCCCCCGGCCAGTATTAATTTATTAGAATTCCTGCGTTTATCTTCTTGTGACTTGCAGCGCCATATTGGTCAACGGAATAGTAGCCTTGGTTCATTAATGAAGGGCTCGCAACGATTGGTTTACGAGTATGAATTTATTCGTTTAGCAGAAAAGTGCCTTGTCCAGATTGGCACTGATGATTCGCTTTACCCTGTATTAAAAGATGTACTGATAGATAAATATAAACAGTTACCTAAGATAAAGTGGAATGCTATAGCAGCAAGTGAGGAATTTTCTACTTTATTCTCTCTTGGCAGTCAGCCTTTATCTCAAGCAGCCATTAAAGAAAACCCTATAGAACTCTATACTGCGATTGATACACTTAAGCGCTTTTCCGCAGAGAAGCTAAATGATTACAGTAAGGTCGAAGCTGCTTATGGTATTTTAGTATCCAGTAAATATATTGGTGAGCTTCGTTTGAGTATGCAGTTGTTGGTTCGTTATATGTCGATTGCTGATAGTTTATTAGATAAAAGAATTCATGTTAAACCACTTTGTTTTTCTGGTAAGTCTAATAAGCGGTCGGCCATCGTTGAGGCGGTTTTTCTGAAGTTTTATATTGGAGAAGTACAACCTTATATTGCTGGTTTGAATCAGCAAGCAAAAAAAACCTTTAAACAGATGGATGATCTTATAGATGGTCTAGATTCTGTTCCTGCTTTTGATCGGTTTTGGTTAGATATATATAAAAGTGAAGGCAGTGAATGGCAGCAATTTAATCAAGCGATTAGTCGTCATACGAAACAGTGGCAACAACTGTTGACCCAATGTGGAAGGTTACCAGCTTAATCAACAGTATCTATACAAGTATTAAATTCCATATGGTTAGCATATGACATGCGACAACAATAAAAGTAATTTTATGTCGCAGTTTGTGGTACCAGTTGGGGTAAAGGATGTTAATAAAACACTTTTCCCAAAAGAGTAGCAGTAGAAAGCCAATTAACATTAGCCCCACTCCGTAGGTAATGGGTAAAAAGTAACTCACTAATGGCCATAATGAAAAAATAATAGCGGTGTTAATATGGCGCTGACGATGTTCAATTTTTGAAAATAATGCCAAAGCCCACAAAATGCCGGACAGGAAAGTCAATATCATCGTCGAATAAAAGAAAAACAGCTTAGAAAGAATAAGCTCATATTCTATGAATACCCATGGGCCTAAAGAGCAAATAAAAAAGGGGAGTAAACCAAGGTACATATAATTGGTGATTAAATCTTGATTATTGTTCAATTCTTCAAAGGGCTTCATAAATATCGTTCTTATTTAAGTTTAGTTATGCTGTTCAATTCACCATTAAGGCGGCGTACGAGCCAGAGCCCATACTGCCACTGTTTTTGCCCCTGCTTGTTTTAAGGCCTTGGCAAAATTATTAACTGTACTTCCCGTCGTCATAACATCATCGATAATGGCAATAGATTTCCCGCTCAATTTTCGGGTAATCACAAAGTCATCGTTTATATTATTTAAGCGCTCTTTTCGTGAAAGCTTCTTTTGAGACTTTGTAGAATGTCGGCGTTTTGTATGACTAAAGAGTGTAATGTTAAGTTCTTTCGCGAGTAGATTACCTAAAAATGCCGACTGGTTAAATCCCCGTTGCCATTGTTTTTTCCAATGAAGTGGTACCGGTGCAATTAGATCAGGTAAGGGTAAATGCTGTTGGCAATAATAGCTACGAATAGAAGTATAAAATAGTTCACCTAAGCCTTTGCCAACGAATAAATGGCCTTTGTGTTTAAAATCAGAGATGAGATGGCTTAAAGGGGCTTGATAGAGGTAGGGCGAATAGCTCACGTCGTAGTGGGGGGGTGATTTAAGGCAGTGACCACAGTACATCGCATGATGTTTGAGTGGGACTGCGCATGTTTGGCAAGTGTATTGTGCGACAGAAAAGTACGCAGAACAGTTGTGACAAATTCGGTGTTTACTGGGCTTGTCACATAAAGCACAGTGCTGGACTGTATTGAGAATAGCAGCGGTTGCTTTATTAAAAAATTGTACCCAATTAAGGGTAATTTTTCGCTTTTTCATGGCCTCATCCTTGAGTAGTCAACCTGAATCTTTTTTTGGGTTGACAGTTAAGAGTAGATTGTTAATATTGCGTCCCTGATCATAAAGTTGTTTATACGGGTACACAAGGGTAAATCTATGAGCCATTCTTTCTCAATTCAAGCTGAAATTCGTCATAATTGGCAGCGTAAGGAGGTTTCAGCGCTGTTTGATCTACCCTTCAATGACCTGTTATTTCAGGCTCAAACCGTCCATCGTCAACACTTTAACCCTAATCAGGTACAAGTGAGTACCTTGTGTTCTATCAAAACAGGGGCCTGCCCGGAAGATTGTAAATATTGCCCTCAGAGTGCCCACTACGATACCGGGCTTGAGAAAGAGAAGTTAATGCAGGTGGAGAAAGTCTTAGAGGAAGCCAAGGCAGCAAAAGCAAGCGGCGCGACTCGTTTCTGTATGGGGGCTGCATGGCGTTCCCCCAACAACAAGAACCTGCCTTATGTTGTCGATATGGTTAAAGGGGTTAAAGCCCTAGGTTTGGAAACCTGCATGACCTTAGGCATGCTAAATGAAGAGCAATCATCTGAATTAGCCGAAGCCGGCTTGGATTACTATAACCATAACCTCGATACTTCACCTGAATACTATGGTGAGATTATTACGACTCGCACTTATCAAGATCGTTTACAGACATTGGATAATGTTCGTAATGCCGGTATGAAAGTCTGTTCCGGTGGTATTGTCGGTATGGGTGAAGAAGAACAAGATCGTGTCGGCCTATTGATGCAATTGGCTAATATGCCTGCTCACCCCGAATCTGTACCTATCAATATGTTGGTAAAAGTTGAAGGTACGCCTTTTGAAAAGCTCGATGATTTAGATCCGTTTGACTTTATTCGTACAGTTGCGGTTGCCCGCATTATGATGCCTGAGTCCCATGTCCGCTTATCGGCAGGGCGAGAAGAAATGAATGAGCAAATGCAATCAATGGCCTTTTTTGCGGGTGCCAACTCTATTTTTTATGGTGAAAAACTATTAACTACTCCCAACCCTGAAGCCAATAAAGATATGCAGTTGTTTAAGCGTTTAGGTATTGAGCCTGAACCTTATGAGGCTGTTGAAAAACGCCGTAAACCTGAAGTGGTTAATGAGTATGTTCCTCAAGCTGCGCCGATAATGGATGATAAGTTTTATAACGCAGCGAGCTAGTATTACTGATGCTGGATGACGAGCTTCGTTCTGCTCTTGATGAAAGACGACAACTCCATCGTTACCGTCAACGATTGGTGGTGTCGTCCCCACCAACAACACATATAACTGTTGATGATAAACAATACTTAGGTTTTTGTAGTAACGATTATCTGGGTTTAGCGAATCACCCCCAAGTGATTGAAACGTTTCGTACCGTGGCTGAAGAAAACGGTGTTGGTAGCGGTGCTTCACATTTAGTGTGTGGTCATAGTGAACACCACCATCGCTTAGAAGAAGCCTTGGCCAAATTTACCGGGCGAGAACGCGTTTTACTGTTTTCAACGGGGTATATGGCAAACCTTGGTGTGATTTCTGCACTAATCAATCGTAACGATACTGTACTCGAAGATCGCTTAAATCATGCCTCTCTTATTGATGCGGGTTTATTAAGTCGAGCTCAATTTAAACGTTTCCAGCATAACGATGTAGAGCAGCTGGATAAACAATTAAGTGAAGCAAAGGGGCGAAAATTAGTTGTCGTTGACGGTGTATTTAGTATGGATGGTGATTTAGCGCCATTACCTGACTTAGCTTCATTGTGTCAGGATCGTGGAGCACATCTTATGATTGATGATGCCCATGGTTTTGGTGTGCTTGGCGACTCTGGTGGCGGTTGCGCAGAACATTTTCAGTTGTCTCAACAGTCTTTGCCTATTTTGGTGGGTACCTTAGGTAAAGCCTTTGGAACCTTTGGCGCCTTTGTCGCCGGTTCAGAGGCACTTATCGAGACATTGATTCAATTTGCTCGTCCTTATATTTATACCACTGCCTTGCCGCCAGCAATCGCTGCCGCTACCTTAACTAGCTTGTCCCTAATCGAATCAGAAAAAAATAGGCGTGTAACATTGCAGCAACGCATCGAACAATTTAGGCAAGGCGCTGCTGAAATGGGTTTGCCGTTAATGGACTCTTTTACTCCTATTCAGCCTGTTGTTTTGGGGGATGATGCACTTGTGTTAACTGTCGCTGAGTTATTAAAGGAAGCGGGGATATTAATTGGTGCGATACGGCCTCCAACAGTACCGGAAGGCACTGCCCGTTTACGTATTACTTTTTCTGCTGAACACTCTGAAGAGGATGTTGCTCGATTATTGGCTTCTTTAGAAACTGCTATTCCTGTTTCTGTCAGGAGTAGCAATAGTAGTAATAACAGGGATCTCGTTTAAAAAAAAATGGATACAGCAGAAAGTAAAAGTTTTATCAGTATTTCGAGTCAGCCTGCAACTATAAAGCGCTTATCGGTTCCCATTGTACTGATTCATGGATGGGGTTGTGATAGCAAAATATGGCAGCCCTTATTACCATTCTTGAGTGAATGGGTCGATGTGCTCACTGTTGACATTAGATATTCTGAGGTGAGTGTTGATGTATTAGCGGAACATATTGTGACTGCGTTGCCGGAGCGCTTTATTCTTTGCGGGTGGTCACTGGGTGGGATGTTAGCGACTCGCATTGCGGCTGATTTTTCAGAAAAAGCCTCTGGGTTAATATGTCTGTCAACTAACCTTAGCTTTGTTGAAAAGCCTTCCTGGCCAACTGCCTTGCCCTCTAAGACCTTTGAGCAGTTCTATACTGTGTTTGATAAAAATGCAAATAAAGGCTTGAAACGTTTTTTGCTCTTAGAAAGCCATGGTGATCAATCCTCAAAACAACAGTTGCAATGGTTGCAACAATTACAGGATGAAAGTGATCTTGATCTTCAGTCATTATTACTAGGGCTAAAATTATTGGCTGGTATTGATAACTCTCGTTGTTTATCAAAAATTGCATGTCCCGGATTACATTTATTTGGGCAAAATGATGCCTTGGTGCCGCTTAAAGCCGTAACCCTTATTGAAAAAATGTTAAATAAAAATCAGCAATGTGTTGTTTTCTTCGATAAAGGCCACGTACTGCATTATCCACTCAATACTATTGAGAACGAGTTGATTTCTTTTTTATCTAAAGTCGACGTTGTGTATGATTGATAAAATAAAAGTCGCCCGATCTTTTAGTCGTTCTGCGGTCACCTATGATTCTGTCGCGTATTTTCAGAGAGATATGGGGGAAGCCTTATTATCTTTAATGTCTAAAACCGCTTCTTTTTCCGAAGGGTCACCTGTTTGTGTTGATCTGGGTTGTGGAACTGGCCATTTTTATTCCTCTCTTAAAAGTCAATATTCTGGTCATCAGTATGTTGGGATTGATATTGCGGAAGGGATGTTGCAATTTGTCAAGCAGAATATTTTTACGAATAAAGATGAAAAAAATAACCAAAATGATTGTCTGGTTTGTTCTGATGCAGAAAATCTACCGTTAGCGAAGGATAGTGTAAATTTACTATTTTCCAATCTTGCTTTGCAATGGTGTGAATCATTGCCTGCATTGTTTTCTGAATTGCATCGTGTTTTAGCACCTGGTTCGGTGTTTGCTTTTACAACATTAGGTCCGGGGACTCTGCAAGAATTAAAGCAGTCATGGAAATCAGTCGATGACTTAGTTCATGTTAATCATTTTTTACCTGCATCTGTTTGGGAAGAGGCTATTTTACAAAATGATTTTACAATTGAGTGTTATCAGCAAGAAGGTGTTATATTAAAATATGAGTCTGTTAATACGCTGCTGAGAGAATTAAAGTTGCTCGGTGCTCATAATGTTAATGACGGTCAAAGGCAAACATTAACCGGTCGAAAGCGCCTTACAGGCTTGTTGGCAGCGTATCAAAAATTCTTTGTTGATGGGTATTATCCAGCGACGTATGATGTTAGTTTTTGGGTGTTAAAGAAATTTTGACTTTATTTGCTTTTATTAATAAGAACTTTATTAAAGAAAGTATGCAAAGTGATCGGGTTTGTTATAAAGTTAGGGGTGTATTCGGAGGAGATATGAAAAATATACTATTTGCCTTAAGTTTTACTTTTTTCTCTTGTTTTGCAAGTGCGGATTTTACGGATTGCAAAAATCTATATGTGGGGTCACTGACGGCTACAGATGGATCTTTTTTAGTTGTGCTTAAGTCTGGGAAAAATGATTCGGCTGGATCATATGCTGTAAGTTTTAATGGTTGGTCTGATAAGGATCGAGTACAGGCTACTTCGTTACTTCTTGCAGCAAAAATATCCGGACACCGGGTTAATGTGGGAACGAATGGTAGTAATGCTTGTGCTATTACAGAGGGCGGTAAGGTTTTTAGTCATGTGCAGCTTGCGAATAATCCATGATAGAAGTAGAAGGATAAATCAATCGAGTAGTCAGCCTATTCGAAGTTATAAGCAAACAGATCTTTAAAGGGTATTTGTTGATGGTTTGCTAGTTAACCTTTAGTTTTTGCACGTATTTAAAATAGCTCTATATCATCACTAGCGCTATCATCACTGTCTTCTTGCACTTTCTTTTCTCGCATACTGGTATCAAACTGTTTTTCTGAAAGTGTAAATTCATGAATGTTTTGACTGATATAATTCCCTAAACCAATTAAGTCTTTTTCAGAAATAGCACTTTCTTTAGTGAAGTCTACAATGTCATCATTGATATCGTTCATCTCATCATTTTCTTCAATCACTTGTTGGATTAAATCTTTTTGGGTGTCGATGGCGGTGTTAATTGCATAAGACTTTTCAGTGATTGAACTCACGTGCTTATTCATCAAGTCAAACTGTTTTTTGACTTCATCAATTTGTACTACGCTTGTCTCACTGGCTTCTCGACTTTCATGCATGGTTTTCATTACATTGTCGACATCGGTTTGTATCACCTGAATCATTTCTTCAATTTTTAATGTAGATTCTTGAGTTTTGATCGAGAGATTACGGACTTCATCAGCAACAACGGCAAAGCCCCTGCCAGCTTCTCCTGCTCTAGCAGCTTCAATAGCCGCATTTAAGGCCAGCAAATTGGTTTGCTCTGCAATGGTGTTGATCATATCGATAACATCGCCAATTTCACGGCTACTTTCGTGTAGTTTATTGGTAATATCCGCAGCGGTTCCGGTTTCTTTCGCGAGTCGATGAATTGACTGATAGCTTTGATTCACTGTTTCTACACTATCTTTAATCGTTGCGTTGCTGGTTTCTGTTACAGTCATAATGTCAGTGACAGCGGTACTCATATTGGCGGAAGATTGCTCAATGCCAATAAGTGTTTGCGCAATATGCCGATTGTGATCGCGCTGGATAATATTGCGCTGATTAATGCCCATATTGGTATCGGCTAGTTCTCTGGACATTGGTTCTAAGCGAGCAACGGATGAGCTAATACCGATGAGTGTTTGATCAAATGTTTTTGCGAGATTATTAAAGCCTTCGAGTAGCTCTGCTATATCAGCGATGCCAGTCACAGGAAATTCGGTACTTAGGTCTTTCTCGTCCAGTAAATGATTAATCGCTTTTCTGAGCCGCCTTAAGGGCTTGTCTACTAATACCGTGTAAAAAGCATAAAATAATGCTGCGACAACAGCCTCCGTCACAAGATAGGTAACAACCAAGACTGATAGGGGGGCAAGCTTACTATCCAATGCATACAAAAACCCTATACCAATAACAATTTGTGTTATTAAGCCGGGTAATAACAGCATGAAAACGGTTTTTCGCACGATTTTCCTATTAATGACGTTCTATACCCATTAAGTAAAGCAGATTTTTGATGTTTTGCCCTTTGTTTGGCTACGGTTTTTGAGCTATGTCTTTTCGCACTTAACTTGCTTTGATATTGGGGTATCATGTCTAGCTCTAGTTGTCATATAAACAAAACGGAAACAGAAGGGGTAAACCAGTGAGTCGTTGTTTTTTTATTGCCGGCACCGATACCGAAGTAGGGAAAACTTTCGTAAGTGTCACTTTGCTGCATGCGGCAAAGAAACAACAGTTGACTACCTCTGCCCTTAAGCCGATTGCGGCAGGTTGTGAGAAGACGAGTAAGGGGACTTTTAATGAGGATGCCTTAGCTTTACAGCAAGCGATAAGCACGCAGCTAGACTATGAGCGTATTAACCCTGTTGCCTTGGAGTCAGCGATTGCCCCCCATATTGCGGCGGCTCAAGAAGGTCGAAAGGTATCGGCAGCACAATTATTAGAGGCCTGCCAGCCTGTATTGCATGGAGAGCAGCAGTTCACTTTGGTTGAAGGGGCTGGCGGTTGGCGCGTACCGCTTAATGATGAAGAAACCTTGGCTGATTTTGTGAAAGACTTAAACATTCCTGTGATTTTGGTCGTGGGAATGAGGTTGGGTTGTATTAATCACGCTTTGTTAACAGTCGAAGCCATAGCAAATGACGGTTTGCCTCTGGCCGGTTGGGTTGCCAATCAAATAGATGCCAATATGCCGGTAATTGATGAAAATTTAGCAACTCTGACGGCGAGAATTAATGCCCCCTGCTTAGGTCATATACCCTTCTTGCATAATGCGGAGCCTATCGATGCTGTAAAGTATGTCGATATAGGGAAATTGTTAGTTTAATGGCTTTTTAACAATAAACCTGTCTTAAAGTGCTTATCTCTTTGGCTGTTTTTTGATCGTTTTTGATATATTATCCGTATATGGCTATGGAAAGAGTAAATCTTCCATGCCTTAAATCTCAAGTTTCAACTTGAGTCTAAGCTAACAATGGCTTAGTTATCGGTCAGCAGGTAGGTAAATATGATTAACACAAATACTTCCATTGGTGGTGCTCTCCAGCAGGGGTTGAGTGGCTTGCAAAATAGCAGCCGTTCTATCCAGGAGTCCGCTAGTGAGTTGGTGCGTGCTGGCACGGTAGAGCCTACGGTTGCAAAAGCAACGGATATTGTTGAGCCGATTATTAATATCCAAAAACAGCAAAACCTTTTTGATGCATCTGCCAATGTGGTGAAAGTCGCTGATGAGGCATTGGGGGCGCTGATAGACATAAAAACGTAGCCGTTGGAGTCCTATGAATATTAGTTCCAGCTCAGTTTATCAACCGACACAGTCATCGTCTTATCTCACGAGCACGTTGCCAACAGGTAGGGATCCCCTAGAAAACCCCGGCTCAGTATTAAAACCTGTTGAAGAGACTCAATCTCCTCGCCGTAATCAATCTGCTGTAGAAGCTCAGTCGCCTGTTGCTGATGCTAGCCCTTCATCGGAAGAGACTAGTGCTAAACAGGCTCAACTTGATGCTCAGCAAGAACAGATTGAGCAGCAACAAATTGATCAGCTTTCCGCTCGAGACCGTGAAGTGCGGAATCATGAGCGAGCGCATGCCGCCGTTGGCGGGCAATATGCAGGTGCGCCTCGGTATCAATATGAGCGTGGCCCAGATGGTGTGAGTTACGCTGTCTCCGGCGAAGTGTCAATTAGTGCTGGCCCTGTTAGTGGTAACCCTCAGGCGACGATAGATAAGGCTCAAATTGTTAGGCGAGCTGCACTTGCGCCTGCAGAGCCTTCCGCGCAAGACCGTAGTGTTGCCGCACAAGCAACACAAATGGAGGCGCAAGCAAGAGTTGAATTGTCAGTTCTTGAGCGTGAAGAGCGTTTAGCGGAAGGTCGCGCTATGGAAGAAAGGGTTGAGCGGCAGGCTGAAGATAGTGTGGCAACTGATTCAGTAGATAACATAAACAGTGTTACTTCCTATGACGGTAGTGATGTGCAGCCACAAAACCCAGTAGATGAAACTCCGCTATTTAACCGGCTCTCTAACCAGCTAGAGCAGGGGCTTTTGAATAGTAGCCCTGAATCACAGCCTGCTTCTCTGGGGTCGATTGTGAGTCGCTACGCATAATTTTCAGTTAAATTTTTCCTATCACATCTTATAACTCGCCTATTTGATCTCAATAACAATGATCGTCAGCAAAATAGAGTGCAAGTCCCCCCTTTTTTTATTAAACTGGCGCGTTTTCAGTAGAAAGATATTTCCATGGATATTGAAGCGATTAAAGCCCTGTTGAGTACACATTTCCCTGATGCAGACATTGAAGCTGAGTCTGAAGGCAGCCATCTGAATCTCACTATTGTCAGTGACGTTTTCAAAGGCTTAACTCCCCTGAAGAAGCAACAGCGTGTTTATTCCGTGCTTAATGAAAAAATTGCCAGCGGTGAGATTCACGCAGTGAATATGAAAACCTTGAGTAAAGGTTAAGAGTAAAAGTTAAGAGCAAAGATTAAAGGGATACTCTTTAGCTTCGATTGTTTCAACTCTCGTTAAAAAATACTTTGTTAAGAACGTCTTAGCAAGAATCCTTTAAAAAATACAACAAGATTACTGACATCAATGGATAAATTAATCATAAGCGGTGGCGGCCCCATAAGTGGGGAAATCCGAATCTCTGGCTCGAAGAACTCTGCATTGCCGATTTTAGCTGCAACCCTGTTAACAGAAACGCCGATGCATATCGGTAATTTGCCACACTTAAATGACATCACCACAATGTTGGCATTGCTGCGTAGTATGGGTTTATCCGTTACTCTAAATGAAAAAATGAGTGTGGAAATTGATTCAAATACTATCTGTGAATATACGGCCCCTTATGATCTCGTTAAAACCATGCGAGCATCCATTTTGGTGTTGGGCCCTATGTTGGCACGTTTTGGTGAGGCCAACGTATCCTTTCCGGGTGGTTGCGCCATTGGTAGTCGTCCTGTTGATATTCATCTTCGAGGTCTTGAAGCCATGGGGGCTGAGATCGATGTGGATGAGGGGTATATTCGTGCCCGTTGTAATGGCCGTTTAAAAGGTGCCCACTTTTTTATGGATACAGTGACAGTCGGTGGTACAGAAAACTTGCTGATGGCTGCTGTTTTGGCTGAAGGCAAAACAGTATTGGAAAATGCGGCAAGAGAACCAGAAATTGTCGATTTGGCTTTATGTTTACAGGCAATGGGTGCTGAAATTGAAGGTATTGGTACGGCAACATTGACGATCAATGGTGTTAAATCATTGCAGGGTTGTCGTTATGATGTGATGCCTGATCGAATTGAAACCGGTACCTATTTGACCGCCGCCGCTGCAACCCGTGGCCGAGTTAAATTAAAAGATACTCGTGAAGATATTCTCGAGTCCGTATTGCTTAAGCTTGAAGAGGCCGGTGCCTCCATCAGTACGGGTGATGATTGGATAGAGTTGGATATGAAAGGTAATCGTCCCAAGGCTGTTAGTCTAAAGACCGCGCCATATCCAGCCTTTCCTACGGATATGCAGGCTCAGTTTACTGCTATGAATGCAGTGGCTGAGGGGGTTGGAACGGTTATCGAAACTATTTTTGAAAATCGCTTGATTCAAATCCATGAGCTCAACCGTATGGGTGCTAATATTAAATTGGAAGGCAATACGGCGATTATCACTGGCGTAGAGCGCTTAAAAGCAGCTCCCGTTATGGCGACAGACCTCCGCGCTTCGGCCAGTTTGGTCATAGCGGCTATGGTTGCTGATGGTGAAACAGTGGTTGATCGTATTTATCATATCGACCGTGGTTATGAATGCATTGAAGAAAAACTACAGTTACTGGGTACTAATATTCGCCGAGTACCCGGTTAACAATTGTCTGTAACGATAAGATTAAAGATTACTCCATGTCACAATTAACGATTGCCCTAACCAAAGGGCGCATCTTAGAAGAAACACTGCCACTACTGGCAGCGGCTAATATTCGTCCGCTTGAAGATATCAGTAAAAGTCGTAAATTAGCGTTTGCAACCAACCTCGATAATGTGCGTTTACTGATCCTTCGGGGAGTTGATGTCCCTACCTATGTACAATTTGGCGCGGCCGATATGGGCGTATCCGGTAAAGATACTTTAATGGAGCATGGTGGTAGTGGCCTTTATTCTCTGGTTGACTTAGGTATTGCTCGTTGTAAGTTAATGACGGCTGTTGTTAAAGGTGCGCCGAAAAAAGAAGGGCGAATTAAGGTGGCAACAAAGTATGTCAATATTGCCCGCCAGTTTTATGCAGAGCAAGGTCGTCAGGCTGATATTATCAAGTTATACGGTGCTATGGAGTTAGCGCCTATTATGGGTTTAGCTGATGAGATCGTTGATATTGTTGATACCGGTAACACCTTGCGAGCCAATGGCTTGGAGCCGCGTATTGAAATTGCTGATATTAGCTCTCGCTTGATTGCTAATAAGGCATCGATGAAAATGAAACATCATCTAATGCAACCTATTATAGAATCGGTTAGCGCAGCAATTGCCAGCGAAATAGATTAGCTGGTACAACATCAAGCTCTAGGCTTGCGACTATTCTTAATTGTTGTCATCCTATCTCCAGTTGTTAAGTAATTATTTAGGGCTATTTTTATTATGTCTATTCGTAGACTCAGTACTTCGTCAGCTGATTTTAATTCTGAGCTAAATGCTCTGCTTGCATGGGAATCTGTATCAGACCCTCAAGTAGCGAAAACAGTCGACGATATTATTCAAAATGTACGAACGAAGGGTGATCAGGCAGTGCTTGATTATACGAATCGTTTTGATCGTCGTCAGTTAGCGGCGATGAGTGAATGCACTATTTCTAGCGATGAGCTTGCAGCGTCATTAGAATCTATTGCTGATGATCAACGTCATGCCTTGCAGCTTGCAGCTGAACGGGTGCGCCATTACCACGAGCATCAAAAACAGAGTTCTTGGCAGTTTTCTGAAGAGAATGGCAATGTGTTAGGTCAAAAAATCACTCCTATGGATCGTGTTGGCTTATATGTTCCTGGTGGTAAAGCTTCGTACCCTTCGTCGGTATTAATGAATGCGATCCCCGCTAAGGTAGCCGGTGTTGAGCAGGTGGTTATGGTAGTGCCTGCCCCTGACGACGAATTAAACCCTATGGTGCTAGCGGCAGCAGCTATTGCAGGTGTGGATGAAATTTACACTATTGGTGGTGCGCAAGCAGTCGCAGCCTTGGCTTATGGTACTGAAAGCATTAACAAGGTCGATAAAATAGTCGGTCCGGGTAATATTTATGTGGCAACAGCCAAGCGCTCTGTTTTTGGTCAGGTAGCGATTGATATGATTGCTGGACCTTCTGAAATACTGGTTGTGTGCGATGGTGAAACAGACCCCGATTGGGTTGCCATGGATCTTTTTTCTCAGGCTGAGCACGATGAACAGGCGCAAGCGATTTTGATTAGTACAGATGAAACGTTTTTGGCCTCTTTACAAAAGAATATCGAGCGATTATTACCGACCATGTCACGTGCCGATATTATTGAACAATCACTGAATAATCGAGGTGCATTAATTCTCGCAAAAGATAAGGTCGAGGTTCTCCAGCTTATTAATCAGATTGCGCCAGAACATTTAGAGCTATCCGTTGCTGACCCTGACTCTTATCTTGATGGCGTCCGACATGCGGGTGCTATTTTTATGGGGCGTTATACTTCTGAGGCTTTGGGTGATTATTGTGCTGGCCCTAACCATGTGTTGCCAACATCAGGTACGGCCCGTTTTTCATCTCCTTTAGGGGTGTATGACTTCCAAAAGCGTAGTTCAATTATTCATTGTTCTGTTAAAGGCGCTAGTGAGTTAGGTGAAATTGCCTCCGTATTGGCTCGGGGGGAATCCCTTGAGGCTCATGCGCGTTCTGCAGAGTATCGCATCCTGCAGGAATCGGATAAGACATAATCGATGCTTTTATAAAACAGCCATAATGTTGTTCAATTGCATTATTATGACAGTAATTTTATAAAGCTAATTGGATAGCCTGATCAGGTATTAATAGGATTAACAGAATGCAGTACAGACCAGATGTTGACGGATTGAGAGGGATTGCGGTTCTTCTGGTTGTTATTTTTCATTCGGGTTTACCTTATGTCTCCGGAGGCTTTATTGGGGTTGATATCTTTTTTGTGATATCGGGTTATCTGATTACCTCGATTATTTTAAAAGATATCCAGAGTCAGTCATTTTCCTTTGTTAATTTTTATGAACGTCGAGCTCGGCGTATTTTGCCGGCGCTTTATGTTGTACTCTTGGTAACTTTACTGCTTGCTGCTTTTATCCAGCTACCCAATGACTTTTCGAAGTCTGCCAAGTCCGTTATTTTTGCAGTCCTATTCTCTGCCAATATATTCTTTTGGCGAACGACCGATTACTTCAGTGATAACACTGATTACGAATTTTTTCTGCATACTTGGTCTTTAGGTGTTGAAGAGCAGTTCTATTTCTTTTTTCCGATTGTTATTCTCCTTTTTGTTAAACGGCATAATTGGTTACTAATTTTAACCTTGTTAGCCTTTTTTGTTTCCTTTGCTTTTAGTGTTTACACCTCATATCACCATGAATGGGCATCGTATTACTTGCTTCCGTCCAGAGCATGGCAAATGATGTCAGGTGCATTGCTGGCAATATATACCATTAATCGATCGCCTCGTGTGGGTTTGTCCAATGTTGTTGCGCTGTCTGCATTCGCGATGATAATAATTCCCAGTATTCTCTATTCAAAAGAAACGCGCTTCCCGGGTGTTGCTGCTTTAGTGCCAACACTTGGCGCTACATTGCTTATACTGTGGGGTGGTTTGTGTGAGAAAACTTGGGTTTATCGTTTATTAACAACCCGATTTTTGACTGCTATAGGTCTAATTTCTTACTCTCTTTATTTGTGGCACTGGCCGGTCTTTGCGTTTCTTAAGAATTATCAGGCTGACGTGCATTTGCCGTTTTCATTATCTTTAGTGGGTATTGTTGTTTCTTTTATTCTTGCCTATCTCTCATGGCGATATATCGAACAGCCTTTTAGAAATAGGTCGGTTATGTCTCGACGATTTATTTTTACCTTGGTTGCTATTTTTAGTGCATTTATTCTATTGTTGTCGCTTATGATTATTTATCTTGGGGGGATTCCTGGTCGTTTAGATCCTAAGCTAGTCAAAATAGGGACTTACAATGCTGATGCCATTATTGGTAGTGGTTGCATGAGAAAGGGGGCCTCGCATGCTAAAAAAGGTGATTTCTGCACTATAGGTTTGGATAGCATAGATAATAAATCGACTGTCCTATGGGGAGATTCTCATGCAGGTGCATTGAAAGAAGCATTTGGTGATATGTTGTTTGCTGCTAATNNGTCCTCCTTTGCTGGGTGTACTAAAAGCTAACTTCAGTGATGGTAATGAATGTACGGCCTTTAATGAGTCTGCTCTTAATTATTTTAGTGAAAGCGCTTCAATTAAAACCGTTGTTTTACATGCCCGCTGGGCTTTAAGTGTTGAGGGATCTAGGTATAGTCCTGAAACGGGTATACCCTATGAACTTGAAGATACTCTGAATGAATTACCCGCTTCAGCATCTAATGAAGCGGTTGTTGAACTTGGTTTAGACCGGGTGATCGCTCAGTTAGTTGATGCAGGTAAGCAAGTGATTATAGTTGATAGTGTGCCGGAAATTGGTTTCTCTGTTCCAAGGATCATTATGAATAATTTGCTATGGGGTAAAAATAATGATGTTCGGCCAACACGTGCAAGTTTTAATGAGAGGCAATTGAGTACACAACGAATATTTAGCCGCTTAAGGCAAAAATATCCTGATACTGTGTTTATTAAACCCGCCGATAAGCTATGTGATGAGTTTTGCCAAATTGAATTAGCGGATGATTTACTCTATTTTGATGATGATCACTTGTCTAATCTTGGCGCAGGGCTCGTTGCCGAGCAGATCAAAGCGTATATTCGATAATTGAACATAGGGTGCAGTCTATAATTTATAATAGCCCAGCTATTTTGATTTTCCCCAAAAGCTAAATAGATAACTGTGTCGTAAAATATCGCGAATATAATGCAAAGGCGCGGTATTTTTTTGCCCCTGTATTTTTATCTTTGCTCTCCACACAAGGTGGCTAAAAATCAGTGCCATATCAACAGCAGTAAAGTAAAGTTTGCCGAAATTACTCATGTAAAAATATCGGCGAGACTCATACCAGTACTTGGGCTTTCTTTTTGCTTGTGTTTTGTGATCATTAATGCCTGTCGATGCACCAGAAATATGAAAAACTTTGCTGTCTGGACATGCCCAAACCGAAAAGCCTAATTGCTTAGCCCGGTAAAATAAATCGACTTCTTCAAAGTAAAGAAAGTAGTAAGGCTCAAAACCTTTTAGGGTGTTAAAGGATGAATTCTTTACCATAAATGAAGCGCCTGTTAGCCAGTCTGCCTCATAGGGTGTTTGTTTGACAGGGATAGACGTGTGGCAACGATGAAATAGTTTATCTACGATGCCGATTCCCATCGCGGATACAAATACATTGGTTAGTGTTGGAAAGCGAAATGCTCCTGCTCGAATTTCGGACTTTTCATTGATGAGAATACTGCCCACAAAATCAACATCTGGTTTTTTATCCAGTAATGCTAATAATTCGCTACCACTATCTTCAAAAACCTTAGTGTCAGGGTTAAGAAACCATAGGTAAGTAGGCTTGTATTCTTGTGCCGCAACAGCACCTTTATTACAACCTTTACCAAACCCTATATTTTGCTCTAGTGGTATAACCTTAATTTGATCTTGTAGTTGTTTGTTCTGCTTTATAAATGCATCGAGTAGCCCCAATGTGTTATCGCTGGATTGGTTGTCAACTAAAATGAGCTGATGTTCGGTATTTTCAAGAAAGGGTATAAGTGATGCTAAGTATTCATTAATAAAAGATTCACTATTATAAGTGACTGTAATAATGGCTACTTTGGTATGTGTTATACTTTCGGGCTTGTTGTTCATTAGTGTATGTAAGGGATATAGCAGAATTGATGGGAGTAGCTAATCTTGTTTCCATTAGCTTTGAGTCTTTTGACCTTGGTTCTGGCCTTGATCCGAAGGTCACTACTGGATCGGTCTGTTCATGTACTGGAGACTATAGTAGCACAGACTATAACTGCATTTGCAATCTGTTAGGGCGATAATGTTGAAGATGCCAACTTCTTTAGGCGTTGTAGAAACTAATTCTATTGACTATATAAGAATATTATTCGATGCGTTGAAAAGCGGCACGGTGGTTGCCCCATTGCGCTCAATTGATGACGAAGAACGCAAACAGCTTGCGCAAGTTGATAAAGTTGTTGCCCCAGTAGCCGAGTGTGGTTGGTTCCGTGATGAATTGCACCTATCGAATACGGACGATATTGCCCATATTTCATTTACCTCGGGCACTGAAGGATTACCTAAGGGGGTGTTTCTCGCGCGTTCATCCTTAATTGATGTTGTCGACAGAGTTCAGGTCTTAATGGAAATGACAAGCGAGGCAAAAGAGTACATCGGTGTTCCGGTTTATCATTCTTTTGGCTATGGTCGCTGCCGACATGTTGCGTCTGTTGGTGGTGCTTTCTATATACCGAAAAGTGGCTTCGATCCACGTGAAGTCTCTAACATGCTCGCCAGCGGTGATATTAATGCGCTTTCACTTGTGCCCAGCCTGCTGCGTGTCTTTATTCATAACCCCGGTATCTTAGGCGAAGAGCGCCATAATCTTCGGTGGCTAGAGATTGGCAGTCAGGCCATGAGCCCAGATGAAAAAGATGCGATTCGGTCATTGTTTCCATCCGCTAGAATTGTTCAACACTATGGGCTTACAGAGGCATCCAGAACCACTTTGTTACAAATAGATGGCTGTGATGAGCGCTTTCTGGGTAGTGTGGGTCAGGCTTATGGTAGTTGTGAGATTAAAATAAATGAGGGCGGGAGAATTTGTATCAAAGGCCCTCATGTTGCTATTTCCTTGGTTAAAGATAGCCTGCTTATCGCTGCTACTGATGAACAAGGTTGGTTTGAAACCAGCGATATCGGCTCTATAAAAGATGGCTATCTATATTTTGAAGGTCGTGCTGATAATCTTGTTAATTGCGGTGGCCAAAAAATATCAACGGAAAAAGTAGAATTGGCAATGTTGGCTAAATTAGCTGAGATGGAAAATGTTTCAGGGGCCATTGCCGTATCGAGAATACCCCACAAGGTATACGGTGAGGGTTTTCTCATTTCATTTACGTCGGAATACGATGCTAAAACAGTTAAATCCATTGCGTCTGAAAGTCTCGGCACAATGGGAATTAAAGCAAAAAATGCAATGACCATGAACCCTGTTGTGTTAATTCCGAAAACTCATACGGGCAAAGTGCAGCACCGGATACTTGTTGCTGATTTTGAAAAAAACAATACTGATACCACTAAGTCTAAACAAGCTAAATCCAGTAATAGTATTGAAGCCCTTTTTGTTGATGTACTAGGTTTGTCACCGAATGATTTTGTTTCATCGGATTCTGTGAGTAGTATCGGTATAGATTCTATACAATCGGTTCAGTTTTCTTTAAGGCTGGAGTCGGTCTTGGGCTTCTTGCCGAATGAATGGCGGCAGTTATCAATAAAAGACCTGTCATCACTGCCTGTCCGTAAAATATCGGCAGCGCCCGCTAAACAATTTTCAGGTAACGGCAAGGCTCGGCCTATCTGGGATGGTTCAAGTAATATGAATCCATCAGGTATCAGCTTTTGGGCTTTGCTCAAAGAGGATTTTGTCACCCATGAAAAAGACTTTATGTCTCAGGGCTTTTTTGCATTATTTGTTAATCGCTTTGGCAATTGGCGCATGGGTATTAAAAATAAATTCTTACGTGCACCGCTCTCTTTGCTGTATCTGTTGTTTATTAAAATTGCACAGGTATTTTGTGGAATAAAGCTAGACTATACGGTGCATGTTGGGAGAAGAGTTAAGTTAGAACATTTTGGTGGTATGATTTTAGGGGCACGCAGTATTGGCGATGATACGATCATTCGCCAAAATACCACGTTTGGTATTCGCGATATGACCGATCTTGCATCTAAACCAACAATAGAGCAAGGGGTGAACATTGGTGCGGGTGTTGTTATTGTTGGTGATATTACCGTTGGACGCCATAGCGTCATTGGACCTAATTGTGTGATTACTGAAGACCTTCCTCCGTTTTCTGTTGTTTCTGTTACACCTTGTACGGTAACGAATGTTGCTGATCTTTCTAAAAAGTCTTAAGGGTAGATAATTGTGTCGGCGATTGGTGTTGTAATTATCGGGCGTAATGAAGGTGAGCGTTTAAAGAACTGTATTCGATCTTTATCTAATATTGATGTAAAAATAGTCTATGTTGACTCAAATTCATCAGATGACAGTGTTGATTACGTGAAGCAACAGGGGTTTGATGTTGTTGAACTGGATATGTCTATTCCCTTTAGTGCTGCAAGAGCAAGAAATGAGGGCTACCGTTATTTACTTTCAAAGTATGACGATATTGATTACCTTCAATTTGTTGATGGCGATTGTGAAGTTTGCGAAGGCTGGATATCCAGTGCAAAGCAGCACTTACTAAGCAACCTTGAGTTAGCCTCTGTCTGTGGAAGAAGGAAAGAGCGTTTCCCAGAGAGAACCCTGTATAATAAGCTATGTGATATTGAGTGGAACACCCCCGTTGGGCCAGCAAGGTCTACTGGGGGTGATTTTATGTGCCGCAAGCAAGCCCTACTTGATGTGGATGGTTTTAACCCGCAAGTGATTGCAGGCGAGGAACCTGAAATGTGTTTTAGGATGCGCCAAAAAGGTTGGTCATTAGAACGATTAGACGCTGAGATGACACTGCACGATGCCAATATGACATCACTGGGGCAATGGTGGAAGCGTTGTGAGCGCAGTGGCCATGCCTATGCTCAGGGTTTCTTTATGCACGGTAATGGTGCGGAAAAGTATTGTCGGGCTGATGTTATGCGGATTCTACTGTGGTCCTTAGGTGTTCCTGTCTTCATTGTGTTTTGCGCTATTGTCTTTAGTCCATGGCTTTTACTGTTGTTCTTAGTCTTTCCGCTAAAGATCGCACAAATTGCTAAAACTCAAGTTAAGTATTTTGGTTTTGGTGTGGGCCTTGCTTATTCTGCCTCATTGATTTTTTGCAAGTTCCCGCAATTGAAAGGACTTATGAGCTTTTTGTTTAAGCAGCTTACCGGTAGACGTTTTCAGATTATTGAATACAAGGGAACAGCAGACTAGGCAGTGTTATTTGTTTGACGCCTGCCGCCGTTTTATTATTGGTTTACGTTATTTTTTAGTAACACATATTATTGAGCAATAAATAGTCATTAAGGAAATTAAATGAGCGAGCACAACTCTGAACGAAATAGGCGTTATGTGATTATTTCACCTTGTCGTGATGAAGCCGAATTCATGTTGCAGACACTTGATAGTGTTGTTGCTCAAACTGAAACCCCTTCTCTTTGGTTGATTGTTGATGATGGTTCAACAGATAAAACGCCAGAGATATTGGCTGAGTATGAAGCAAAATACGATTTTATTAAAATATTCAAACGAGAGAATAGAGGCTTTCGCAGTGTAGGGCCTGGTGTTGTGGATGCCTTTTATTCAGGTTATCGCCAAATTAACCCAGATGATTTTGACTATATCTGTAAGTTAGATTTGGATCTTGAGTTGCCACCTAAGTACTTTGAAATTTTGATGGACCGCATGGAAGCTAACCCCCGTTTAGGGACCTGTAGTGGTAAACCCTATAATCGCATTAATGGGCAAATGATTAGTGAGCGTCGTGGTGATGAGCTCTCTGTTGGGATGACCAAGTTTTTCCGTATGGCATGCTTTAGGCAAATTGGTGGTTTTGTCCGTCAAGTGATGTGGGATGCTATTGATTGCCATAAAGCGCGTGAACTAGGTTGGACAGTAAGAAGCTGGGATGAACCTGATCTACGTTTTATTCATCTGCGACTAATGGGCTCAAGTCAGCACAGTATTTACACTGGGCGGCAGCGTCACGGCTTTGGGCAGTTTTTTATGGGAACAGGCCTTATTTATATGTTGGCATCCTCAGTTTTTAGAATGCTAGAGCGTCCTTATATATTAGGCGGCTTTGCTATGTACTGGGGGTATTTAAAGTGCTATTTCAATGGTACCGAGAGGCATGAGGATAAAACCTTATCTGAATTTATTCGACGCTTTCAGTGGCGGTGCCTGATTAAAGGCAAGAACAAAGCAATGGTTGATTTGGAAGCCGAGTGTGAGTCCATATGGAATCCCAATGGACCATCTTTACCTATGCCAGTAGATGGAACTGCTTAGGTTATGATGCAAATGAAGAATAACGTCAAAAATATAGCTTATCTTGCACCAGAGATCCCGGGTTTTTCTAGTACCTTTGTTTATAATGAAATCTTTGCTTTAGAAAATCAGGGCTTCACTATTACTCCGTTTTCTGTGCATCGAGCGGGTAGCTTTGAATCTGAACCTAAGTTAAAAAACTTAGCCGAGAGGACTACGTACCTTTATGAACAGAGTCTCTTAAGTCTTATTTTGGTTAATATAGGTTTTTTTATTAAAAACCCATTGGTTTATCTTTGTAAATTATGTTTGTGCATTTCTGATATGTTTAGTTTGCTGTCGCAACCAACAATTGCCTTAGGCCTTTTCTATCGCTTTTTGGTTGCTGCCTCTTTGGCTGATAAACTGAAGCGCGCGAATGTTTCTCATATCCATATGCATTTTGCCCATGTCCCAACGGATATAGGGATGTATGCAGCAGGCCTTGCAGGTATTACCTATAGCCTTACCGCCCATGCCAACGATATTTTTGAGCGTGGCTGGTTACTAAAGCGGAAAGTTTCTCGCTCCAAATTCTTCGCAACCATCTCTAATTTTAATATTGATTGGTTGGTACGCTTAGGTGCCGATCGTAATAAGCTAGGTGTTGTGCGTTGTGGGGTGGATTCTGAACAATTTAACCTGAGAGAACAAAAGCCAAAATCTTCTCCCGTTACCTTTGGTTTTTTGGGGCGCTTAGTTGAGAAAAAAGGCACGCATATATTAATTGATGCCTGTGCGCAACTTAATGAAGACAGTGATGATTTTGTTATACAGATTGTGGGCGATGGTCCTCTTGAGCAGGAATTAAAAACACAAGCCCTTGATAAGGGGGTTGCGGAGAAAGTTCTTTTTTTAGGCGCTAAGCCTCACTCTGAAATTTCTCATTGGTTGGAAAGTTTGGATTATTTTGTATTGCCTTGTGTAAAAGATGCTCAGGGTGATATGGATGGTATTCCTGTTGCTCTAATGGAAGCTATGCTCAAGGGGGTTCCGGTCATATCGACCGATATATCGGGTATTCCTGAATTGGTCATAGGTGATGATACTGGCTTATCAGCTAATAATAACGATGTAAATCATCTCGCGACTATTTTGCGACAGGCTTGTGCTGAAAGTAATGATATTACTTTAGATCGGGTAGAAAAAGCAGAGCAGTTAGTGCGCTTAGAATATGATTTAAAAAGTAATGCAAAAAGGCTCGGTAATCTTATTACCGCTGAATAGGGAATGTAAAGTGAACACTGATAAGCTCAAAACCACATTAGTCACTTTTGATCAATTAGATTTAACGGAGTCAATATCGGTTATTAAAGTATTACGCACCGAAGAAAAATTCTCTTATGTGGTAACGCCAAATGTAGATCATTTATCGCGTTTGTGTGATAAAGATAATGCTGAAGCCCTTCTGCCGATATATCAAGAGGCGGACTTATGCCTATGTGATAGCCGTATTGTTGCGAAGTTGTTGCAGTTAGCTGGGCATACAATAAAAGCGGTGGTTCCCGGTAGTGATTTAACTAAACAACTATTTGATACCGCAATAATCAGTGATGATAAAGTCTTGGTTTTGGGTGGCGAAGAAGATCGTATCCAAGTGCTTCGTGACTTACATCCTCAATTGTCAATACAGCATATAAATCCATCGATGGGCTTCATCGATAAGTCTGAGGAAGTTGATGCCTTAGTGGCGGAGATAGCCGAAGGACAATTTGATTATATTTTTCTGGCGGTTGGTTCCCCCCGTCAAGAAGTGTTTGCCTCTATGCTAAAAAAAGCCGGGTTAGATCATGGCGTTGCCTTATGTATCGGGGCATCAATTAATTTTTTAATTGGTGTAGAAAAGCGTGCCCCTAAGATTATGCAAATACTACATATAGAATGGCTTTATCGCATGTTACAAGACCCTAAGCGTTTAATTAAGCGTTATTCAATGAATGCTTACTACCTGCCTAAAATCTATTCATCCTTTAAACGTATTTATTCACATTGATTGTCATGTTTTCTAATAAATTAATTTTAGGTACTTTTTAATGCTGGTTTATGGTTTAAAAGTTTCAGTTTTTGTTTATATTGCTTTAGTTTTTGCTTACATATTAGCAGGCAGGATATTCAATGTAGCATTGGCAAAAAAGGTGTTGATAATATGGGGGGTAATGCTTCCATTTTTATTTGTGCTGCGAGATCCATTTATTACTATTATAGTCTACAGTGGACTATTAATTTTATTTACTAAGGACTTGTCTGATTCGGAAAGGTTGTTTTTCTTCATAGCAGGTTTAGCTGCTGTCCCTACTTGGTCAAAGTATGTGCCTAATCTTCCAGGGTTTAGTGGCTTGTATGTGTTGAGCTACTGGAAAGTTATCATTGCTATCGTTTTAATTCCTTTTTTCTTTAAAACTAAAAGTAGAAAATATAATTTTAATATCGCTGATATCGGTGTTATTTTGTTTTTTATCTATACGAGTATAATATTTTTCTCACGTAGCGATATTTATAGTGCCACTGTAACCCTTAGGCATGTGCTAGATAATTTTTTATACTACCTAGTCCCTTATTTTGTTATTTCTCGGATCGTTGCCAGTAATCCAAAAGAGAGCTTGAATTATGCAGCTTGGGGTTTTCTAATCCTTAGTTTTCTTTTATGTAGTATTTTTCTTTTTAATCAAGTCTTTAAGTTAGATTTATATAATGTGTTTAGGCCCGGTGGGAGTATCTACGGTGGTGTTGTTGGTAACGGTTATCGCGGTTCATTCTTGCGGACGGAGGGTCCGCTTGCTGCCGAGGGTCTTGGGATAATAGCGGCTCTAGGGGGAATCTCTCTATTCATATTAAGCCAATACTTTAAAATTTCTTTCTTTAAGTTGGTGCTCTGCTTTGCTTTCTTTACCTTTGCGGTAGTAACAACGGGTTCTCGTGGCGCCTTGTTTAGTTTTATTTTAAGTGTTGCCGTCTTCAAGTTTTTCAATAGTAATTTTATTGCCCGTTTTGGAATAGCCTCTTTACTCGTGGTTGCATTAATAGCCTATTTTGGCTTTTATTCATCTGAGCCTGTATTTGAAGATGAGTATGGGACCTTTGAGTTTAGAGAATTATTATTTGAAGCCTCTTTTGATTTCTTAGAAGAAAAGCCTTTTTTTGGTGATTTAGAGTACGCTTATAGCGGCTATTTTGATCATCTAAGAAGAGGGGGGAGTGGCTTTATTGATGTTGTGAGTGTATATCTAACAATCGCTTTGCCCTATGGTTATGTTGGATTGGTTTTGTATTTAATACCACTTATATTTATATTGTTTAAATTATCAGCTTATTTGATATTTTCCCCAAAAATGAATAAAGAATTGAAGCCTTACACTTCACTTTATTTATCGGTGATTTGTGGTTACCTTTTTCTAGTATCAACTGTGAGCGATGTCGGCTTAATCGTATTGTTTGGCAGTATAGTGATGGCTATATGTAGAGGGATTATGTTTCAAATAGAAGATGCCAGCACTAACTAAGGTGATTGATAATGGTGTTTTTAAGAATGTTTTGCCATGCTTAGAAAGCATAGTTTGAAGCTGGTTTGTTTTTTCATTTGTATAATATTCTTGATACTTTTCTATGCAGGAATGCAAGTTGTCAAATTGAGAGGTGAAAAACTTGCTGCAATTTCTCTTCCTTTGGTAGTGCCACCTGAGGGCTACGGTTTTCAGTTCAGTGATAATGAAGGGGCGAAACAGGTGGTGTTGTTCGGTGATTCCAGAATACACCAATGGGAATATGAGTGGCCATCCGACCTTGAGATAATAAAGGCAGGCGTGTCAGGGTCTACCTCTTATCAGGCTTTGACTCGGCTGGATACTATTCTAGAGTTAAAGCCTGACGGGGTTTTATTGCAGGTGGGTGTCAATGATATTGTTGCTTCTCGAATGGTGCTTGGCCAATTTAGAAAGGCTGTTTTACATGATGCTATTGAAAATATTGTAAAAATAAGCACTAAAATAACCGAGTCGGGAATTAAGTTGGTTGTCATGACAGTAGTTCCTGAGATTAATGTGGATTTTGCCCGTTATCTGTTTTGGCAGGGGAGTTTGGAACCTGCCGCAAATTACATTAATGCCGAACTCAAAAGTCGATTGCCCTCTAATGTTGTTATGATAAATTCGGATAAATACTTTAAGCATGCTGATGGTCGTTGGAGAAAAGATTTCTCTAAAGATGCGCTCCATTGGAACTCAATGGCATATAATGCTCTTTCTTCAGATCTTATAGAAATATTTAGGGATATGTAATGCTCTTTCAAACGAGTACATTTTTTCTCTTTTTTATCATTTTTTATACGGCTTACCTTTTATTAAGGAAGCGTTTGCAGCTACAAAACATACTCATTTTATGTGGCTCATACTTTTTTTATGGCGCTTGGGATGAGCGTTTTTTAGTCTTAATTGCTTTGTCGACTTACGTTGATTTTATATCAGCTATTGGAGTGTCGGATAAATTTTTATCTTTAAAAAGCAAAATAAAAGCTTTGCTATTTCTTTGGTTGGTTACTTTTGTTTCATTTTTTCCCACAATTGCTGAGTCTTGGCATTATGTACTTCTAGTTGTCTTATTTTCTATCGCCATGCTGCTACTGTTTAATGCTTTTGATAAGTCGCATGAGTTTAGGAAAAAAGCTTATCTTTACACCAGTATTATTATTAATTTAAGCATTTTAGGTGTTTTTAAGTATTTTAATTTCTTTGCTGAGAATTTTTCTTTATTGTTAAATCAGTTTGGCATTACGCCAGGGTTTACGACACTTTATATTGTGCTACCTGTGGGGATCTCTTTTTATACATTTCAGACAATGAGTTATACCATTGACGTTTATCGCGGAAAGCTAAAACCGGGTGAAAGTCTGATTGACGTTGCGGCTTACATTAGCTTCTTCCCTCAGTTGGTTGCGGGGCCTATCGAAAGGGGAAATACCTTTTTGCCGCAATTTCAGCGTTTAAGAACAATTAGCTTGGCCGCTATTAAATCAGGTGCAATTCTTTTCTTATGGGGTTTGTTCAAAAAAGTCGTTATTGCTGATAATTTATCACCGTTGGCCGACCCCATATTTTCTAATCCAGCGGTTTACTCTTCGGGTGAGTTGTTGGTTGCATTACTGGCTTTTACCTTCCAGATATATTGTGATTTTTCCGGTTACAGTGATATGGCCAGAGGTATTGCTCGTTCGATGGGCTTCAGCTTAATGTTGAACTTCAATATCCCCTATATATCGAGAACACCTTCAGAATTTTGGCAACGCTGGCATATTAGTCTTTCTAGTTGGCTAAGAGATTATCTCTATATTCCTTTAGGAGGTAATAGGAAAGGTGAATTCAATACCTATCGAAATTTAAGTTTAACCATGTTGTTGGGTGGGCTTTGGCATGGCGCTAGTTGGACCTTTGTCGTATGGGGTGCATTTCATGGTCTTATTTTAGTGATATACCGTATGTTAAAAGTCGATGATTTTATAAAAGGCCCCCGCTACAATGGCGTTAAACGTTACTCTATAGATGCACTGTTAATATGTTTGATGTTTTTTTGGGTGGTTGTTTCTTGGTTATTCTTTAGAGCTGCGTCACTGACAGATGCCTCTATCTTTATCTATACTATAGCAACCTTATCTGATTTGTCTTCAGGTGATTGGAGTCAGTTACTGTTTTATGTATTACCTTTGCTAGCTTATCAGGCCTTACAATTGATTTATAAAGATTTAGAATATCTTACGAAAGTGAACCTGTTTGTTCAGGTCAATGTATTATTGTTCTTGTTTTGTGGGGTGTTATTTTTATCCTACGGTGGTGAGTCTGCCTTTATCTATTTTGATTTTTAATCATGAAAGTATTTTTGTTTACTTTAGTTTTGTTTGTCTATGGCTTATTCTTTGCTGAATGGTTTTTACGTGCTCTGAACCCACAGGCTATTTTGCCACGCTATATTCAAGAGGGACCTTATGGTGTGAGGGCAAATATTCCTAATGCAGAATACCGGCACTCAACCCCTGAAGTTGAAGTTTCTATGAGGATTAATTCTCAAGGAATGCGTGCAAGTAGAGATTATGAGGTGTCTAAACCAGCAGGTGTGTGTCGTGTTGCTATTTTTGGCGACTCATTTTTTATGGGCTACGAAGCAAAAATGGAACATTCGTATGCTGGGCAATTAGAGTCTCACCTTAAAAGCTTTGGGAAAAATTGCCAAGTGTTAAACTTTTCAGTCAGTGGTTTTGGTACCGCTGAATCACTTATTATTTTAAAAGAAAAAGCATTAGCATACTCTCCTGACTATATTGTTTTAGAGTGGCACTATACTGATCCCAACGATAACCTAAGATCAAATCTTTTTGCGGTGGATGAAAATAATCGCTTGATTAGGGCGAGAGAAAAATTTCTTCCTGGTGTTGCTATAAGAAAAAAACTTATGCAGTTCTCTTTATATCGTTGGGCAATCGAATACAGTCATTTGTATACGGTTGGCAGGGAGAAGTTGGCGAGTTCTATAAAAAACACCTTGGTAAAAGTCAGAAATTTTGAGTTGTTTCCTGAGAAAAAGCCAGAGCCTGCTAACGTTGAAGCGATCTCTGAGGCGATTGTCGTTAATCGTTACAGTTTGCTTGATCAGTTGCTGGTGAATGAGTTTGATGCGATTGCTAAAAATCATGGTGCGAAATTTGTCGTTTTAGATGTGCCCCAAAAGAATTTTAATGGCGAAATCGTTAGCTCATTTAAATATTTGGATGAATCGAAAATTATGGCAGATAGGGTGTTGTCTCCTGTTGATCTGTTTAAAGACTTGACGGAAAGTAATGTGGAATTATATAGGACGCGAGGTCATAAACACTTTAATGAAAAAGGGTATAGCGAGTTGGCTTTACTGACGGCGCAAGGTATTAATCAGCTCAGTAAAAATGATAATTGATGTTTTATAAGTGTTAGATTTTTTGTCTGCCAATATTTATTTTGTTTCGCTTCTTAAAAGGTTAATCGGTATAACTTATGTTTAGAAAACTAATTCGCCAACTTGCCTATAAAAATAAAAAGTATATCGGTTTGTATTTAAAATTTTGTGGGCCTTCCGGTGTTGAGTATGCACGTTTAATTAAGCATCATAATCTATTCTATTCTATGGGGGATGATTGCTCAATAATCCCCGATACTTATATTGGTGATGCTAAATATATTCGTCTAGGTAATAATGTTAGGCTGGCAAGTTGCGTGCTTATGGCTCATGATGGTGTCATTAATATGTTGATGAAAGCCTATCCTGTCAAGCTCGATGCTGTTGGTAAGATCGATATTGGAGATAATGTTTTTGTAGGGCATGGCGCTAAAATTATGCGAGGAGTTACTATTGGTAGTAACTCTGTTGTTGCTGCAGGAGCGGTAGTGGTGAAAGATGTTCCTCCTAATTCTGTTGTTGGCGGTGTTCCCGCTAAAGTTATTCAATCAACTGATCTGCTCGTTGAAAGATTGTTGAGTGAAACTGAAAGCTTGCCGTGGTTTGATATTATACAAAAAAGGGAGGGTGGTTATGATCCCACTCTAGAGCCGGCACTATATAAATCGAGAATAGAACACTTTTTTAAATAATCTTATGTTTTCTAAAGTGGTTTGCTAAAAATGACTAAATCAAGTTAGTTAAATCTTTATATTGATCATTAAATCGCATATCACCAAAAGGAATGGTCCACTCGTCATCTTTTTTGTAGCAAAATTCAGGAAATGCACTGCAGCTAATGCCATAGCCCTTGTCTAATACCTTTCTGCTAATACCGATTTCACCATTAATAATTAGATCTCTTTTTTCTTCTCCCGTTTGGCCGTTATAGATTCCATCAGGAAAAACATCTTTTAATATTTGCATATTAGAATACAAGAAAAATGATTGAACATGAGGGTCAAATGATTTTTTTCTTGTTGAATAGTAAGAGTTTAGTGTTATTCCAGCTAGGCCAGTATTTTCATGGCGATTAAATAAGTCCTGATATTTTTTCAGCCAACCGTTCTCGTGCGGCCCTCTTACAGATGAGTTCATAAATAGAATATCACCAGTATAATTTTCTTCCATAAGTTGGCGATAGATAAAGTCATAGGCACCAATATCTTGCCCTATATTTTGTCGATATGTCACTTTTTCAATAAACGGATATTTTTGGAATACGTGATCAAACTTTTCTATCGAGTTGGTTTTGGAGTTGTTAAGAAAAAACTTTCTTAACAACTTTTGCTTACCTATAAGTGACGTAAGTGTTTGTTTGTTATTGTGTTCATTAACAATAACCCTGCAGTCGAAGTCGACGCCGGCATCAAGTTTTTGAATGTTTTCTAACAGTCTCCCTAAGCCACATTTGATGGTATGTGCGCCAATTTGCTTATTTCGGTAGAGTGGATAACCCATCCATTCTACAAGAACTATTTTAACCGCGGACATAAATTACCAAGTTTTAAAATGATTAACGTAGGGTAGTATTTTGAACTGAATATATCTGAAGGGGTTGTTCCAGATGGCTCTTTATTAACGGAGAAGATACTACCATTGGTTTGATTATATTTCTAGCAAAGACAATGAAAATAAGACGCTTATTTTTGAAGTATAGTAAATAGGTCTTACCACTAGGTGGGGCTAATGAATAACACTAACTCTGTCAATATCGCTGAATCTAAAGCCGTCCAACCGAGCAAGCTTAGTATTACGTAGGCAGATAAAAATAAAAAGTCAGCTCTTAAACAATGAAAGCCATGTTGGCGTGCTAAATATGCCATATATAAATGAGAAAAAATAGGCACAACACAATAAGCTAATAATAGCCCTAAAATGCCGAATTGCGCGCCAAAAATCATACCGATAACAATACCTGTTGTACTGACAATTTGGTATTTCATTTGACTAAATGAATCACCAGAAGCTAATAAAAATGGCGTTAATGTTGTATTGAAGCAAAAAGCAGCACTTCTGAGCGAGAGCAGTTGTAGCATCCACCCCGCTTCTATATATCGATCGTCGTAAAGCAACTCTATAATTAAATCACCGAACCATGCTAGGATTAGGCAGGCAGAAAGATAGGCTGCATTGAGTCTATATCTCACCATTTTTATAGAAGAAAAGTCTTTTTTATCGATATGTTGTTTGAATAAAGCATCCAGTAATCGCCCTGAAAATTTTGCGGCAATCATAGATATCAATGAGCCAAAAACAATGGCAATGGAGTAAACCCCTAGCTGACCCATCGTCATCCAATTGCCCATGATGAGCTTGTCTCCATGAAGTGCTATATAGCCCACCATTGACGAGATAAAAATCCATTTCCCAAATGAAAGTATTTCATTGATGGAGACGCGATCAAAGTTAATCTTGCTATAGTGGCCTTGAAATAAGGTATAGCTTGTCACTAATGATATTGAAGCACTTAAGATTGCTCCGGCAACTAGTGCCCATATTGATGGGAAAAAATAAGCCCATACAATCATACAGATGGTGCCAGTGAGTTGAGCGCCGGTATCAACTAATATTTGTGTTTTCAGGTTCAGCTGTTTGTCATACAAATACAATGCGACTGATTTGGCGCCATGGATAATTAAACTAAGACTGAAAACAATCAGTACGGGGATTAGAATAGGCTCATCGTAAAAATTAGCGACTGGCCATGCCATGCACCAAATAAGGGCCGCAAGAATAATTCCGCGAAATAATTGCAGTGTCCATACGGTTTCCATAAATGATGCTTCATGAGTGCGATCACTTTTGATAACGCTGTTTCTGATACCGACATCTGAGAGCATGCCAAATGCAAGAATAACTGCGCTGGCAAGTGCCATTACCCCAAAGGCCTCTGGTGCCAGTAGGCGTGTCAGTATTAGGTTGCCTGCGAGCCTAATGCCTTGGCTCGATCCAATACCAAACATTAGCCATAGCCCTTGCTCTACCGCTTTCGATTTTTTAACGAGGTTATTAATGATTTGAAGCATAAAGCCTTAGGTATAACAATTGGACTACATCTACTCTCTAACTTTTTACAGAGTTAAAAGAGCCTACTATGGAATGTTTTAAGAGGAAATATACTGTACAGGCGGTAAATATAGCAGATTTACTTTTAAATAAACATGACTGCAGTAAGGTTGTATTTGTATAGCTTGTCGATGAGTTCGTTTATTGAGCTATTTATTGGTCTACCCCTTGATGTTAATATGCTTCACTTGGTGTTAAAGAATGATCAACAATTACCGGTATTTAAGGAAAGCATTATGAGTGATAAACAGCAAGGGTATGAATATAAAGCTAGGCAAGTTGAAGATATGTCCGATAGGGCATTTCGCTTTGGCGATGGCAAAATTAGTGGTTACCTTTCATGTGGTCTCGGTGTTTTCAGTTTTTTAGCCGTATTGTGCTATCTGTTTCCTAGCTATTTGACGACAACTGATTTGCGGGCAGCCTATGATGGCGAAACCCTTAAGCTGGTTTTGATGGCAGGTATTTGGGCTTCATTAGGATTTGCTTTATTGACCTTTGCCTTGGGCCGCCACCGCCGTTTAGGTGCGATAGGAGTGGTTTTTGCTGCAATAGCGTTATTTTTAGGTGGGTATAATGTTCCGGTTGGCAGCGTTGAGCCGTCTCCATTATCGCTGGGTTTAGACTGGCTTATCCTCTCGTTAATCGCGTCCGTTATACTCTTTATCTTCCTCGAAAAGATCTTTCCAAAATATAAAGATCAGGCCATTTTGAGGCCAGAATGGGAATTGGATTTTGGTTATTTCTGCTTCAATCACCTGTTGATCGCCATTTTGCTGTTGGTAGGTAATTACTTTGTTAGTAGTGTGTTTGGTTGGGCGGCTAATTCGGGATTACAGGCATGGCTACAGAGTTTACCCATCCTTATTCAGGTCCTTATGATTGTGTTATGTGCAGACTTTGTACTTTATTGGTCTCATCGCTTGTTTCATGAAGTTCCTAGGTTGTGGCCGTTTCATGCGGTACATCATTCTGTGGAGTATATGGATTGGTTAGCTGGTTCTAGAAATCATTTGGTGCAGACCATTATTGACCGCTCCATTGCGATGGTACCCCTTTATTTACTTGGGCCAGATAAGGCTGCGTTGGATATTTATGTGACCTTTGCTGCTTTGCAAGCGGTTATTGTGCATTCGAATTTCGATATCCGGTGGGGGCTATTGAAATATATTATTGTGACGCCTCAATATCATCATTGGCATCATAGCTCCGATGATCCTGCCATTGATACCAACTATGCTGTGCACCTACCGCTCTATGATCGCCTTTTCGGTACCTATCATATGCCTACGGAACATTGGCCTGAAAAATATGGGACGGTGAAACCTCTTCCCAAAACCTTTTTAGGGCAATTGGCTTACCCATTTAAAAAGCAAGAACCATAAAGTGACTAATTTACCTCCTTCAATCCCGCGCTAGTGCATGTGATGCTGTTGCTTTTGTACTGATACCGCTATACTTGCGGGTTTTTGCGAATGGCTAGATATTGCTTTGAATGTAGCGGCTCCTAAGCGGGAATTTATCCGCGGATCTCATAATTTGCGCACTGATCACCACGGTAATGTGGTGACTATCGGTTCTTTCGATGGCGTACATTTAGGTCATCAGGCTATTTTGAAGCAGGTACAGCTTCAAGCCGAGATTTTAGGTTTGCCCTCTGCAGTTATGGTTTTTGAGCCCCAGCCTCATGAGTTTTTCTCTGGTGAGAAAGCGCCGGCTCGCCTTATGCGCTTAAAGGAAAAGGTAAAGGCATTGTTTGCGGAAGGGGTTGATCGCGTTTTCTGTTTACCTTTTAATGAAGCTTTAAGTCTTCAGTCGGCCAATGACTTTATTGATCAGGTGCTGGTGGAGGGTTTGGGTACCCAATACCTTGTTGTAGGCGACGACTTTCGCTTTGGTGCTCAGCGTGCAGGTGATTATGAGCATTTGGAGGCAGCCGGTCAGCGTCATGGTTTTACCGTAACTGATACAAAGTCATTTGTGATCGATGGTGAACGCGTGAGCAGTACTCGAATTCGACAGTTATTAGAAGATAATGACTTTGAAGCTGCGGCAAGACTTTTGGGTAAGCCCTATACCATTAGTGGCAAGGTAGTTAAGGGGAATCAGCTGGGTAGAGAACTTGGTGCGCCAACCGCTAATGTGCACTTGCATCGCTATCGTTCCCCTTTGGCGGGTGTTTTTGCGGTTGAAGTCGGCTTGCCGTCAAAAGAGGTGGTGACCGGTGTAGCCAATGTTGGTGTGAGACCTACATTGGGAGGCGATGAAAAACCTATATTGGAAGTTCATTTATTTGATCGTGATGATAATTTGTATGATCATGATATTGTGGTCGAGTTCAAGAGTAAGCTCCGAGAAGAGCAAAAATTTGAAGGCTTACACCAATTAAAAACACAGATTCAGCAAGATATTCAACAGGCACGGCTATTTTTTAGCTGACTTTTTTGTCGAGCTTTTTTACAGGACAATGATTAACTAAGACAGATTATGACTGACTATAAAGCAACATTAAATTTACCGAATACGTCGTTCCCGATGAAGGCTAACTTGTCTCAGAGAGAACCACAAATATTAAAAAAGTGGCAGCAGAATAAAGTGTATGAAAGTATTCGCGTTGCGCGTAAAGGTCGTGATCAGTTTATTTTGCATGACGGTCCCCCTTACGCCAATGGCAATATTCATATCGGCCATGCAGTTAATAAAATCCTTAAAGATATTATCGTAAAGTCAAAAACATTAAGCGGTAAAGATGCCCCTTATGTACCTGGTTGGGATTGCCATGGTTTACCCATTGAGCATCAGGTAGAAAAGAAAATTGGCAAGGCGGGTAGCAAGGTCGATGTTAAAACCTTCCGCCAAAAGTGTCGTGATTATGCCAACAAACAAGTTGATGGCCAAAAAACTGATTTTATTCGTTTAGGTGTTTTAGGTGAATGGGATAACCCTTATCTCACCATGAATTTTGAAACAGAAGCCAATACTGTTCGTGCCTTAGGAAAGATTGCTGAAAACGGCTACCTTGTAAGAGGCTATAAGCCTGTTTATTGGAGTGTTGTTGGCGGTTCTGCTTTGGCTGAAGCGGAAGTCGAGTATCAAGATAAAACGTCCTTTTCTATTGATGTGCGTTACAGTGTTGTTGATGAATCTGATTTGCTGAAGCGTATCCCTGACTTATCGGGCGAAGGTTCTGTATCCGTTGTTATTTGGACAACGACCCCATGGACATTACCTGCTAGTTTAGCGGTTAGTGTTAATCCAGAATTAGAGTATGTCGTTGTTCAAGCTGGAAGTGAGCGATTTGTTGTGGCAGATGCGTTGCATGAAGCTGTTATGCAACGTGGTGGCATTGATACTTTTTCCATTGTGGGTCGAGTTAAAGGCGATAGTTTAGAAAAACTATTATTGCAACATCCTTTCTATGAAAGGCAGGTGCCTGTCGTATTGGGTGACCATGTGACTACCGATGCCGGTACCGGTTGTGTGCATACGGCGCCTGACCACGGAATGGATGATTTTTTGGTAGGCCAAAAATACGGTATCGATACGATTAACTATATTAATGCTGATGGTACATACCACAATGGTGTTGAGGTTTTTGCTGGCGAACACGTTTATAAAGTTGATGAAAAAATTATTGCCTTGCTAGAAGAGCGACAAAAATTATTTTATCAAACGAAAATTGTTCACAGTTATGCACATTGTTGGCGAACCAAAACCCCGCTTATTTATCGTGCGACACCGCAATGGTTTATTACGCTTGACCATAAAGACTTAAAGCAAAACATCCATAATGCAATCGACGCTGTTGAATGGGTTCCTGATTGGGGGCAAGCACGTATCGAAGGGATGGTAGCCAATAGTCCTGACTGGTGTGTATCACGTCAGCGAACATGGGGTGTGCCTATTACTTTGTTTGTTCATAAAGAAACTCAAGCCCTTCATCCGAACACTCCCGCTTTAGTTGAAGCGGTGGCCAAAAAAATTGAACAAGCCGGTATTGATGCATGGTTTGATTTGACCACAGAAGAGTTACTCGGTGATGATGCTAATGATTATGAAAAAGTAACCGATACCCTTGATGTATGGTTTGATTCGGGGGTCACTCATCACTCGGTATTGCGTGAACGTGATAATTTACGTTTTCCTGCTGACTTATATTTAGAAGGATCTGACCAGCATCGCGGTTGGTTCCAGTCATCTCTAAAAACATCCATGACCATCAATGATGCACCGCCTTATAAACAAGTGTTAACTCATGGTTTTACCGTGGATGCTGATGGCCGAAAAATGTCTAAGTCATTAGGCAATGTGGTTCCGCCGCAGCAGGTTATGAATAGTTTGGGGGCGGATGTGTTGCGCCTATGGGTTGCAGCGACTGACTTTAGTGCTGAAATGAGCGTTTCTGATGAAATTCTAAAACGCACGGCTGATTCTTATCGTCGTATTCGTAATACCGCTCGCTTTTTATTGGCGAATTTGGAAGGCTTTAACCCTGAAAATGATTTGCTGCCAATGGATGAACTTTTGGCATTGGATCAGTGGGCGGTTAATCGTGCCGCTCAGTTACAACAAGAATTTATGGTGGCTTATGATACCTATCAATTGCATGTGATTTATCAAAAATTACATAACTTTTGTATTGTGGATATGGGTGGTTTTTATCTTGATATTATTAAAGATCGTCAATACACCACAAAAGCTGATAGTGTCGCTCGGCGTTCAGCCCAAACAGCACTTTTTCATATTGCGGAAGCCTTCACTCGTTGGATAACACCAATTCTCAGCTATACCGCTGATGAATTGTGGGAAGCATTGCCTGCTGTTGAAGGGCGTGAAGGAAATGTGTTTTTGGCTGAATGGTATTCATTGCCGCAGGCAACAACCCCAAGTGAGCTTGATGAAGATTATTGGTCTTTAATTGCTGAGGTTAAAACAGCGGTCAATAAAGTGATGGAAGCAAAGCGAAATGAGGGTGAAATTGGTAAGTCGCTTTCTGCTTCGGTGACGCTTTACTGTGATGGTGAGTTATATAAACAGCTCAATTGTTTGCAGGATGAGCTTCGCTTTGTATTGATTACCTCGGAAGCATTTGTCAGCAGTGATTCGGCATCAGCCGATGCTATTAAAACGGATGTAGAAGGTTTGTTTGTTTCTGTTTCCGCTAATAATGATCCTAAATGTGCTCGTTGTTGGCATCAGCGACCTGAAGTGGGTACTTTAGACAAACACCCAGAGTTATGCAGTCGTTGTGTTGAAAATATCGAAGGCGAGGGTGAGGTACGTTATTTTGCTTAAGTTATTGCTAGTGGTGGAAAAGTAATGATGTCAGCCTTAAAACAAAAAAGCTTATGGTTGTTGTTAGCTTTAGTTGTGTTGGTGCTTGACCAATATACAAAACAGTTGGCAGTTGACACCTTGGTCTATTCTAAACCTCAGCCATTTTTGCCTTTTTTTAATTTTACCTTATTGCATAATTATGGTGCGGCTTTTAGTTTTTTGAGTGATGCAGGTGGTTGGCAACGGTGGTTCTTTGGTGTTATTGCTTTTGTGGTGAGTGTTTTTTTAGTTGTCTGGATTTTGCGCCTTAACTATAAAAAACGCTTGGAACTAGCCGGGCTGACATTGATTTTAGGCGGTGCCCTTGGTAATTTATGGGACCGTATAGTATTGGGTTATGTGGTTGATTTTATTGACTGGTTTTATCCGGCGGCTAATGGGTGTCTCGCCTTTTTTTATGCAAGGCCCGAAGCCCAGACGTGCCATTGGCCCGCTTTTAATATTGCAGATTCAGCCATACTGCTAGGGGTTGGACTGTTAATCATTGATATATTCTTTTCTCAGAAAAATGAAGGAGAAGACCAATAATGACATTATTGTCAGTCGGTGAGGGTACGGAAGTAACTCTTCACTTTTCGCTTCGCTTAAAGAGTGGTGAGGTTGTTGATTCTACTTTTGAAAAAGAGCCTGCGACCTTTACCGTAGGTGATGGTAACTTGTTGGAAGGCTTTGAAAGAGCCTTGTTTGGTTTGACTGCAGGCGCTAAAGAGAAATTTACGATTAACCCTGAGCAGGGATTTGGTCAAGCTAACCCTAATAATATTCAAAACTTTCCGCGTGATCAATTTGACGATGATATCAGTCTTGAAGAAGGTTTGATGTTATCTTTCGCAGATGCACAAAATGCCGAGTTGCCCGGTGTGGTCACTACCTTTGATGATGAGTCAGTCACCATTGACTTTAATCACCCTCTTGCTGGCAAAGATATTGAGTTTGAAGTAGAGATTATTTCAGTTGATCCGAGCGTAAAACATTAATCGTTTAACACTGCTTTACTGTTTATTAAATTGAGATTGAGTAGATGACAGCACAAATTAAATTGGCAAATCCTCGCGGTTTTTGCGCCGGCGTTGATCGCGCTATTGATATTGTCAATCGTGCGCTTGATGTTTATGGTCCGCCTATCTATGTGCGCCATGAAGTCGTGCACAATAAATTTGTGGTGGATACTTTACGTAATCGTGGTGCTATTTTTGTCGATGAATTGCATGAAGTGCCCGACCATAAAATTGTTATTTTTAGTGCCCATGGCGTATCAAAAGCGGTGAAGAAAAACGCGGAAGATCGTCAGTTGGAAGTATTTGATGCAACTTGCCCTTTGGTGACCAAGGTACATCTCGAAGTGACTAAGTACAGCCGCAGCGGAACAGAATGTGTGCTTATCGGCCATGAAGGCCACCCAGAAGTCGAAGGTACCATGGGGCAATATGATCGCCAATATGGTGGTAATATTTATCTAGTAGAAGATGAGCAGGATGTTGCTGATTTAAATGTCAAAGACTCCAGTGCTTTATATTATGTGACCCAAACAACCTTGTCTATGGACGATACTGCTCGGGTGATTGAGGCTTTACGAGAAAAATTTCCTGCAATTCAAGGTCCTCGTACCGATGATATTTGCTATGCTACTCAAAATCGGCAAGATGCTGTCAAACAGCTCGCACTAGAATGTGATTTAGTGCTTGTAGTTGGTTCGCCAAACAGCTCTAACTCTAATCGCCTACGTGAACTGGCTGAACGTTGTGGTGCGGAAGCTTATCTGGTGGACTCGGCTGATGATATCGAAGCTGATTGGCTTCTTAATAAAAATAATATTGGCGTAACTGCAGGTGCCTCAGCACCCGAAGTACTTGTTCAAGAGGTGATATCAACACTTGGGAAGCTGGGTGCTTTACCACCTCAGGAAATGCCCGGAGAGCCTGAAAATATTAGCTTTTCTCTGCCCAAGGCCTTGCGAGTCGGCTGAATGGCTAGCCATAATGTGACCTGGTCGTCAGTTCACGCCTCTATGCTTCAATTAATCTGTAAAAACTAACCGTTTATCAGCCATGCTCTGGTGCTTGTCTGTGGCCGATGTATAGTAATCATGTGGAGAAGAAATTATGAATGGCAAAGTATCATCAAATAGAGGTTTTACCCTGATTGAGCTAGTTGTGGCCTTGGCTATTTTGGGGATATTACTTGTAGCGGGAATCCCTGGCTTAACGACCTTGTTGAACAATAATGATGTAAGGACCACATCCACTAAGCTAGTTGATTCGATTGCACATGCGCGTGCATTGGCAGCAGATAATGTTGTGCCTGTTCGTATTTGTCCAAAGATTTGCAATGATGCCAGTACTTGGAAGGATGGTTGGCAAATTTTTGTTGATCTTGATGGTGATGGTGCATTCGAGTCTGACGAGTTGGCTTTAGTGGAAAGTAATGTCGGCGGTAAAACAACAATTACCAGTGCAGAAACTGTGATTGATTTTGATCTTAAGGGCAATAATGCGAACTCAGGGTTATCGCTTACAGTAAAAAAAGATGGTGCTACAGATCGTGTTGTCACTGTTAGCAATACGGGTTATGTTACAGTCAAATGATGGTTAACAAGTGTGGGGATGTATGAAAAATAAGTCATCAAAACTGATTACACAGGCCGGATCTGGGTTAATAGAAGTGATGGTAGCCCTACTAATTCTTGCGATTGGTCTACTAGGTATCCTTAGTTTGCAAGCAAATGGCCTCAATAGTAATCAACGTGCATTGTTTGTGACTGAAGCTCAAGTCTTGGCGCAGGATATGGCTGATCGTATATTGTCATTTGGTAGCGTTGCGGCGAATGGTTACGACGGTGCCGATGGTGCAAATGATGGCGTTACTTATGGTGGTATTGATATACAAAAGGTAGCGACAGTCACTATTGCAGATAATTGTTCCGCTGGTTGTGATGCTGCAGGGACAAAAGCTTTTGACACGCTTGAATGGCAGCAAGCATTATCCAATTCATCTCTTCCCAGAGGGCGAGCTACTGTGGCTTGGGAGTCACCAATTTATACTATACGAGTCTTTTGGGATCAAGATCGAGAGGGCGCTACCTCTATCGAATGTAATGCGAGAAGGGACAACTGCTTTGAGCTGGAGTTGAGAATCTAAATGAATATTATTAGTAGAGCCTGTTCGTCTTATGGTCGATACCAAAAGGGTATCGGTCTTATAGAGTTATTAATATCAATGGTTGTTGGATTGCTCGTCATGGCTGGTGTTGTCCAGCTTTTTAGTACGACGACACAAAATGCAAATGCGAATGCAGGGATATCGCGTATCCAAGAAAATACGCGTTATGCCTTTTCTCGTATTGTGGAAGATATTAGTCAGTCGGGTAGCTTAGGTTGTATGAGCTCTCCTTCTGTTATCAGAAACTCTAGAGATGCAAGTGAGCCTATAGTTGAAAACTTGCTTGGTGTAGCTGGGGTGCCAGTAGCAGATAATAGCCTTTATGACTATTTAACTATTATAAATGGGTTTAGCTCTTTGACTGATAACTTAAGTGGTGATGCTACAAATGGTACCGATATACTACGTGTACGTTATCTTGATCATGCGGTTCGGATAAAAGTAAATACCCTCGATAGTAGGACGCAAGTAACTCTCGACACTACTGGTGCTAATAGCGATTTTATTGATACTTTGGATGTCGGTGATGTTGTCGGCGTTTCTAATTGCGCGCGTGCTGCAATTTTTGTTCTAACATCAAAGCCTTCTAGTAGTACAGGTATCGTTAGTATTACTACTGGGGATGTTTCAAATATTTATAATGCAAAACTTGATATGAAGCTAGGTAGTTTTCCATCTTCTAGTTCTAGAAGCGATTTTACGCTTGCTAAATATAGTCAATTTTATTTGTATGCTGGCGATAGCGGTGCTTATGAATACTTTATCGGTGACTCCCCTTTGGGTGAGTGTAATGTGACTACGGCTCAACAAAATTGCTCCTTATTTAGGCGAAAAGGGGGGGTTAAGGAAGAAATAGTGCAAGGTGTTCACAATATGGAGGTTCAATATGGCACTACGGATTCAGCGGGAAGCCTGACTTATCAAAACGCAGCAGCAGTTACCGATTGGCGTTCTGTCGACCGCCTGAAAATTACAATGATGTTTAATTCCATTGAAAATGCACAAGCGTCTGGAAATAATCTTTCTAGTTTAATCACTAAAGAAGTAACGAGAACGATTAATTTATATAATCAATTGTAAAGTCTATGAAAAATATATTGCATTATTCTTATTTAAATAAAAAATCGTTAGCCAGAAAAACTGATCACGGTGTTGTGCTTATTATTGTGCTTGTTCTGTTATTAGTCATGACGGCTGTTGGCGTTAATTTAATGAGTGGATCAACGATGCAGGAGCGTATGGCAGGCAGTAATCGTCAAGTTTTTGTAGCAAGAATCAATGCCGAATCAGGTATGAGGCAAGCCCAGTCAGTTTTAGCTAATCTGACAACTGATTTCTATACAGATTTTCTTGATGAGTTTGTTGAAGGTAGTAATGATGGGTATTACATATCACTTCATCCACAATATAAACTTGAAAAATTTAATACCTCAAGTAACACAGATAGCATTGATCTTACTAAGGTCAAAAATTGGACTAGTGGGAATAGCGTAGCACAAACTGTCGCAGCTACCGAAGATCCTGGTTATCGTTATGTCATAGAGTTTATTGGGGAGCAAAGATTGTCGAATAACGGTGTCATTAATGTGGGCAAAGAGGCTGTGCTTGATGCTAATACGTCTTATGCCTTTAAAATTATGGCGATAGGTTATGGCGAGAATAGAAAAATTACAGCGATTTTAGAGAGTATTTATACAACAGCACAAGGTGATCCTGACGCTTAATGATGTGTTGATAAACACATTGATGAATTGTGAGTAAGTATTATGAATAGTAGCAAGAAAAAATTACCTCAATCATGTCTAGCGGCATTGATGTTAGGTTTGTTCTCTGCAGTCACCTTAGCGACTACCACAGGCGATTTGCAGGATATCCCTTTAAGTGTGGGCAAAGAAGTTGCACCCATGACTATGTTGGTGATGTCTAATGATCATCAGCTATATTACAAAGCTTATTCAGATTATTCGGATCTTGATGGTGATGGTGTTCTGGATACAACGTATAAAGATACTATTACTTATAATGGCTATTTTGATTCTGGCCAATGTTACAGCTACGCAACAGGTGCTGGAAGATTTGAGCCAACCGGTTTAACGAATGGAGGCAGAAGCGATACTAGTCATACATGCTCTGGTGCATGGAGTGGTAACTTTCTCAACTGGGCCAGTATGACAAGAATGGATGTCATTCGTCAGGTCCTTTATGGGGGTAAGCGCCATGTTGATGGTGATACTCTGGATGGTTCGGGTAATACGACAACGGTACTGGCTCGCGCTGCTCTTCCCCGCGATGTCCACTCATTTGTAAAGGTGTTTGAATCGGCATCAATGAACCTTTATACACCGTTTTCTGAACCGATTATTTCAATTTGTAATTTGAGCCCTGCAATGGACCCTGGCGAAACAACAACTCTTAAGCCAGGTGCCCCTCAAATGAGAGTTGCTAAAGGCAGTGAGTCAGGTCAAACAGGTTGGCCATTTTGGAGCTCAGGTGAGCGTTCGCAATGTACATGGCGTGATGAGAGCAGCGTTGGTCTTGATAAAGGGCCGGATCAAGATACCCGTCCTAGAAGTGCGACCGGGCAACAAATGTTAGGTGAGTACTTTGTTTACGTTGAAGTTTGCTCTGGTGCCAATGCGAGTACTGATAGCCGTTGTCGTGAGTATTCTGATGGAACCAATACTAACTATAAGCCTGCCGGTATTTTGCAGGAGTATGGCGAGACGGGTGAAATTCAGTTTGGTTTAATTACGGGTACTTATGCTAATAATATTTCCGGTGGCGTATTAAGAAGCCAGATGAAAACTATTATTGGTAACCTTATTGATAACGATGGTGATCCTGATACACCTTCTATAGCAGATACTTCTAAAAATGAAATTGATACCACTAATGGTACGTTCAATCATAGTGCTGTAACTAACGGCATCATTGAAACGATTGATGCTTTTACGATTACTCGGTTCAATTACAGTAATACTACATATGGAGATTGTAGCTCTCCGGGTATTCCAGCTATCTCCGAGACTAACTCATCCCGACGTTGTTCTAACTGGGGCAATCCTATTGCTGAAATGTATTTAGAAGCTCTGCGTTATATTAGTGGAGCGCAATCATCAACACAGTTAGCTCCTACCACGGTTTATAATGATGGCTCAACTGATGGCGATGATGAGCCTTCGGGTCGCTTTTCGGTGCTGGATAAAATAAGTAGCTGGAGTGATCCTTATACTCTGAGCCCCGCTAATGCTTGTGCCAATTGTAATATTGTACTTATTTCTACAGGGCTTAATTCATTCGATACAGATGAGTTGAGCGGCGCCTCTGATATTAATGGTATCTCTGGTATTGGCACTATTAATGGTTATCTTGATAATACGATTATGTCGAATGAGAGTATTAGCGGCGACTACTTTGTAGGAGAGACGGACTCGGTAAGTGATAATCGTTGTACTGCTAAAACAGTATCAACACTATCCACAGTAAAAGGCTCTTGTCCGGAAGTGCCCAGTCAAGAAGGTGGCTACCATATAGCAGGTCTTGCCTATCATGCCAAAATGAATGACCTTCGTAGCGATTTGGCTGATGAGCAAACAGTCGATACCTATGCAATTTCTTTGGCTGAAAGCGTTCCCAGTTTTGAAGTGGCGGTTGGTAGTAACACAGTTTCTTTTGTACCAACCTGCGAGTCTAAAGGGGGTTCTAATGGCAGCCGTAAATCTCTAGGTAATACGGATAATGACTGGAATACCTGTAGTTTGATTGATGTCATTGTTAAGGATAGCTCGGCAACTACTGGATCATTTACGTTGACATGGGAGGATTCTCCATGGGGTAATGATTATGATATGGATGCCATTGTTGATTTGGATTATTGTGTCGGTGCAAGTTGTAGCCCTGCTGTTAATGCTGATCAAATAGTGGTTACTATGAGAGAGGTAAGCGCGGCAGCCGGTTTTAGTATTCGCTTTGGCTATACCATTACAGGTGTTGATAATTCTGGTGTGACCTTTGGTGTTATATGGAAAGACGAGGGCGCAAATAATGGATTTAGTTATTTAGTCGATAATGATGGCGATATATTTACTAAACCCTCATCCACTACTACTTCTAATTCTGCCTCTGCATGGGTTCAAGGTTATAGTGTCAATAATAGCCCTGCGGCCCGTTTATTAGAGAATCCACTTTGGTATGCTGCAAAATATGGTGGATTTAATGACCTTGATAATAATGGTTTACCTAATAATTCATCGAATATCAATGGTAATCCGGAATGGGATGCTGTTGACTTGGATGGTGAGCCTAACCCTGATGGTATTCCTGACAGTTATTTTCCTGTACGTAATCCGGCTCAATTGGAGAATAGTTTTGCTACGATTCTTGGTGATATCACCAGCGGTGGATCAGCAACGGGTGCCTCTTTTAGTTCTAGCCGGATTACAGAAGATACCTTGTTATTCCAAAGCACCTTTAACACAGAAAGCTGGACTGGTGATCTAGAGGCCTTTCTTATTGCCAGTGACGGCAGTATTGATCAAAGTAACCCTGTTTGGTCAGCCGCTGATAAGCTTGTGAGTCAATCGCCTTCTAGTCGAAATATTTTGACTTATAATTCGGAAGCCAGTACTAAACAAGGTGTAGTGTTTGCTTCACCTGCAAATGTAGCGTCATTGCAAGCAAGTGAAATTAGCCAGAGTATGGTAGATGATTTACTAACGGAAGTGCCAACAGGAGTGGATAATGGCACTTATCTTGACGGCATTATTAATTATATTAAAGGTGATACCTCAGCAGAGGTGCGTAATATTACAGTGTCTTCATTATTCTCTTTTCGTAATCGTTTGGATGAAAATGATCAGCCGTTTACCTTAGGTGCGCTTGTACATTCAACACCAGAATATATGGGAGACCCGTCTGAACCCTATCCTGATTTAATCTCAGGCGATGAAACTAAACCATACAGCAGTTTTAATCCTGGTAGGTCATCTCCTGTTGTTTTTGTGGGGGCAAATGATGGAATGATGCATGCCTTTGATGCAAGCCCTACTTCCGCGGGTGGTGTTGAAGTGTTTGCTTATATCCCCAGTTTTTTATCAAATAGCCTCTATAATTTAGCAGATAAAGATTATGAATATCAGGCGTATGTGGATGGACCTATTACTGTTCGTGATGTGTTTATTAATGGAAATTGGCGCTCATATTTAGTCGGCGCAACAAGAACAGGAGGTAAGGGCATTTATGTGTTGGATGTCACTAATCCTTCGACTATGAATACCAGTAATGTCATCGGTGAATTTACCCATAGTGATTTAGGTGCGACATTTAGTACTCCACAAATTGTTAAAATGAATAATAATAAATGGGCTGCTGTCTTTGGTAATGGTTACAATAATTCTGGAGATGGTGAGGCTAAGTTATTTATTCTCTATCTGGATGCTGATTTCAGTAATGGCCTAACAGAAGGAACAGAATATCGAATTTTAGAAACGAAAACAGGGCCCTTGTCTGCGGGTTCTTGTAGTTTAACAAAAGATTGCAATGGCCTCTCTAGTCCAACGGTTGCAGACCTTGATGGAGATTTTGTTGTTGATCGTATTTATGCGGGTGATTTATACGGTAATATGTGGGCATTTGATGTGTCATCTACAAGTGAGGGCAGTTGGGGTTCTGCTTATGGTGGATCATCACCTACACCACTATTTAGTGCTTGCCGATCACCGTGTAGTGCTAGTGACCGTCAGCCTATTACCTCTGCGCCTCAAATACAGTTACATCCGGCAAGAAGGTCATCACAAACAGCACCTAATGTATTAGTGTATTTTGGTACGGGCCAATATATGGCAGTTGATGATGATCAGGATCAGTCGGTACAAACTTTTTATTCCATATGGGATACCGGTGTGAGTACTAACTCTAATTTAACTTTTAATGACTTAAATCAACAGAGTTTTACTGCTAGTGGCACAGGGGAAATTGATGTTGTTTCTACTCCTGTGAAATATACGGCAACTAGAGGTGATGCAGAAGGTGGTTTTGGTTGGTACATTAATATGGATGGATCGTCTACGTCAGGTTTTTTTAATGGTGGGCGAGTTGTTATTAATCCAATATTGATTGGAGAGATTATCTTTTTTGCAGTCACTGTTCCTGAGGTGGAAGAGTTCTCCTGTACGCCTGGTGGTGATAGTTATTTGGTTGCTCTAAATGCTTTTGATGGTTCCGCCCCTGACTTTTTAGTTTTTGATCTTGATAATGATGGAGAACCTGACAATTCGGGGCCAACCTTTAAGTTTGATGGTAGTGTTGTGGGGCTCGGTGTTATTTTAGATGGTAAGGGTAAAGTGAAACTAGGAGTCAGTAAAGAGGATGGCTCTAACGATACTCTGGGTTTAAATCCAAATAAGTTTATTCCCGAAGGTAGAAAAGCTTGGTCAATAATTAAGTAATCTATGAGAATATTATGGTGAGATATAAAGGCTTTACTCTAATAGAGTTAATGATTGTTGTTGCCACAGTAGCTATATTGGCTGCTGTGGCTATTCCTAACTATCAGACATTTGTGATAAAAGGCAAGCGCGCAGAAGGTAAAGCATTTGCCTTAGATATCGTGGCTCGACAAGAAAGGCACTTTACTCAAAATAGTCGTTTTGCTGGGGCGCTGACAGGTACAGGTGCAGCCGCACTTGACATGCCTTCCTCAACCAGTGAGAACGGTTATTATACAGGCTCTATTACTTTAGCTAATGAGAATACCACTTTTGTTATCAGTGTCGATCCAACTTTTACAGATACCGATTGTGAAACATTGACGGTGTCTAATACTGGTGAGAGAGACATTGATGGTGGTAGCCTCTCGTCAGATGAATGTTGGCGCTAAAACGTTAACATTTCTTTAGTGCCTCAGTTTCGCTGCCTCTCCTAGCTCTGCCGGTACGGTACATAACGATTTGCCTCGCATAAGTGTCTTCTCCTTTCTTTAGGCAATACGTAAGCCTTCCATTTTGGTTGCCAGTAGACCCATCAGGCTTGAAGCGCAAATAATGTAATTCCCCTGATGCTTTCCAGTTAATGTATTCATCTTTTTGCATCTTAGAAAAGGATTGTAATAATAACTCATTAGCATTTTTGGTTTTATCATCATTTATGTCGACGAAAACCATTAGTGGCTGATTCCAGTTGGAAATACATGTTTTTTTATTGACAGTAGGACAAATTATGACTTGTGATTGGTAGTTTACTGCTTGAATTCGTGTAAATTGTATTAAGGTAAATAAACGTTGATAGGCATTATTGGCTTGGCTATTTGCCAGTAGAGTAGATAGGCCTGGAATACCTGTCGAGAGTAGTATTCCAACTATCGATAATGTGATCAGTAAATTAAGTAAGGTAAAGCCTAAGGTAATCCTTTTCATTATATGCTCCTTCCATGGGGCTTGCTAAATTGAATATGTTGATATTTTTTGCAGTGTTTTTCTATTGATTTGTTAAGATAACTTCCTCTGTTATTTGAAAATAATTTTCATTCATCATCAATGCCGAGTTTTTTCATGCGGTAACGCAACGACCTGAAAGTAATCTTTAGTACCTTGGCAGTTGTTGTTCTGTTCCAACGATTTTGTTCTAGCTTCTCTAGTATAATGCTTTTTTCTATATTGTCTAGATACTCGTCAATGGATAGCTTGTCGGAGTTGAAAGGTGCTATTGTCGAGGGGCCATCTAAGCCTAATAACTGTTTTGTATCATTCTCAATAGAGATTTCGCTGCTTTTTGGTTCAGCCTTAATGAGAGGGGTTAATTGTAAATTTGCTGCATCTATGTTCCCTTCGTCGCAAAGTGCAGATGCTCTCTCTAAAATATTTTCAAGTTCACGCACATTTCCCGGAAAAGAATAATCTTTCAATAGGGATAAGGCCGACTTCGAAATTGTGATTAAATTGCTATTATTTTTACTAGATATTTTTTTTAGTAGTTTATTTGTTAATATTTCAATATCTTCTAACCGTTGGCGTAGTGGTGGGACATTAATTTCAATGACGTTGATTCTATAATACAAGTCATTGCGAAAATTTCCTCTTTGGATTTCATCTAGTAATTGTTTGTGAGTGGCGCTGAGTATGCGTACATCAATACGAGTTTCTATTTGTGCACCAACGGCTCTAATAGTTTTTTCTTGAATAGCTCTAAGTAATTTTACTTGCATGTCCATAGGAAGGTCAGCTACTTCATCCAAAAATAATGTGCCGCCTTCAGCGCTTTGGAATAAACCCTGTTTGTCTTGAATTGCTCCTGTGAAACTACCTTTGGTATGTCCGAAAAATTCGCTTTCCATTAATTCTTTTGGAATGGCACCACAGTTAACAGCAATAAAAGGTTTGTTATATCGAGAGCTAAAGCTATGTATTGAACGAGCTACTAATTCTTTGCCGCTACCAGATTCGCCACAAATAAATACAGGAGCTTGTGATCGTGATACTTTAGAGATATTTTTCTTTAAATTTAATGCCGCTGGTGAATCGCCAATGATATCGCTGGCAGTTTCTGAATTGATTTTTTGTTTTGGTGTGTTTAGAGCACTATTAATTAATTTGCGTAAATTACTTAAATCAACCGGTTTGTTAATAAAGTCAAATGCGCCATTTTTCATGGCGTCAATAGCAATATCCATAGAGCCATGAGCAGTAATAACAATTACCGGGGTTTGTGTGTGCTTATCTTGTATTAACTTAACGATCTCTATTCCTGATCCGTCAGGTAATCTTAAGTCAGTCAGACACAGATCAAACTTTTCTTCAGCTAGTATTGATCTTCCTTTAGCGACTGTTTCAGCACAAATGGCATGATGGCCCATGCGCTCTATAGTCATTGAAAGTAAGCCTCGTATGTCTGGCTCGTCATCAATAACCAAAATTTTATTGATTTTATCATTGCTCATTGTAATTCTATTCTTCTTTGCGGGTGAGATAATGTTAGTCTAAAGATACTTTTTTTATTTTCATAGCTATAGCTTAAGTGAGACTGATTTGCTTCACTTAATTCTTTGCATAAATATAAGCCGAGCCCAGACCCTGTTGCTTCAGTGGTATAAAAAGGTTCAAATATCTTATCTCGGTCTTCTTTGTTGATTCCATTGCCAAAATCCACTATGTCAATATAAGGGCGTTGGTCTTTTTGTTGTATCCCTAAGTGAAATTCTATAATCTCTTCATAATTTTTTTGATGGCTATAACGAAGTCCGTTATCTGTAAGATTGTTTATGATTTGATATAAGTGATTAGGGTCAATTTTGGCGTGTATGTCTTTTCCATTAGATATAATATTAATGATGCCAGAATGATGTTGTAAATAGTCATCCTTAAAATCACTCACCCATTGGTTGATGTTTATGATCTCAGGGTTTGCATTTTTTCTTCTTGAAAACTCTAAAATATTATTAATAATAATATTAATTCTTTGTGAGTTATTATAAATGATGTCTAACAGACCTTTATCATCATTTGTTATTGTATTGGATTCATCTAATAGTTGACTGGCATGACTAATAGCCCCTAAGGGGTTTCGTATTTCGTGAGCTATACTGGCTGTTAATCGCCCAAGCGAGGCTAGTTTTAATTGTTGCGCTTCTTGGTTAAGTCGTTGAGTATCTTCTACAAATAGCATAAGAGATGGGAAACGAGAATCTTCTAAAGGGGCAAAACTGACTTTAAGTGCCTGTTCACCATCCAAGAGAAATTGAAATGAAGCTGGTATTACACCATCATTTTTCCACTGCTCTAAGCGTTGATAGATGGGCTCTATTCTAATGACTCCCTCAAAGCGACTGTTCACTGTGAGAAGAGCAGCAGCAGCATGGTTAATCAATTGAATTCGAAGATCCCTGTTTACAACAATAATGCCAGTACGCATAGTCTCGACGATACGTTGACTAATAAGCTGTAAGTAATCAGCCTGTTCAGTTTGTTTTTTTGCAGTGTATTGACTGGTTTGGATTTTTTCGGAGAAAACCCTAAAAGCTATTGCAGTAACAAATAATGAGACTCCTGTGACCCCGGCTGAAAAGAAGTCTCTACTACTACCAAAACCGCTGTTAATATTAATTAGGCTCATACCGAGCACCAGTATGGTACCAAAAGCAGCTAAGCCTATATTGGCTTGGCCTTGAAGAAAGGTGCTGCCTATTGCCATAGGGATTAAGAGTAGATAGCCGAGACCTCCTGTTAGGCCACCACTGGCATAAATCATGATCACGAGGGCTATAAAGTCAAAGATAAGAACAGCGAGTAGGTGTGAAGTGTGCGCTCGAAGTATTCTGGACCAATAGAAAATAAGCGATAGAGTACAAATAACAATATAAAATAGTGCGATATCGGTAAATATCGCTGGATGCGCGTACCCAAAAACATCGTTTGATAAACCCGTCCAGTGCATAATGCCAAGCATTAGCCCTAAACTTAATCGATAGTATATATATACACCGAGTAAGCGGCGAGTATCGTTAGTTGTTGGTGTTAGGAATGGCACAATTCAGCTCTTAAATCATCGCTATTATTAATACTTCTATCACAGATTTTGTTTTAGAATATTAGTCTGTTTAACTGTAGGTGTTTTTATAGTCATTTTCTACTTATATGGCACACCGGCAACCTTTATTTTTAATAATGTAGTACAAAAAAATTATGTCAAGATTGAATATTGTCATGGCTCAGATTAATCCTGTGGTTGGTGATATAGACGGTAACACACAGCGTGTTATTAAATCGATTAAACAAGCGCAGGTAGATCATGCCGCTGATGTTGTGATTTTTCCGGAATTAACCCTTTGTGGTTATCCCCCAGAAGACCTTTTGCTGCGTGATAGTATGCAGGTTCGTATAAAAAATGCACTAGAAATACTTACATCAGAGAAATTTACAGCAACGGTGATCCTCGGGTATCCACTTCAGATTGATGGACAGCTATTTAATATGGCTGGTGTGCTACATAAGGGCAGTATTACAGAACAATATGCGAAACAGGAGCTACCTAACTATCAAGTCTTTGACGAAAAACGTTATTTTAAAAAGGGCACTGAGATGTGTGTTTTTGATCTTGCGGGGATTCCGACTGCGTTGACAATCTGTGAAGATATATGGCATCAAGGCCCTATGGCACAGGCTAAAGAGCAAGGCGCTAAGTTGATGATTAATTTAAATGCCTCGCCTTTTCATCAGCAGAAACAACAACAAAGAGTTGAGTTGCTGAGTCAACGAGCGCTTGAAGGAAGTATGCCGGTTATTTATGTCAATCAAGTCGGTGGCCAAGACGAACTTGTTTTTGATGGCGGATCGTTTGCGGTTCAGTCTGATGGTTCTTGCTGTGTACATGCGCCTCTATACGAAGAAGGTTTATATCCCCTTATTGTCGATAATTTAAGTCAGCCTTACATTCAACCACAAGCTTTGGAATCAGAGGAGCCTGAATTACAGGTTTTGTATGATGCACTTGTTTTGGGCGTTAGAGATTATGTTAACAAGAATGGCTTTAAGAAGGTTATTCTTGGTTTGTCAGGTGGTATCGATTCAGGTTTGACTTTAGCCATTGCAGTAGATGCTTTAGGGGCCGAACGTGTTACCGCTGTTATGATGCCATTTACTTATACATCTGAACTTAGCCGTAATGATGCCCAAGACCAAGCCCAAAGGTTGGGAGTGGATTATCAAGTAATCAGTATAGAGCCTATGTACGATGCATTTATCAATGGTTTGGCGACTGCCTTTGAAGGAAAGCCTGTAGATTTGACGGAGCAAAATTTACAGGCGCGGTGTCGCGGTGTGATTTTGATGGCTATCTCTAATAAAACCGGTGCTTTGGTATTAACCACGGGCAATAAAAGTGAAATGGCTGTTGGGTATTCCACATTATATGGTGATATGGCTGGAGGTTTTGATGTGTTGAAAGATGTACCTAAGACGACAGTCTTTGCTTTATCTAGATACCGCAACACCATCACAGAAGTGATCCCACCCTCAGTCATTGAGCGTCCACCTTCGGCAGAATTAGCGCCAGACCAGAAGGATGAAGATAATTTGCCACCTTATGATGTACTTGACCAAATTCTTCAGCGTTATATAGAGGAAGACCAAAGCGCCGATACCATTATTGACGCCGGCTTTGATACTGATACGGTTCACAGGGTGATTAGATTGGTCGATATTAATGAATACAAGCGTCGGCAAGCGCCTATAGGTGTTCGTATTTCACAGCGTGGTTTCGGCCGTGATAGGCGTTACCCTATTACCAATGGTTGGAAGCCTGGGGAATAGTGGTAGAGTGTTTGTATTTATCCCGTTATACGGGGATATTAAAATTCCCCGTATTGCTTCCGGCTATCAAATCCGGGGGGGCGACTGGTATCAACCAGACCAAAGGTGATTGTTTTTAACAGGGAATTTGAGCCGCTAATATGGTATTTATAGTCGAACTCACCTTTGTCATTCAATGCCGGGTAATCAGGATAGTTTAACGTTAATACACCTAGGCTTTCTTGTGCTAAATCAGGCATATTGAGCAAATGATAACTTTGAATCATCATGGCGAGTGCATCAGGGACCGCCGGTGTTGTTTGGTAGTTCTCTACAACGTAGCGTCCTCTATTGGCTGCCGCCAAAAAAGCCCCTCTTTCCAAATAGTAATTGGCGACATTGATTTCATGCCGAGAGAGTAAGTTACGTATATAGTTCATTCTCTCGATAGCATCAGGTGAATATTGGCTATTAGGAAAGCGACGTACTAGTTCAGAAAAGTAGACAAAGGACGCTTTTGCTGACTTCATATCGCGTTTACTTAGATCAGTCCCAAGCGCTGATTGGAAAAACGATGAAGGCGTAGGGAAGGCGACAAGCCCTCTCATATAATAGGCGTAATCTACATCGGGGTGGTTGGGATGCAAGCGAATATAGCGACTTGCAGCAGAATCAGCTAATGGCAGCTCACTACTTTTATAGTAAGCATAAATTAGAGCCAGTTGAGATGAGTTCGCGTATTTACCGAAAGGAAAATCCGACTCCAGCTTTTGTAGTGCCTCAACGGCCAAAATAAACCGTCTTTTCTTTAGGTGACCTTGGGCTGTATCATACAGCTTTTGCTCAGAGAAGTTCGCAAAGTTAATTTTCTTGGTACTAGAACACCCAAGAATAAGCAAGCTGCATAGGCTAATGACAATAAAGGCTGGCAATATACGGATAGATTTCATAAATATACAATGGATAACAAAAACAGCACGACATTTAACCACAGTGTTGTAATATGCTAAACCCCTAAATTCTTGAAAAGTTGGTCTTAGTAGACAGTGTCAGAATCAGAAAGTTTTTATTATCAGGTTGATTCCACTCATAGTGGTCAGCGTTTGGATCAAATAGCGGCAGAAGCTTTTTCGGATTTTTCCAGAGCTCGTTTGCAGGCATGGATTAAATCGGGTTCATTAACGGTTGATGGGCAGGTTCGTAAACCGAAAGATAAGCTCTATGGTGGTGAGGCCCTTCAGCTAGAGGTTGTTGTTGAAGCTGAGCAGCGCTGGCTACCCCAATCTATACCGTTGGATATCCATTATGTTGATGAACATATAATCGTGGTGAATAAACAAGCAGGCTTGGTTGTTCACCCCGGAGCGGGGATGCCTGATAAGACCTTGCTTAATGGTTTGTTATTTCTTTACCCTGAGCTATCGGGTATACCTCGAGCGGGGATTGTTCATCGACTTGATAAAGAAACTTCGGGCTTGATGGTTATCGCGCGTTCCTTGCAAGCCCACACATCTCTGGTAAAGCAATTGCAAGATCGTAGTGTAGGCAGGGAATATGAAGCTATTGTGATGGGTGAGTTAACCGGAGGGGGAACAGTGGATAAGCCTATTGGAAGGCACCAGACCAATCGCTTAAAAATGGCTGTATTAGCAAATAACCCATCGGCTAAAGAGGCGATTACACATTATCGGTTGATCAAGCGTTTCCCTCGTTATACTCATATAGCTTGTCAGCTTGAGACCGGAAGGACTCATCAGATTAGGGTCCATATGTCTTATATAAAACACCCTTTGGTCGGTGATCCAGTTTACCTTGGTCGCCAGCGTTGGATGTCAGGAACCTCGATAGAGCTTAAACATTTTTTACCTACCTTTAACCGTCAAGCGTTGCATGCAAAGAAGTTAACGCTAATACACCCTCACACGGGTGAAGAGCAATTTTGGGAAGTTGATACACCTGATGATATGCGTGAGCTTTTATTAATGCTTGAGCAAGAAGAATAGGAGAATAGACTGAATATGAGTAACGAATTAGTGACTCCGGATCTTATTTTCCTCGACTGGCCAGCACCTTCTAACGTTAAAGCTTGTACAACACTGCGTGAGCCGGGTACCTCTAAACCGCCCTATGATACTTTTAACCTTGCCCTACATGTAGGCGATGATAAGCAGGCAGTGATTGAAAACCGCCGCTCTCTTTCTGCTGCACTCAAACAAGATAGCATACATTGGTTAAATCAAATTCATAGTACGGAGGTTATACAGGCGACGTCTGATACCTTGATCTCTGAGCCGTTATCCGCAGATGCCAGTTTTACTCGTGAAAAACATCAAATATGTTGTGTGATGACAGCAGATTGTTTACCTGTCTTTTTTTGTAATAAAAGTGGTTCTCAGGTTGCAATAGCCCATGCGGGCTGGCGTGGTTTGTGTGATGGTATTCTTCAACGAACATTGGCAACATTTGATCAATCAGACACTGTGATGGCCTATTTTGGCCCTGCCATTAGCCAATCAGCATTTGAGGTGGGTAACGATGTTCGTGACAGTTTCCTCAACGCCTACCCTGATATTATTAACCTTGAATCATGCTTTAAGGCTAAAGCAAGTCATAAATGGATGGCGGATCTTTATGGTCTTGCTAAATCGATACTCAACCACCAAGGTGTTACTGATATTTATGGTGATGATTGTTGTACCTTTCTAGAATCAGATCATTATTTTTCCTACCGCCGTGACGGAGTGACGGGTCGTATGGCGCATTTGATTTGGCTGGATGCTATAAAAAATTGATTTGAGTCAATTTTCAACAATACTTCAGTCTATTTCCATTGAATTCTTTCAACTTACCTACATATTAATTTTAACGCTAACGGTGAGATATTTAATATGCGGATTGATCGTTTAACTAACCAACTACAAATCGCTTTGTCAGATGCACAGTCTTTGGCTGTGGGGCGAGACCATAGTCACCTTGATCCACTTCATTTGTTATCCGCTATGCTGGATCAGCAGGGCGGCAGTGTGCGGCCACTATTGTCACAGGCAGGATTCGATGTTCCTGGCCTGCGTAATGACTTAGGTAAAAAATTAAACGATTTGCCACGTATACAGAAAGTGACCGGTGACGTTCAATTATCCCCTGAAATGGGGCGTCTGCTTAATTTGTCAGATAAAAAAGCACAAAAAGATGGCGATAAATTTATCTCCAGTGAAAGTGTCTTATTGTCATCAATGGAAGATGGGACAACCTCTCTTGGTAAATTGTTAAAGAAGTTTGGCGATATTAAGCGCCTCCAGCAAGCAGCTGAAGATATTCGTGGGGGTGAAACAGTCGATGACCCTGACGCAGAAGCCAATCGTCAAGCATTGGAAAAATACACAATAGATTTAACCGCCAGAGCTGAGTCTGGGAAGCTTGACCCTGTGATTGGCCGTGATGATGAAATACGTCGAACGATTCAAGTATTACAGCGACGTACTAAAAATAACCCAGTCTTGATTGGTGAGCCCGGTGTCGGTAAAACGGCCATTGTTGAAGGTTTGGCGCAACGTATTATCGACGGAGAAGTACCTGAAGGTTTGAAGCGCAAGCGAGTTTTATCGTTAGATTTAGGTGCTTTGCTGGCGGGCGCTAAGTTTCGGGGTGAATTTGAGGAACGCTTAAAAGCAGTACTGAATGAGCTTGCGAAGCAAGAAGGCCGAATCATTATTTTTATCGATGAGATTCATACCATGGTCGGCGCGGGTAAAGCCGAAGGCGCTATGGATGCCGGTAATATGTTAAAGCCCGCATTAGCTCGTGGCGACTTACATTGTGTTGGTGCAACAACACTGGATGAATATCGCAAGTTTATTGAAAAAGATGCTGCCCTTGAACGACGATTTCAAAAAGTACTTGTGGATGAACCCTCGGAGTCTGACACCATTGCTATTTTACGCGGTTTAAAAGAACGCTATGAAGTTCATCATGGTGTTGATATCACTGACTCTGCCATTATTGCTGCAGCGAAATTATCTCAGCGTTATATTACTGACAGGCAGTTACCAGATAAAGCGATCGACCTCATTGATGAAGCAGCGAGTCGCATTCGTATGGAGATTGATTCCAAACCTGAAGCGATGGATCGCTTAGAGCGACGATTAATTCAATTAAAAATTGAACGTGAGGCAGTTAAAAAAGATGAAGACTCTGCATCTAAGCAGCGCTTAAAAGATATTGATAAAACGATAGGTCAGGTCGAAGCTGAATTTAAAGACCTTGATGAAGTCTGGAGCGCTGAAAAAGCCGCATTATATGGTACACAAGAAGTTAAAAGTAATTTAGAGCAGGCACGTATTGATATGGAAGCCGCTCGTCGTGCCAACGATCTTGAACGTATTTCGCAACTGCAATATGGCGTTATCCCTGAGTTGGAAAAGCAGTTGGATATGGCAAGTCATGCAGAAATGTTAGAAATGAAATTACTGCGTAACAAGGTTACTGATGAAGAAATTGCAGAAGTTGTCTCGAAATGGACGGGTATTCCTGTGTCGAAAATGCTTGAAGGTGAGCGAGAAAAATTATTGCGCATGGAAGATGAGTTGCACAACCGAGTTATTGGTCAACATACAGCGGTGAAAGCAGTGGCTAATGCCGTTCGCCGTTCCCGTGCAGGCTTGGCAGACCCTAATCGACCTAATGGTTCATTTTTATTTTTGGGGCCAACGGGTGTGGGTAAAACTGAGCTCTGCAAAGCATTGGCTGAATTTTTATTTGATAGCCAAGACGCCATGGTACGTTTGGATATGTCTGAGTTTATGGAAAAACATGCAGTGGCACGCTTAGTTGGTGCGCCTCCGGGTTATGTTGGCTATGAAGAAGGTGGATACTTAACAGAAGCGGTTCGTCGTCGACCTTATTCGGTATTGTTGTTGGATGAGGTTGAAAAGGCACACCCTGATGTTTTTAATATCTTATTACAAGTATTGGAAGATGGCCGTTTAACTGACAGCCAAGGACGCACAGTCGACTTTCGTAATACTGTTATTGTCATGACCTCGAATATGGGCTCGGATTTAATACAAGATATGACTCTGGCAGGCAAATCGCAAGCCGATATTCACAGCCAAGTAATGACTGCTGTTGGCCAACATTTTCGCCCTGAGTTTATTAACCGAATTGATGAAACTGTTATTTTTGATCCTTTATCTCAGAAACAAATCAGAGGTATTGCCGCTATACAACTGGATATATTACGCAGTCGTTTAGCTGAGCGTGATCTAGGTCTAGAGCTCGATCAGCAGGTGATGGATACATTATCCGAAGCAGGCTTTGACCCAGTCTACGGTGCACGTCCATTAAAAAGAACAATTCAGCAATTAGTTGAAAACCCTTTATCCCAAAAGTTACTCGCAGGTGATTTTATTGCAGGGGATAAAATAAAAATAGCATTGGATGATTTGGGGCATTTAGTTTTTTCTAAGTAATATTGCACAAATAAAAAAGCCGCATAAGTATGCGGCTTTTTTTGATGTATAACTAAGCGCTCACAATGAATACCTTTTTAATTGATCGCTGTTAATCTTAACGGCGATCCAGAATATTATCAGCGGCGATATTTTCAAATGTATTGTTATTTAAGGTCACTGTTGTGCCAGTATAAATCTCAATACCATTGGTTGCACTTTCTCTCAGCATAGTATTCGTAATCGTACCCTGATTGGGTAAACCTGCCCCACCAAAGAAACCGATTAGTGCATTAGTGTTACCACTGACAGCGCCACCATATTCAACAACAGCATTGTTAATAACATTGGGGTTATTGGAGAAGGTAAATTGAATACCATTCCAGTAACCAGCAGTTTGTTGTGCTCCGGTAAAAGTAATCGGCTCAACATCAGTGCCATCTGCAATTAATGTCCCGTCACTTCGAATATTTAATCCGCCACCACTATTAAATTCCAGAGTAACACCGGGCTCAATCGTAACAAGCGATTCAACAGTGGTCTCATTGACACTAGTGAAGTAATAGGGAATACCTATATTCTTAATTGTTTGGTCAACTTGAGTGGCGATTGCACCACCACCAACAATCAGCCGGTCATCCGTGTTACCAGAGTAATTGCTGTTTTTATCCAGAAGTCCCAGATCATTATATATAACCCGGCCCGGCTGTTCATTATTCACAGAGGTTACATTATCCATAACCAGGTCAATACCGGCAGCAAACTCAAAACCATAACTGTCACTGTGTTGCAGGGTGGAATTAGTCAGAGACAAACGCCCATCGCTGTTAAATACTCCAACATTAGCCGTGATATTAGCATTATCACCACCGCCGTATTCAACGATAGTGTAATCCATGACATTATCTGTGCTATTGAATGTAAATTGAATGCCACTCCAAAAGCCTGGTGTTTGCTGCAGGCCAGTAAAGGTAATCGGTGATAATTCAGTTCCTATGGCTTTTAGTGTTCCATCCGTTTGAATATTGAGATACGAATCTGCACCGAATATTAATGTAACCCCGGGCGCTAATGTCAATTCAGCATTCACATTAGTTGAAAGACCGGAAAATATTCTGTAGTCAACATCAAGTAAATTCCATGTTTGGTTTGATGTTATGCCATTAGTACCGCTAGCATTTTGTACTTCAACATAATCTCTATTGCCGCCTATAAGTGTATCGTTACCAGCCAATGAATTATTACCTTCAATTCTACCAACCTGATTGGCAGGGATAGAAATGGGCGCATTCTCATTGAGTGTTATCGTATTTTCCGAGAAGTTGGTTAATAAACCACTACCACTTAGGCTAACACCATAACTACCACTATGACGAATAATGGAGTTGGCAACACTCAACCTTCCATCAAATGAAATACCAACATTAGATTGGTTAAATGAAGATGCACTGCCGCCATATTCTATTACTGCGTGCTCAATCTGGCTGACTGCAACAGAGCGTATTTCAATACCATCCCAGTAACCGGTGGCGGGGATAATACCAGTAAAGATAATCGGCTCTTGAGGTGTACCAATGGCTGATAAAATACCATCAGCTTCTACTTCAAAGTTTACATCCTGTGCAAATTGTAGGCGTACTCCCGGATTAATAGTTAAGGTTGCTGCATTTCTTACCGCAATATTACTATTTACGTTATAACATGGTTCACTTAATGTTGTGTTAGTTGTAATCGTAGTTGGAGATAAATCAACACAGGCCACTTGAGGTGCATCGGTAATAGTTAATACAGCCGATGAATTTGTACCTAAGCTGGTTGTTAATGATGGATTGCTGAGAGTCAACTCAACCGTTTCATCACTTTCAACTTCAGAGTTTTCTGTCACTTGTACAGAGAAAGTTCTATCTGATGAATCCGCTGCCCCCCAATTTAAAGTACCACTGGTTTCAGTGAAATCAGTACCTGCTGTTGCAGTGCCGGCGATTGCCGAATAATCGACATTGATTGCTTCTGATAAATCACCAATACGCGATACTGAAATTAAAATGGAACCTGCGGATTCTTCAACAGAATAACTGCCGGAAGAAAAACTAACCGAAGAAGGAGTAGGGGCTACACCACCAAGTGTTAGACACTCTTCTGCTGTCGGGGCAGATTCATTGCCAGCCGCATCAAAGGTAACGATACGGTAGCAATAGGTCGTACCTGACATTACGTCAAAATCAGTGTGTGCAGTTGTTGTAATGGTGGTTAACAGGCTGGCAGGGATAATCGCAACATTCCCGGGAGTCCCGCGATAAATATTAAACCCTACAACATCATTAATTTCACTTTGCGTCCAATTCAGTGAGATATTATTCGTATTGTCTGTTAGCACTACATCTGTTGCAGTGGGTGGCGCGGTAGTATCAGGGGTATCCAATATAATCGAAATCGCATTACTTTGACCTGAAGATTGCCCACGCCCATCGATAGCTTCGACAGTATATTCGTAATTAATCCCCGCTGATAAACCCATATCAATAAATACCGGGAAAGGTGTTGTACTGACTAAAATGCCATCGCGATAAATATTATAGAAAGCGACACCTTTATCATCTATTGATGGTGTCCATACAACAAGTGCTTCACTATCAATATCGGTGGGTAATACCCGTACTTCTCCAGGCAAGGAAGGCGCAGCATCGTTTGCATCAGTGAAGTCTGTATTTAAATCAACATTTGTAATGATCGTATTAAAAATGGGATTGTTAACCACAGGCTGATTAATAATAACGTTGATAAGATTGTTATTGATAATGACTTGGCTATTATCAAGAAAGCCATCGAAACCTTCACCATTGACTTCAAAGGGTGTAGAAATCAAGTTGGTATCTGCCGGTGCACTATTTGCTTCTAATGTGTTTTGTAATATAGCCAAAAACTCATCGCTGATATTATTAATCTCGGTAACAGAAGGTAGTTCGCTAATAGCGCTGTCACTTGAAAATTCACTATCAATATTTAACGATTGTTGTGCAAACCAGTTTCTGATAATCAAATCAGTGTAAGGGTGAATATTGACTTGAATGGATACTGAATCACTATCAACTGTTGTTGCGTTTTCTTGATGAGCGATACTATAGAGAAATGCTCCATTATTTTGGGTGACTCTTAATAAATACGGTCCTCTTTCTTCTATTTTTTCTCTTAATTCGCCAGCAGAGAAGTTACCTTCGGCATCACTTGTGGTGCTGATAATCTGACCATTTAATGATTTTATTCTAATTTCTGCATTGGCAATTGCTGCTCCAATGGCTGTTTTACCAGTGAATCCTGTTCCTATTAATTCTCCTGAATCACTATCGCTACCGCCGCCACCGCCTCCACAGGCGGATAGAATGCTAAGCAATAAAACAGTAGCTAAAATTTTTGAATATGAAAAGAGAGTTATTTTTTTAAAATCCCCTGTAACGTACTTGTTTAATTTCCTCATGGTTTTAATCCTCAAAGTGGTATATTCCTAATCCAATGCGTGTTTTGGTTTCCTTTGCATCAGAGTTTGTTGTGGCTTTTTGCTGTTTTAGCCAATCATCTAATTCCAGCAATAGCGTTAATGATTTGGTATGACAAAGTTCGGCAAATTTGTCGGCTATTTCTCTATTTACATCCCGATGGGTGAGTTGCCTTTGGAATCTTGAATCCTCCTTTTCAGTTTTATTGATGTTGAATAAACCTGTGCTGAATAAGTTTTCAGCGCAGTTTGATAAAATATTAATTTGTTCTATCTCATCTTTATCTGGTATATACCCCGACTTTTCTAAACGGATATGGGTTTTATCTTCAACGCTAACAACGCCTATTCGTGTAAGTTCATCGATAATGGCACCGCTGGTAATATCACCGCTATAACGTTCAACCAGTGTTGCAAAACTGTTGTTCCCCTTGAGGGGCAATCGTTTTGCTGTGCCATTAGCAGCTTGAAACTCTTTATCATTTAGCCAGCCCGTAATCACTCTGGCGGCTCGGTTATGATTGATTTTGGGTTTCGATAATGACTCTTTATCTTCAGATAACCTGACAACTTCCTTTCTACTGAGGCCGGTAAGTACAGCGACTCTTGATGTCGTACTTTTTCTATTGGGTAATGCAAAATCTCTATGTGCTACCTCTACGTATGCCTTTCTTGCAATTTCCGAGAACTCACTGTGGGATATTTCATTTTTGATCAACAGGTGCACGATAGGCTTTAGAAGCCTAAGGATGATTGTTTTTAGCATCGTTGTCTTTTTCATAAAATGGGATAATAATCCCATTTTATGAAAATTGAAGTAATTTCTGCATAATTAAGCTCTCTCAGGCTTCTCTTGTGATGGAGGTCTCATTTTGCCAATGGCTTTTAAAAGTTTTAAATCATCACTGTTAAGTAATCCATAGTTTTTAGCTATATTTTGCGTTGGAGTAATGTATTGTGAAGTTGTAAACATGTGGAAAGTTAAGAAATTGAAGCGAGTTATTTTTTGTCGGGCAATAAAAAACCGTACGTCTTCTCAGAGCGTACGGTTTTTTGGTTTCCTCTGCATTCATCCATAAAAGCAGAGGCCGTCCCTGATTCATCCTTAAAAGAGCATTCCTTTTATATCCATTGTGGTCGATTTACATTTTTATCCCTAATAACCCTATTTTATCAATCACCTATCCTTAGGTGGTAAATTCCTTTTATTCCTTTAATTACTTCCTAGTGACCTTAGTTCTTCATTGATGATTGAAGCTAATTGATCGGATGAGGGTATTAAATCGATTCCCAAAAGCTGTTTCTATCACTTATGGATTAGCGGTATGTTTTGGCGAATGACTGGGGAGGTGGTTTTCTAAAGCGTGTTCTGGGTCACATTTGCATATCGTGTGAAAAGCTTATCTCTCGTGCTATTACTGAAGTATAAGTCTTGGCTATTTAATTCTCTCTAATAAGCTTGCGCCTGTTGGAATAATCATTATACTCGCTATTTATAGATCTGTTCACAGTAGCAGGTCGCGCGGCGTGAGGCGTAAACCACACTCCAAGCTGAGGTTTATGAGTTTTTTCCAGTCGATTACCGTCGGCTGAGAGATTTCTCCTGAACTGCTAACTTACCGGTTAGTTCATGGCCCTTTCCGCAGCGTGCTCTATTTAAGCTAATAAGCTTGAGTGGTAGACGCTTTTAAATTGCAAAACCTAAATCTGTGATTCTTTCGATTAATGTTTCTGTTTAACGAAAGAAGCACTGCTGTGGTTTTGTATTTATTCATGACAGTAAAACGAGGATACAAAAGTGGAAATGCTCTCAGGCGGAGATATGTTAATCCGTGCACTTAGTGATGAAGGTGTTGATACCTTATTTGGTTACCCCGGTGGGGCAGCGCTTCATATTTACGATGCCATTTTCAGGCAAGATAAAGTTAAGCACATTCTTGTCCGACATGAGCAATCAGCAACTCATGCGGCTGATGCTTACGCTCGTGTTACCGGAAAAGTAGGTTCTGTACTAGTGACGTCTGGTCCGGGTGCAACCAATGCTATTACCGGTATCGCAACAGCCTTTATGGATTCTATCCCGATGGTTGTTCTTTCTGGTCAGGTGCCCAGCGACAAAATTGGACAAGATGCTTTCCAAGAAACCGATATGATTGGTGTTTCTCGTCCGATCGTAAAACACAGTTTTTTGGTGCAAGATCCGGCAGACATTCCCAAAATTGTTAAAAAAGCATACTACATCGCTGCATCAGGTCGACCAGGCCCTGTTGTTATTGATATCCCTAAAGACTTTACCGACCCAAGCCGTAAGTTCGAGTATAGCTACCCAGAAACAATCAGTTTGCGCTCATATAACCCGGTGCAAAAAGGTCATAGTGGGCAAATTAAAAAAGCAGTTAATGCGATTTTATCCGCTAAGCAACCGATGTTTTATATCGGTGGTGGTGCCATACATGGTCGTTCACCTGAGTTGGTGACAGAGATGGCTCAAACATTAGGTTACCCTGTTACCAGTACTTTAATGGGCTTAGGTGCCTACCCGAGTACGGATAAGCAATTTGTTGGCATGTTAGGTATGCATGGCACTTATGAAGCCAATACCGCTATGCACAAAAGTGATTTGATTTTTGCCGTGGGTGCACGTTTTGATGATCGTGTGACCAATGCTCTGGATAAGTTTTGCCCCAATGCCAAGATCGTACATATCGACGTTGACCCAGCTTCGATCTCTAAAACAATTACAGCAGATATTCCTATTGTAGGCCCTGCGGAAACGGTTCTTGAAGAGATGCTTTCCCTTGTTCATCAAGGTAAAGATAAGGTGGATAACACTGCGCTTGAAAGCTGGTGGGAATCGATTAACGATTGGCGAAATAAACACGGTTTGTATACGCAAAACCGTTTTGATACTTCCACTGAAATGCTTAAGCCACAAGAAGTGGTACAGGCAGTTTATAAGGTCACTCAGGGTGATGCCATTGTTGCCACCGATGTTGGTCAGCATCAAATGTTTGCCGCCCAGTATTATCTGTTTGATAAGCCGCGTCGTTGGGTAACTTCGGGCGGTTTAGGTACCATGGGTTTTGGTATCCCAGCTGCCATGGGCGCACAGTTTGCCGACCGTGATGCCTGTGTTGTTTGTGTTACCGGTGAAGGTAGCGTACAGATGTGTATTCAGGAGTTATCAACTCTCAAGCAATATAACTTGCCGATCAAAATTATTAATATCAATAACCAAGCCTTAGGTATGGTGAAGCAGTGGCAGGATATGAATTATGAAGGCCGCTATTCAGAAATTCTTTATGAAGATTCGTTACCGGACTTTGTTAAATTGGCCGAGGCTTATGGTCATGTTGGAATGAAAGTAACGAAGCGTGAAGAGTTAGAAAGTAAGCTTGAAGAATGTTTTGCTATGAAGGACCGAGTCGTCTTTATGGATATTTATGTTGATCCTAGTGAGCACGTTTATCCTATGCAAATTCCATTGCAGTCAGTAGGGGATATGTTCTTAAGTAAAACGGAGCGTACAGCATGAATAGACGAATAATTTCAGTATTAATGGAAAATGAGTCGGGTGCATTATCACGTGTTGTCGGTTTGTTTTCCCAGCGTGGTTACAATATTGAAACACTTAATGTTGCGCCAACTGAAGACCCTTCACTATCTCGACTTACGTTGACGACAGTGGGAGATGACATTGCGATTGAGCAAATCACTAAAAACCTCAATAAATTAATTGATGTGGTTAAGTTGGTGGATTTATCAGAAGGTTCTCATATTGAGCGAGAATTGATGATGATAAAACTACGTGCCACCGGCAGTATGCGTGAAGAAATTAAACGGTGTGTTGATATCTTTCGAGGTCAAATTATTGATGTCACTCAAAGCACTTACACTATTCAGCTGTCGGGTGATGCTGAAAAGCTAACAGCCTTTATTGAGTCAGTTGGCGAGTCAGTGATTCTTGAGGTGGTCCGTACCGGTGTTTCAGGTATTAGCCGAGGTGAGAAAATACTCAAACTTTGATGGTTTTTTAAGTGTCAAAAAGCCACTTTTAAAGTGGCTTTTTTGTTTCTACGCAAATTTCATTGATAAGTTTATCGCGGGCCAACACATTATGACATTCTTCGTTAGCTTCAAAAATGCCAATGCCATTAGAATAGATAATGATGTCTTCATCTGTTAAATAAAAAGAAGCTACATTTTCAGCGATAATCATCTCTTTACCGCTGCGTGTTTTACGTATCAATTGCCAGCTCTTCGGTACCAATGATGGGACTCCTTGGATTCGCTTCTCTGTGCGTAGTGCTTTTTCAGCATCAATTTGTTTGCCTTTTAATAAAATATTTTTAAGATCTGCTGTCACTTTAGGTCCGGAAGCGCTAGTGAGAGGTTTTTCACTGTAAACCAAAGACATAAAATTTAAGTAGTGAAACAAGGTGCGTAATAATCTGAAAGGCAGTGCAATAAGATCAATGAACGCGTTTCCATAAGAATAGTTTGGAATAGTATAGGGCCGACGAATAAAATATAAATCCCCGTGTTGTGCTACTTTTGGTGATATAAAATCAAAATTACTATGCTCTAATACAGGGCTAATCTCTTGAGTAGATAGATCAAGCATCATGATGCTTGAGGGCCCGTAAGCAATAATGTTTCCATGTTCTCCTCTGGCTAAGCCAGAGGATTGAAATAAAATTTGATCTTGAGTGTCTTGCACCCAGCATGGCGCAGAGTCTAAAGTGTCTCCACCGGTCAGTTCTTTGATATTGCTTCCATCTGTTGCGGATATACCAATGTTGGCTATGCCATTTTGATACTGTTGAGAGAATAATAATTTATTGGAATTATTGTTATACGATAAGCTTTGATAAAATAAGTTTTGTTTGTGTAATAAACGCTTTTCTTGTTGTTCCGTAAAGTCAAACTCAAATAATCCTCCCATACGATCATCTGCTAAAAAGTAAAGGAGTTTATTGGGAGTGATAAACTCAGCGGATACAAATTTTATATTGGCCCGATCATCAAAGGGTTCTTTCTCTTTGCCTGTGAAGGAGGTGTCAAGAGATGTGTTTTGTTTCCATGCATTTATTTCTTTGCTGCGCTCTATTTTATCAATAACGCCTTGAATGTATGGGCTTTGCAGCTCATGAGTTTTTTCGTGGTTTTGATAAAAGAGTTTTCCTTTCGAAATAAAAGCAATTTTTTGAGGAAAGCTTGATTGCTTACTTGGGTCTACTGCTTGCTGTGTTGATTTTCTTTTGTGTTGTAATGCGAAGAAAAACACAAGTAATATCAATGCCACCAAAATAATAATATGCATATTATTGTCCTTATTCCCTATATAAAACTAAAGTATGCAGTTTACTTAAGTTGTGATAACTTTTCGAGCGGCATGAACCTTGGCGAAATCTATCTCATTATATACTTGTCTATGTTGATAAAGAGTCCCACAGTGCGCTTATAATGGGGCTTTGTAGGCGTTTCTTTTGTGTGCACAGCCCTACTTCAATCGGGTCTAATTCAGGTTGATTGTCTACGATAGTCACCTTTCTTTTTAGCGGACTATTATTCAGAACAATTTCAGGTACAACACCGATACCAAAACCTAGGCTTACCATACTGACGATGGCTTCATTACCGGCCACCTGCGCATAGACGTTGGGTTTGATAGTGTTTTGTTGAAACCATTTATCCATTCTTTTTCGAATAATGCCTTCTTCTGAAAGAATCATGGGTGTTTTGTCCCACTCTTTTATGTTTTTTTGTCCAATAGGGGCAATCATGACCAGTGCCGATGCGGCAATACGTTTAAAGGCTAGCGTGGTTGGTAATTTATAAGGGCGGCTGGCAATGGATACATCTTCTTCATTTTGTTGGATGCGAGTGATTGCGTGCTCTGGGTCACCAGTATGTAAGCGAATACCAATTTTGTCATGTGCGGACCGGAAGTCGCTTAAAATATTATATAAAAAACTATAGCTTGCAGTGACAGAGCAATAAATACTTATGTCTCCTTGTAATTCTTGTGTCTCTTCCATTAATGAGTTTTGAAATAGCTGCCATTGGTGCAGTGATTCCCTTGCATATTCTTGGAATAACTTTCCTGACCGTGTGAGTGATACAGAGCGATTGTCGCGAACAAATAAAGGTGTATCTAAGTTTTCCTCAAGTTGCTGAATCGTACGTGTTAATGCCGATGGGCTAAGATGCATGGCTTGACTTGTTTTGCCAAAATGTAAGGTTTCACTGAGGTGAAGAAAGAGCTGTAATGATCGTGTATCCATAATAGTCTTTGTTTAGTGTTGCATATAATGAAATAGTATTTTCTAAATATATCATTTTACGCAACAGAAGGCATTCCTTATAATCCCCCTCCTGAATTTATGGGTAAGAAGTCTGTGGTCTTCTTGCCTTTCTCGTACAACAAAAATACATACTTACAGGTAATTTGAAATGAAAGTTTATTACGATAAAGATTGTGATCTATCAATCATCAAAGGCAAAAAAGTATCCATCATCGGTTACGGTTCTCAAGGGCATGCCCATGCATGTAATCTAAAAGACTCTGGTGTAGATGTCACTGTAGGTCTGCGCCCAAGCTCATCATCTGTTACTAAAGCAGAAGCGCATGGCTTAAAGGTTGCTGATGTACCTGCTGCTGTAGCCTCTGCTGATATTGTTATGATCTTGACGCCTGATGAGTTCCAAGGTCAGTTGTATAATGAAGTTATTGAGCCAAATATTAAGCAAGGTGCGACCTTAGCTTTCGCTCACGGATTCGCTATTCACTATAATCAAGTCGTTCCCCGTGCTGATCTAGACGTTATCATGATCGCACCTAAAGCCCCGGGCCACACAGTACGTAGTGAGTTTGTTAACGGTGGTGGTATTCCTGATTTAATCGCCGTATTCCAAGATGCTTCAGGTACTGCGAAAGAATTGGCGTTATCTTATGCTTCAGGTGTTGGTGGCGGTCGTACTGGCATTATCGAAACCACATTTAAAGATGAAACTGAAACAGATCTCTTCGGTGAGCAAGCTGTATTGTGTGGTGGTGCTGTTGAATTGGTGAAAGCAGGCTTTGACACCTTGGTTGAGGGCGGTTACGCACCAGAAATGGCATATTTCGAATGCTTGCACGAATTAAAGTTGATTGTTGATCTTATGTACCAAGGTGGTATTGCGGACATGAACTACTCAATTTCTAATAATGCAGAGTATGGTGAATATGTTACTGGTCCTGAAGTTATTAATGATGAATCAAGAGCTGCCATGAAGAATGCACTTAAGCGTATTCAGAATGGTGAATATGCGAAAATGTTTATTGCTGAAGGCGCAACTAACTACCCATCAATGACGGCATATCGTCGTAATAATGCTGCTCACGGTATTGAGAAAGTAGGTGCAGAACTGCGTGCAATGATGCCTTGGATTACATCTGAAAAAATCATTGATAAAAGCAAAAACTAATCAGTAAGCCTTTGCTTTAGTGATATTCGAGCGCGGCTCTTGCCTTAAGGCAGGAGCCGCGTTTTTATGTGCAGGATGTGGGGTATGCCGCGAGCGCATGGATTCTGGATCATTTTATACTCCTGCAAAAATGACATTCACGACGTCCATGTAGTTTGAGCGGTGTTTTGTTTATTAATATGATTAAGCGTATTATTGTCTAACCACTATATTTTTTGAGGTTGTAATGACGAAGCATATTAAGTCGGTCCCCGATGCTATTGATATACCGGAGCCTGCTAAATCTAAGGAGCAAAGCCCAAGCGATGGTTTTATTCCTGTTGATGAGCATATAGAAGAAGTATCCGAAAACGGTGAAAAAGTACGCCACAAGGGCGTCTATCTTTTGCCGAACCTCTTTACAACGGGTGCGCTCTTTGGTGGGTTTTACGCGATTCTTGCTGCAATGGGTGGACATTTTGATCATGCAGCTTGGGCTATATTCGCGGCTCAGATTTTAGATGGCTTCGATGGACGTGTTGCTCGGATGACTCATACCGAAAGTGCCTTTGGTGTTGAATATGATAGCTTGTCCGATATGGTCTCGTTTGGGCTTGCGCCCGCAATAGTCGTGTATAGCTGGGGCTTGCAGCCTTTGGGCAAGTTTGGGCTAGCGGCTGCGTTTATCTTTGCTACTTGCGCGGCTATCCGTTTAGCGCGATTTAATACGCATGCAGGCGTAAGTGATAGCCGATATTTTACAGGCTTGGCAAGTCCTCCAGCGGCGACTCTCGTGGCAGCGGGTGTTTGGTTGGGTAGCAGTTTGGAGCTGACAACAGAAATATCCGTTATTGCTGCGCTGCTGGTATCATTTGTCGGGATATTGATGGTTTCTAACTTGCGTTACCTAAGTTTCAAGGGATTGGATAAGGATCGTCGTGTACCGTTTGTGGCGATGTTATTAACGGTTTTAATTTTTATTGCGGTAACAATTGACCCGCCCATCGTTCTTTTTGCGCTGGCGCTTATTTATACTCTTAGTGGTCCTGTTTCGTGGGTACTGCAACTGAAAAATAAAAGCGCTGAATAGCGCTTTTATTTCCTTGAAAAGACTGCTTTTACGTCTAGTCTTTATTGGCCAATTCGGATTTTTAAAATAATTTGAAATTTAATGAAATAAAGGCTTGCGCTATACCAAAACAGCCGTATAATGCGCGCCTCGCTTGAGCAGCTATGTAAGCAAAAAGCACAGCAAATCAGCGATTTTAACTAAAGTTCAAATCATTGAAAAATAAGGGTTTACATTAGTTAAAAGCGGCGTATAATGCGCCTCCCACGGTTGAGGTAAGGCCTTAATTGTGAAGCAAAAAACTGATTAATCCAGCATTAATCAAGCTTTTTAAAAACTAAAATCAAGCAATGCGTGTGGGCACTTGTGTAGATGGTAATTAAATTATCAATACAAGTGACTCATTAATTCATTTATGTGAGCAGGCATTATTTATTCATTTAGATA